>CAMLGG010000256.1 GCA_946479475.1 uncultured Ideonella sp. | reverse complement strand
CAACAAGATCGCGATGGAGATGGCCGAGCAGCTCATTGGCGTGACCATGCAGGAGCAGGGCGTCTCGCGGATCGTGGCAGTGGACATGGAAGCGGCGGTCAGCATGGCGGAGGCGGCATGACGCTTACCGTGGCGTTGGCGATCCTGGCCGGATTGGTGCTTCTGGGTGTCGTCGTCCACGGCGCATGGAACGCCCGGCGCGAGCAGCCCCGGCTGGCGCAGCAGCCGGTGGCCGTGGCCGAACCGTCGCTTCGCGCGGAGCCGACGCTGGGAGAGGGCGACCCCGCAGCCGGCGAAGACGGCCCCGTGCTGGAACAGACGCGCCCGTTGCCCGTGATCATCCCGCGTCGGCAGGCCAGGGTCGATGCGCTGATCGACGCCATCGCCACCATCACGCCCGAATCGCCGGTGACCGGCGAGCTGGCCTTGCAGCACCTGCCCGGCAGCCGCCGCGCCGGCACCAAGCCCTTCCACATCGAGGGCCTGAACGCCGAGACGGGCGAGTGGGAGCTGCCTCGCGCCGGCCAGCGCTACGGCGAGTTCCAGGCCGGCCTGCAGATGGCCAACCGCCACGGCGCGGTCAACGAGATCGAGTACTCGGAATTCGCGCAGAAGGTCGAGGCCTTCGCCGAGGGCCTGAGCGCGATGGCGGATTTCCCCGACATGCTCGACGCCGTGGCCCGCGCCCGCGAGCTCGACGCCTTCGCGAGCCAGCACGATGCGCAGCTCACGGCCGTGCTGCGCGCCAACTCCATCGCCTGGTCGGTCGGCTACGTGCAGCAGGCGGCGACGCGGCACGGCTTCGTGCCCGGCTCGGTGCCGGGCCGCCTGGTGCTGCCGGCGGCGGAAGAGGGCGCGCCGCCGATCCTGGTGCTGTCCTTCGACCCCCAGGCCGCGCTGGCCGAGGACCCGGGCCATGCGGCGCTGCGCGAGCTGGCGCTGAGCCTGGACGTGCCCCAGACGCTGGAGACGGCCGAGCCTTTCGCCGCCTGGCAGCAGCATGCCCGCAAGCTCGCCGACGACCTCGACGCCACGCTGGTCGACGACCAGAACCAGCCCATCACGCTGCATGCCTTCGCTGCCATCGGCCAGGAGCTGGACCGGCTCTACCGCGCCCTCGAGTCGCGCGACCTGTCGGCCGGCAGCCCGGCGGCTCGGCGGCTGTTCAGCTGATCCACAATCCGCCGGCCGGCGGCGGGTTGCCCGCCGGCTGTCGAGACACGAGGAAACCTGTCGATGGTTGATGGTGAATCCAGCGGCGCCGTGGCGCCGACGAGCCTTTTCACGCCGCCGCCCGCGGCCGTGCTGCCCGAGGCAGCGCCCGCTTCGGGCGAGCTGGCCCTGCCGGCCGACTTCCCGCTGCGTCTCACGCCCGAGCAGGTCCAGCAGGTGAGGGCCGAGCTGACGGGCCGCAGCCTGGCCGGCACCTCGCTGCTCGACATCGCCAAGCTCGGCAGCGAGGCCGAGGTGGCCCTGCATCGCACGCTAGGGGGCTTCCTCGACAGGATCGAGAAGGGCGAGCAGCCGAGGATATTCACCCTCGTCTCGCGCCTGGGCGAGGCGGTCGACGAGCAGCGCCTGCCGGCCCTGGCCGAGGAGATCCTGAACGCCAAGCCGACGTTCATGGAGCGCGTGGCCGGCATGTTCAGCAAGAAGGCTTTGGCCAAGGCCATGCAGCGCGCGTTCGAGGAGATCCGCCTGCGCGCCGCCGGCAAGACCAAGACGCTGAACGACGTGCTCAAGGCGATGGAGACGGAGCTCGCCGACGAGCAGCGCCGCCTCGAAGGCGAGCTGCGCACGCAGGAGCAGCTCAAGGAGAGCTACCGCGAGCACTTCCGCCAGTTCGGCTTGGTCGTGGCCTTCATGCTGGCCTGGCTGGCGCAGTCGCGCGACGAGGTCGCGCGCATGGCGGCGCAGGGAGCCGATGCCACCGAGCTGCGGGCATTGAACGAGAAGCTGCAGGCGCTCGAAAGCCGCACGCTGGCGCTCGAAGGCACGCTCACCCGCCTGCCGGCCGACCAGCTCACCGTGCGCATGCTGGAGAACGCCGGCATCGCGACCCTGCAGGAGACGATGACCACCGCCTCCAGCCGCTTCGCCAGCATCAAGATGACGCTGCTGACGATCCACGGCACGCTGGTCACCCAGGGCGTTCAGCGCCTGGCCGAGCAGGGCGCGGCGCTGGATGCGAACCTGCTGGCGGTGCGCTCCGCGCTGATGAAGGACGTGGTCGGCAAGGCCGCGAACGCGCCCGGCGACAACCGGCTGGCGCAGGCCGAGGGCCTCAAGAAGATCGTGGCCGACACGCGCGAGCTGGTGGCCATCGTCGACCGCGCCGCCGAGGAGAACAAGAAGAAGTTCCAGGCCGCCCACGAGATCACGGCCCAGGCCCGGCGCGAGCTGGCCGAGCTCGGCGCGGCCATCCGGCCCGACCTGCCCTTGAGCCGCTGACGGCCGCTTGGGCGAAGATAGCCGCCGCATCATCTTCAACCTCATCGAGGCCCCATGACCAGTCTCGTCCTGAACCTGACCAAGCCCGGCGAACAGGCCGCCAAGCTGCAGCTGAACCTCAACAAGAACGAGGTCTTCACCATCAAGCTCTCGTGGGACGAGAAGTCCGCGAGCGGCAAGACCGACCTCGACCTGCACGCCATCGTCGGCGTGAACACCGGCGCGGGCGCCAAGGCCGGCGCCTTCGAGGACATCCTGTCGACCTACAACGTGCGCCGCCGCATCGGCGGCCAGGAGGTGGGCGTGCTCGACAAGAAGGCCGACGGCAGCTTCGAGATCCACGGCGGCGCGCTCGTGCACAGCCCGGATGCGCAGGACGGCCTGGCCGAGGGCGACGACGAGTGGATCCGCATCGACCCTTCCAAGCTCGCCTCGCCGCCACAGGGCCATGTCGAGATCCCGCTGGTGGCGATGATCCACGCCGCCTCCGGCGCGCGCCGCTTCGCCGACGTGAAGAACGCGCGGGTCACGGTGATCAACTCCAGCGGCCGCGAGCTGATGAGCGCCACCCTGTCCGACCAGTTCGGCGAGTTCATCGGCGTGCAGATGGGCTCCATCCTGATCGAGGCGGGCGGCAAGGCCAGCTTCGCCTCGGTGGGAGTGGGCTTCAACGGCGACTTCAACACCGTCCTCGCCCACTTCTCCTGATCGCCCGAGCGCCGTGAGCCTGCGCCCGACCGTCATCGGCAGCAACGGCCCGCCCGCTGCGGCGCCGGCGCCCGAGGCCGCACCCGCGGGCGCGCCGCGGCCGACGGTGATCGGGCCCGCGCCGGTCGCGCCGCCTTCGCCTGAACCGCCACCGCCCCCACGCGCCACCGCCTTGCCGAGCGGGCTCGGCGCGCCGATGCCGGCGCCCGCACCCTTGGCCGCTGCCGCGCCGGCGGCCATTACCAAGGTCCGCGGCACCGAGCGGCGCGGCTTGTCGGTGGAGACGGCCGCATTGCGCGAGCGTCATCCCCAGTCGACCGACACTGCCGTGGAGCAGGCCGCGGCCGTGCTCTCGGGCGTGGTGCCCGAGACCTTCGCCGCCAAGTCCGTCGAGTCGCTCGGCCGGCCGGCCCAGGAGGGCGTGGCCCGCCTGGTCGACCGCGTGTTGCGCCTGGTGGACCAGGAGCCGCTGCGCGCCACCACCCGCCACGTCGAGCGCCTGCACGAGCTGCTGCAGGAACTGGCCGAGGCGCTGGAGCCGGGCGCCTTGCCCTGGCGTCGCCGCAGCCTGCGCCAGGCCCTGGCCGAGACGCGGCCTGAACTGGACGGCCTGCGAGGCCAGCTGCAGCAAGGCGAATCCCTGCTCACCGACCACCGCGACCGCCTCGCCGCGATGCAGGGCGAGCTGCAGCAGACCGCCGATGCGCTGCACGGCGCGCTCATCGCGCTGGCCGAGCTGCGCGGGCACTTCGGCGACGACCGGCGGCTGGCTGCCCTCGACCACCGCGAGGCCGAGCTGCTGAAGTCCACCGCCTTGCTGCAGCAGCATGCCATCCAGCTGCAGCAGCTCGACACCGCCTATGCCCAGATGGCCCAGCGCCTGCGCGATGCCGTGCTGCATGCCTTGCCCGCCTGGCTCTCGCTGGCCGCCACCATGCCGGCCGAGCAGCTCAACGACACCCAGCGCTTCAGCCTGCTCGACCCGCTGCAGTCGCTGATGCTCACCCTCAAGCCCCAACGAACCTGACCGGAGAAGCCCGCGAATGGCCCTTCAGCTCAACCTCGAGAAGTCCAAGGCCGCGCTGCAGCTGTGCCTGCACAAGGCCGGCGTCACCCAGCCGCCGGTGATGGACATGGGCGTGCTGCTCGACGTCAGCGGCTCGTTCGAGGACGAACACCAGGACGGCACGACCAACCGCCTGCTGACCCGCCTCATCCCCTGGGGCCTGACCTTCGATCCGGACGGCAAGCTCGACGTGACGACCTTCAGCCACGGCGAGCGCCACGTGCACCGCGTGGGCAGCGTCACCACCGCCAACTACGCCGACTTCGTGCAGCGCCAGGTCATCGGCCGCGTGCCGGGCTGGAACGGCGGCACCGACTACAGCTACGGCGTCGAGGATTTCCTGCGGCTGTATGGCTGGATCGAGTCGGATGCCCGGCCCGTCGGCCTGCTGGGCCGGCTGTTCGGCTTCAAGGCGGAGCAGGGCGGGGCGGCGGTGCCGGGGCAACGCAAGCGCTCGCTCGTGACCGTGATCACCGACGGCGACAACAACGACAAGGACCGAACGCGCAAGGTGCTGCGCGAGTCGCAGGCACGGCAGGACGAGGTCTACATCCTCTTCCTCGGCGTCTCGAACCAGGGCAGCCGATTCCCCTTCCTCGAATCGGTAGGCGACGAGTTCTCGAACACCGGCTTCGTGGCCATCCCCGACATCCGCCGCTTCGTCGGCCTGGCGGACGAGGAGCTGAACGAGCTGCTGCTGACCGAAGAGCTGGTGGCCTGGCTCAAGCGCTGAGCCCGCCATGGCCACCCAGCTGCTGCTCATCGGGCTGCTCATCGCCGCGGCGGCTTTCTTCTCGGTGGCCGAGATCTCGATCGCCGCCGCCCGGCGGCTGAGGCTGCAGCGCCTGGCCGACGACGGCGACGCGAGGGCCCTGCGCGTGCTGGCGGTGCAGGAGGCGCCGGGCCACTATTTCACCGTGGTGCAGATCGGCCTGAACATGGTGGCCATCCTCGGCGGCATCGTGGGCGAGGGGGCGTTGACGCCGCACTTCGCCTCGCTGCTGGCCTACGCGATGCCGGAGGAGCGGGCGCAGACGCTGGGCTTCGCGCTGTCCTTCCTCGCCATCACCTCGCTGTTCATCGTGCTCGCCGACCTCGTGCCGCGCCGCCTGGGCATGAACGACCCGGAGCAGCTGGCCATGCGCACGGTCGGGCCGATGAGCGTGCTCACGACCCTGCTCAAGCCGCTGGTGTGGGTCTTCAACGGTGCGTCAGGCGCCCTGTCTCGCCTGCTCGGCCTGCCGCAGGCGCGCGACGACCGCGTGACCCATCACGACATCCTGGCGCTGACCGCCGCTGGCGCCGCCGGCGGCGCGGTGGCGAGCGAAGAGCAGCAGGTGATCGAGAACGTCTTCGAATTGGAGACCCGTACCGTCGAGACCGCGATGACGACCCGCGAGCGCATCGTCTACCTCTCGATGGACGACGACGAGGCGTTGCTGCGCAACCGGGTGGCGGACGAACCCCATTCCACCTACCTCGTCTGCGGCGAGGGCATCGACGAGGTGCTCGGCTACGTCGACGCGACCGATCTCTTCCAGCGCGTCCTGCTGGGCCAGCCGCTTTCGCTGCGCGCCTGCGCCGATTCGGGCCTGGTGAAGAAGGTGCTGATCGTGCCGGACAGGCTGACGCTGGCGGAAATGCTCAGTCAGTTCCGCAGCGCCCACGAGGATTTCGCGGTCATCGTCAACGAGTACAGCCTGGTGGTGGGCGTGATCACGCTGAACGACGTGATGAGCACGGTGATGGGCGCGATGGTCACCTCGCCCGACGAGGACCAGATCGTGCGCCGCGACGACGGCAGCTTCCTCGCCGACGGCAGCACGCCGGTGCCGGACCTGCAGCGCGCGTTGGGCATCGAAGAGTGGCCCCAACCCGGCCAGTACGACACGCTCGCCGGCTTCCTCATGGTGATGCTGCGCCGCATCCCCAAGCGCACCGACAGCGTGGTGTGGGAGGGCTGGCGCTTCGAGGTGATGGACGTGGACCGCTACCGGGTGGATCAGGTGATGGTGACGCGGGTGACGCAGGCGGGGCCGGGTGAGGGGTTGGCGCCGTGAAGGCTGTCTAGCAGCTTGCCGGCCTTCGTACACTCGCCGGATGGCCGAAAAGAAGACCCCCGCCGAGCGCGCCGCCGAACTGCGCGAGCAACTCCACCGCCACGCCCACGCCTACTACGTCCTCGACGAGCCGGTCATCCCGGATGCCGAGTACGACAAGCTGTTCCAGGAGCTGCAGGCGCTCGAGGCCGCGCATCCCGAGCTGCTGACGCCCGATTCGCCGACGCAGCGGGTGATCGGCCAGGTCCTGCCGGGCCTCGTGCCGGTCAGGCACACCGTGCCGATGCTCAGCATCCGCACCGAGACGGACACCACTGCGGGCGGCGCCCAGGCCTTCGATGCGCGCGTCCGGCGCGAGCTGGGCCTGACCGAGGGCGACCCGCCGGTCGAGTACGCCGCCGAGCTGAAGTTCGACGGCCTGGCCATCAACCTGCGCTACGAGGAAGGCGTGCTCGTACAGGCGGCCACCCGGGGCGATGGCGAGACCGGCGAGGACGTGACGCACAACATCCGCACCATCGGCCAGATCCCGCTCAGGCTTCACGTCAAGGCGCCGCCCCCGGTGCTGGAGGTGCGCGGCGAGGTCTACATGCGGCGCGACGACTTCGAGCGCCTGAACGAGCGCCAGCGCGAGAAGGGCGGCAAGACCTTCATCAACCCGCGCAACACCGCCGCGGGCGCCGTGCGCCAGCTCGACAACCGTTCGCTCGCCGACAAGAAGCTCAGCTTCTTCGCCTACGGCCTGGGGGACACGCAAGGCTGGGAAAGGCCGCCCACGCACAGCGCCATCCTCGATGCGATCCGCGCCTTCGGCCTGCCGGTGAACGACGACCGCGCCGTGGTGCAGGGCGCGCCGGGCCTGGTCGAGTTCCACCAGGCGATCGCCGCCAAGCGCGACGCGCTGCCCTTCGACATCGACGGCGTGGTCTACAAGGTCAACGACCGCGCCCTGCAGGAGAAGCTCGGCTTCGTTAGCCGTGAGCCTCGCTGGGCGGTCGCGCACAAGTACCCGGCGCAGGAGCAGATGACCCGCGTGCTCGGCATCGACATCCAGGTCGGCCGCACCGGCAAGCTCACGCCGGTGGCCAAGCTGGAGCCGGTCTTCGTCGGCGGCACGACGGTCAGCAACGCCACCCTGCACAACGAGGACGAGACCCGCCGCAAGGACGTGCGCATCGGCGACACGGTGATCGTGCGCCGCGCGGGCGAC
>CAMLGG010000255.1 GCA_946479475.1 uncultured Ideonella sp. | reverse complement strand
GGCGTGTTCGTGACCGCCTTCTACTCGTTCCGGATGTACTTCCTCGTCTTCCATGGCAAGGAGCGCTTCCATCACAAGCCCTTCCCGCCGGAAGACCACGGCGCCCATGAAGAGCCGGGCGACCACAGCGAAGTGCACGTTCCTCACGAGTCCCCCTGGGTAGTGACGGCTCCGCTGCTGCTGCTGGCCGTGCCATCGGTGGTGATCGGCTTCATGACCATCGGTCCGATGCTGTTCGGCGACTTCTTCCAGGGTGCGGTCTTCGTCAACCACGAACTGCACCCGGCAATGGAGGAACTGAAGGAGGAGTTCCACGGCGCGACCGCCATGGGCTTGCACGCCTTCACTTCGCTGCCGTTCTGGCTGGCCCTGGCCGGCGTCGTCACGGCCTACGTGTTCTACCTGGTCAAGCCTGGCATCCCGGCGGCCTTCGCGCGCACCTTCGCACCGGTCGTGCGGGTGCTCGAGAACAAGTACTACATGGACTGGATCAACGAGAACATCATCGCCGCCGCTGCGCGCGCCTTGGGCCGTGGCCTGTGGAAGGGCGGTGACGTGGGCGTGATCGACGGACTGATCAACGGCTCGGCGCGTGGCGTCGGCGCCATCGCCGGTGTCGTGCGCACCATCCAGACGGGCTACCTGTCCTGGTACGCGCTCGTGATGGTGCTGGGCATCTTCGGTCTCATGACGTGGCAACTGTGGCCCTACCTGATGAGCCTGGTGGCTCGCTGAACCGAGAGGGCGGAGAACAAGAATGGGTCTTTTGAGCGTTGCCATCTGGTTGCCGATCGCCTTCGGCATCCTGCTGCTGGCCATCGGCCGCGACAGCAACCCCGGCGCGACGCGCTGGTTCGCGCTCGTCGGTGCCATCGTCAGCTTCCTCGTCACGCTGCCGCTGATCACCGGCTTCGACACTGCCACCGCGGCGATGCAGTTCCAGGAGAACCTGGCGTGGATCGAGCGCTTCAATGTGCGCTACCACCTGGGCGTCGACGGCATCTCGGTCTGGTTCGTGCTGCTCACCGCCTTCATCACCGTGATCGTGGTGATCGCCGGCTGGGAGGTGATCACGGAACGGGCGCACCAGTACATGGGTGCCTTCCTGATCCTTTCGGGCCTGATGATCGGCGTGTTCTCGGCCGTCGACGGGCTGCTGTTCTACGTCTTCTTCGAGGCGACCCTGATCCCGATGTACATCATCATCGGCGTCTGGGGCGGCCCGCGGCGCGTCTACGCGGCCTTCAAGTTCTTCCTCTACACGCTGCTCGGCTCGCTGTTGATGCTGGTGGCGCTGATCTACCTGTACTACAAGTCGGGCGGCAGCTTCGACATCCTGGCCTGGCACAAGCTGCCGCTGCCGATGTCCGCGCAGGCCTTGCTCTTCTTCGCTTTCTTCGCCGCCTTCTCGGTCAAGGTGCCGATGTGGCCGGTGCATACCTGGCTGCCGGATGCCCACGTCGAGGCACCTACCGGCGGCTCGGTGGTGCTGGCGGCGATCATGCTGAAGCTCGGCGCCTACGGGTTCCTTCGCTTCTCGATGCCGATCGCGCCGGACGCCAGCCACGAGTACGCCTGGTTCATCATCGCGCTCAGCCTCGTGGCCGTGATCTACATCGGCCTGGTGGCCATGGTCCAGCAGGACATGAAGAAGCTGGTGGCCTACTCGTCGGTCGCCCACATGGGCTTCGTGACCCTGGGCTTCTTCATCTTCAACGAGCTCGGCGTTTCGGGCGGCCTGGTGCAGATGATCTCGCACGGCTTCGTCTCGGGCGCGATGTTCCTGTGCATCGGCGTCCTGTACGACAGGGTCCACTCGCGCGAGATCTCTTCCTACGGCGGCGTGGCCAACACCATGCCCAGGTTCGCCGCCTTCGCGCTGCTGTTCGCGATGGCCAACTGCGGCCTGCCGGGCACCGCGGGCTTCATCGGCGAGTGGATGGTGATCCTGGGCACCGTCAAGGTCAACTTCTGGCTCGGCGTTCTGGCAGCCACGGCGCTGATCTTCGGCGCCGCCTACACGCTGTGGATGTACAAGCGCGTCTACTTCGGGGACGTGGCCAACCACCACGTGAAGGAGCTGGAGGACATCAATGCCCGGGAGTTCCTGGTGATGGCGATGCTCGCCTTCGCGGTGCTGGTGATGGGGCTGTACCCGAAGCCCTTCACCGACGTGATGCACACGTCCGTGGACGGGCTGCTGCAGCACGTGGCGACCTCCAAGCTGCCCAAGCTGCCCGCCGTGGCCTCGCAGCCCTGACGCCGCCGGAGCGCACAACATGACTTCAATGAACTGGCTCGTCGTCTATCCCGAGATCCTGCTGCTGGTGGCCGCCTGCGTGGTGGCCCTGGTGGACCTGGCCGTCACCGATCCCAAGCGCCGCGTCACCTTCTGGCTGACGCAGATCTCGCTTGCCGCCGTCGCGCTCATGCATGCCAAGGCCCTGCAGGTCGGCCTCAGCGGCGAGGCCGCGGCCGCCTCGGTCTACGGCATGCAAGGCCTGGTCGTGTCCGATCCCATGGGCCACATGCTGGCCCTGTGCGCGGCACTGGCCATGATGCTCACGATCGCCTACGCCGGCCCCTACGTGGCCGAGCGCGAGCTGCTCAAGGGCGAGTTCTTCACCCTGGCGATGTTCGTGCTGCTGGGCATCTCGGTGATGATCTCGGCCAACAACTTCCTGGTCATCTACGTCGGCCTCGAGCTGATGAGCCTTTCGCTGTACGCGCTGGCGGCCCTGCGGCGAGACCATGCCGTGGCCACCGAGGCGGCGATGAAGTACTTCGTGCTCGGCGCGCTGGCCAGCGGCTTCCTGCTGTACGGCATGTCGATGCTTTACGGCGCGACCCGCTCGCTCGACCTGCCCGACGTCTTCAACGCCATCCAGACCGGCCAGATCAATGCCACCGTGCTGACTTTCGGCGTGGTGTTCATCGTCGCCGGCCTGGGCTTCAAGCTCGGCGTGGTGCCCTTCCACATGTGGGTGCCAGACGTCTACCAGGGCGCCCCGACGGCCGTCACGCTGATGATCGCCGGCGCACCCAAGCTGGCTGCCTTCGCCATCGCCATCCGCCTGCTGGTGGAGGGCCTGTCCGGGCTGGCGCACGACTGGCAGCAGATGCTGATCGTGCTGTCCGTGCTGTCGATGACCATCGGCAACCTGGCCGCGATCGTGCAGAGCAATCTCAAGCGCCTGCTGGCCTACTCGGCCATCGGCCAGCTCGGCTTCATGCTGCTGGGCCTGACGCCCACGGTGATCGGCGCCAACACGCTGTCGGCCGCCAACGGCTACAGCTCGGCCATGTTCTACATGGTCACCTATGTGCTGACGACTCTCGGCACCTTCGGCCTGGTGATGTACCTGTCGCGGGCCGGCTTCGAGAACGAAGAGGTGTCCGACCTGGCCGGGTTGGGCAAGCGCAGCCCCTGGCTGGCGGGCGTGATGACCGTCTTCATGTTCTCGCTGGCCGGCGTGCCGCCGATGGTCGGCTTCTATGCCAAGTTCGCGGTGCTGCAGGCGCTGGTCACCACCAACGTGCCGGGCTACATCGTGCTGGCCATCGTGGCGGTGTTGCTGTCCCTGGTGGCGGCGTACTACTACCTTCGTGTCGTGAAGGTGATGTACTTCGACGAGCCGGCCGATGGCGCGGTGGCGATCGAGCCGCGGGGCGGCGTCGGCGTGCTCCTGGCAGCCAACGGCGCGGCGGCGCTTCTGCTCGGCGTGTTGCCCGAGGGCCTGATGGCGTTGTGCCGCGACGTCGTCGTGCGCGCCCTGGCCGGCTGACGGCCGCCCACCGAAGTGACGCAGGGCGCGTCGGTCTGGCTGGTGCTGGTGGTGGCGGTCATCGCCGCCAACCTGCCTTTCGTCAACGAGCGCCTGTTCGTCGTCGGGCCCAGGCGCGTGCCCGAGAAGGCCTTCGCCTGGCGCCTGCTCGAACTGGTCGTGTTCGCGCTCCTGACCTGGGGCCTGGGCGTGGCGCTGGAGGGTTCCATCGGTCAGCGAGCCCGCCAGGACTGGGAGTTCTACGCGGCAGGCGCCTGCCTGTTCCTGACGCTGGCCTCGCCAGGATTCATCTGGCGCTACCTGCGGCGGCATCGCCCGCCGGCGTCGAATGGCTGAGCAGCGGCTGGAGCCGGACGATCACCTGGTCGAGACCACGATCGACCGGGAGCAACTGATCCGCGGCAACTTCCTCGACGTCCGGCGCGACACTGTGCGCCTGCCCGGCGGCGAGACGGCCACGCGGGAGTACATTGTGCACCCCGGGGCAGTCGTCGTCGTGGCCATGCTGGACGATGGCCGCCTCGTGATGGAGCGCCAGTACCGGCATCCGCTGGGCCGGGTGATGCTCGAGTTCCCTGCCGGCAAGATCGACGCGGGCGAACCGAGCGGCCGGTGCGCCATCCGCGAGCTGGCCGAGGAAACGGGCTACCAGGCCGCCGAGTGGGCGTATGCGGCAACCATGCACAACGCCATCGCCTACTCGACCGAAGGAATAGAAATCTGGTTCGCCCGTGGCCTCCGGGCTGGCGATCGGCAGCTCGACCACGGCGAGTTCATCGACGTTTGCGAGATGGAGGAGGCCGAGCTGGACTGCCTGGCCGCCCAAGGCGTTCTGACCGACGCCAAGACGCTGGTCGCGCTGATGTGGTTGCAGAAGTGGCGGTGCGGCAACTGGGCGCTGGACTGGCGCCCTGCAGCCGAGGTGCTGGCCGGCCGATAATTCAGTCCATGAAGGTTCTCGACCTGCGTTGCGCGCACGGGCACGGCTTCGAAGGCTGGTTCGCCGGCGAGGAAGACTTCGTGCAGCAGCACGAGCGCGGTCTCGTCGAATGCCCGCTCTGCGGGGACAAGGCCATAGGCCGCCTGCCCAGTGCGCCCCGCCTGAACCTCGGAGCCCGTCCGCCGGCTGAACCGGCTCAGGCCGCGGCCGCTCCCCAGGCCTCCGGCGGCGAGCCGGCGACCCTCCAGCATCTCTGGATGGAAGCGGTCAAGCACGTGATGGCCCGGACGGAGGACGTCGGCGAGCGATTCCCGGAGGAGGCTCGTCGCATCCACTACGGCGAAGCCGAATCGCGAGGCATTCGCGGCCAGGCCACGCCGGAGCAGCGGGCGGCATTGGAGGACGAGGGCATCGAGGTGATGGCCCTGCCGGTCCCGTCGGCCCTCAAGGGCCCTTCGCACTAGCCGCGGATCGCCGTTTCAAACGACGCGGCCCGGATTCATCAGGCCGGCCGGATCCAGGGCCCGCCTGATCGCCCGCATCATCCCGAGACCGACCGGCGAGCCGCGCTGCGCCAGTTCCTCGCGCTTGAGCTGGCCGATGCCGTGCTCCGCGGAGATCGAGCCGTGCAGACGCTCCACCTCGTCGTAGACCATCGCGTTGACGGCCGCCTCGTGCCTGGCGAGGAAGCCGTCGGCCGGCTCGCCTTCCGGCGCCTGCAGGTTGTAGTGCAGGTTGCCGTCGCCGAGGTGGCCGAAGCAGACGACCCGCGCTCCCGGGAAGGCTTGCGCCAGCCGCTGCGCCATGCCCTCGACGAAGCCCGGGATGGCCGAGATCGGCAGCGCGATGTCGTGCTTGATGTTGAGCCCTTCTTCGCTCTGGGCGAGCGGTATGGACTCGCGCAGGTGCCAGAGTGCACGCGACTGGGCGATGCTTTGCGCGACCGCGGCATCCTCGACCTTTCCCTGCTCGAGCGCGTCCTCCAGCACGCCGGCGAGCCGGTCTCTCTCCCGGCTCTCGGATTCGGTGCCCGCCAGTTCGAGCAGGACGGTCCAGGGCGCCGGTGCCAGGGGCCGCGGCAGTAGCGGGAAATGCCGCTCGACCAGCGACAAGGCGAAGCGCCCCATCAGTTCGAAGCCGGTGAGGCCGGCGCCGAGGCGATTGCGGGCCAGGTTCAGCAGGCCCACCGCGGCCTCGACCGTCGGGCAGGCCGCCATGGCGGTGACGACCGAGGCCGGAGCGGGGAACAGCTTCAGCGTCGCGGCCGTGATGATCCCGAGAGTGCCTTCGCTGCCGATCAGCAGATCGCGCAGGTCGTAGCCCGTGTTGTTCTTTCTCAGGCCGCTCAAGCCTTCCCACAACTGACCCTGGGGGGTCACTACCTCGAGGCCGAGGCAGAGCTCGCGTGCATTGCCGTAGCGCAGCACCTGCGTGCCGCCGGCATTGGTGGCGAGGTTGCCGCCGATGGTGCAGCTGCCCTCGGCAGCCAGGCTCAGCGGGAAGAGCAAGCCGCGCGCGTCGGCTGCCTCCTGCACCGCCTGGAGGATGCAGCCGGCCTCGGCCGTCAACGTCAGGTTGTCGGCATCGATCTCCCGGATGCGGTTCAGGCGCGACAGGCTCAGCAGGATCTGCGTTCCGCTGGCATCCGGCACTCCGCCGCCGACCAGTCCGGTGTTGCCTCCCTGGGGCACGATGCTGACGCCAGCCGCAGCGCAGGCACACACGACCGCAGCCACTTCTGCAGCGCTGCCCGGGCGGACGACCGCGAGGGCACGGCCACGATAGCGCTGGCGCCAGTCGATCTCGTAGGCCTCGAGGCCTGCGCCTTGCAGCACATTCGCCGCGCCGACCGAGGAGCGAAGCAGGTCGACCAGCGACGAGCTCATCGAGCCGCTCTCTTCAGTCGCCAGCGCACGTGCACGGCGCAGGCCGCGAACAAGGCGACCCCGAGAACCGCCTCGGCAATGGCGAGCACAGCGCCGAGGCCATGCTCGCTGCCCGCCCGGACCAGGCCCTCGGCCACGTAGAGCCAGACCAGCAGCGCGAGCCAGCGATAGGTGTAGAGACGCCAGCGCCACAGGCCCGGCAGCGCAGGCAGCAGCGGGAGGACCTTCAAGGCCCAGGTGCCGCGGCCCGTGGGCGCGAGCCAGAGCTCCCAGGCGAGTCCGAGGCCCACCAACGCGAGGGACAGGCCCAGCGCCAGGGCACGCGTCAGCCGCGTCGGCGTGTCCGGGAGCAGGTTCGGAGCAGCAGCGCAAGGCACGCCTGTGGACGGGGACAGCGAGGGCACGGCTGGCATGATAGCCGCCATGATTTCGACTCTCGCCCTGCGCAACAAGGGCTGGCGGCAGGTGCTCGCCGATTCCCTGCAGACCCTGCGCAACTGGCCGTGGTACGAGACGCTGCGCATCCTGCGCCTGCGGTTCCGCGACGACCGGCTCGGCCTGACGGCCGGAAGCCTGACCTTCACCACCCTCATCGCGCTGGTGCCCCTGCTGACGGTGATGCTCGCGATCTTCACCGCCTTCCCGATGTTCGCGAGCTTCCAGGACGCGCTGCAGAAGTACTTCCTGCAGAGCCTGGTGCCCGACAGCATCGCCAAGCCGGTGCTGGGCACCTTGACGCAGTTCGCCAGCAAGGCGCACAAGCTCGGCAGCGTCGGCCTGGTGGTCCTGGTGATCAGCGCGCTGGCCTTGATGCTGACGATAGACCGCACGCTCAATGCCGTCTGGCGGGTGCGCAAGCCGAGGCCGATCGCCCAGCGGGTGCTGGTCTACTGGGCAGCTATCACGCTGGGGCCGCTGG
>CAMLGG010000254.1 GCA_946479475.1 uncultured Ideonella sp. | reverse complement strand
GACAAGATCGGCCGCAAGCCCATCATCATGGCCGGCTGCCTGCTGGCCGCGCTGACCTACTTCCCGCTGTTCGGCGCGTTGACCAACGCCGCGAACCCGGAACTGGCCGCCGCCCAGAAGTCCAACCGCGTGGTGGTGACCTCCGACCCGACGCACTGCTCCTTCCAGGGCAGCCCGATCGCGCGTGAGATCGACTTCAAGACCCCGTGCGACATCGCCAAGCGCTTCCTCGCGCAGAACGCGGTGAGCTACGAGAACGTCGACGGCCCGGCCGGCTCCACCGCCACGGTGTCCATCGGCGACAAGGTGCTCAACCCGCCGGCCGCCAACGTGGTGAACCAGAAGTTCGACGAGGAAAGCACCAAGGCCATCGGCGCCTTCAAGAAGGAGATGACCGAGGCGCTGACGGCCGCGGGCTATCCGGCCAAGGCCAAGCCGATCGGCTTCATGAGCGGCCAGTGGTGGAGCATCGTCGCCATCCTGACCATCCTCGTGATCTACGTGACCATGGTCTACGGCCCGATCGCCGCGGCGCTGGTGGAGCTTTTCCCGACCCGCATCCGCTACACCTCGATGAGCCTGCCGTACCACATCGGCAACGGCTGGTTCGGCGGCCTGCTGCCGACCACCGCCTTCGCCATCGTGGCGTCGACGGGCAACATGTACAACGGCCTGTGGTATCCGATCGTGGTGGCCTCGATGAGCTTCATCGTCGGCGTGCTGTTCATCCGCGAGACCAAGGACGTGGACATCTACGCCCACGACTGAACGCGGAGTTCCGCGAACCCCGAAAGGCAGCCTGCGGGCTGCCTTTTTTCGTCTCAGGCGGTCAGCAGGCCGGCCACCACCTCGGCGATCGCGAGCGCGGCGGTGAGGCCCGGCGACTCGATGCCGAAGAGGTTGACGAGGCCCCGCACGCCGTGCAGCGCGGTCCCGTCCAGGCGGAAGTCCGCCGCCGGCTCGCCGGGCCCGCTGATCTTGGGCCGCACGCCGGCGTAACCGGGCTGCAGCGCGTCGGCGGGCCGGTCCGCGAGGCCCGGCCAGTAGCGCCTGATCTCGGCCGCAAAGCCGGCGCCATCGGCCGGGTCGACGCGGTAGTCGACCTCATCCACCCAGCGAAAGCTCGGGCCGAAGCGCGCCTGTCCGGCCAGGTCCAGCGTGAGGTGGACGCCGAGGTGGCCGCTGTGCCCCGGCACCGGATAGACCAGCCGGGAGAAGGGCGCCGCGCCGCTCAAGGTGAAATAGGCGCCCTGGGCGTAGTGCGGCACCGGGACGTGGCGCGCCGGCAGCCCCTGCATGCGAGAAGCCAGGGCGCATGCCTGCAGCCCGGCGGCGTTGACCACCCGCCGGGCTCGCAACTGCATCGGCGAGCCGCCGCCGACGTCAAGCACCACGCCTTCCTGCTCGACCCGGCCGCGCAGCACCGGCGACTGCAGCGCCAGCATGCTGCCGGCCGCCTCGGCGTCCCCCAGCAGCGCCAGCATCAGGCCGTGGCTGTCGACGATGCCTGTCGAAGGTGAAAGCAGTGCCCCGCGGCAGTCGAGCGCGGGCTCCAGCGCCCGCGCCTCGGCAGCGGACAGGCGCTGCAGGTCCTCGACGCCATTGGCCGCGGCGAGCGCCCGCACCGCGTCCAGCCGCGGCAACTCGTCTTGGCTGCAGGCCACCACCAGCTTGCCGCAGCGGCGATGCGCGACGCCGTGGCTGGCGCAATAGTCGTAGAGCATCGCCTTGCCCTGCACGCAAAGCCGCGCCCGCCAGGAGCCTGGCGGGTAGTAAAGGCCGGCGTGGATGACCTCGCTGTTGCGGGCGCTGGTCGCCGTCCCGAAGGCGTTCTCGGCCTCCAGCACGACGACCTCGCGCCCGGCCCGGGCGAGCGCCCGAGCGCAGGCCAGGCCCACCACGCCGGCGCCGACCACGGCCGTGTCGATTTCTTCCATGGCACCGATTGTCGGGATGCAGACGGGTGCGAAACACCCCTCATTTCCGACGCAATGCCAGCCACTGCGTTCTCGAGAATCCTTGGCGAAAAGAAGGAGCAAAGCAGTGACCGCCACGTCCATCGAGCGCGCGCAGGCGAACCGCCCCGACCGATTCTTCGCCCACCACGGCTTCTGGGCCCCTGGGGTCCGGCTGTTCCGCAAGCTGGGCTTTCGCGCGAAGGCGCTCATCGTCACGCTGTGCTTCCTGCTGCCGATGGGCACACTGGCCTATGCCTGGTTCAGCCAGTACGCCGACCAGCGCGACTTCACGGCCAAGGAGATCGATGGCCTGGCCTATGCCCGCCGGGTGATGCAGCTGCTGCCGCTGGCGCTGACCCAGCGAAATGCCGCCACCGCACCGGGGCAGGAGTGGAAGGCGGCGA
The DNA here is from genome assembly GCA_946479475.1 of uncultured Ideonella sp. Next base: position 5,284 of record CAMLGG010000254.1, on the reverse strand, counting down.
TGCAGCGGATCGACGAGGCCCAGGCCGCCAGCGGCGACGCCTTCGGCACGGCCGCGGCGCTGCAGAAGCTGAAGGACCGCGCGGCCTCGCTGGCGTCCGCCCAGCCGGCCTCTCACGATGCCGTGGTCCAGGCCGTGATCGCCCTCGTAGGCCAGGCCACCGACGGCTCGAACCTGACGCTGGACCCCGACATCGACACCTACTACCTGATGGACGGCTCGCTGATGCGGGTGCCGCAGTTCATCGAGGAGGCGGCCCAAGTGCGGATGCTGGCATCGGCCGGCGCCGCCGACGCCACCGCCATGCACCGCGCCCAGGCCTATGCCGACCTGCTCGGCGAGCAGCTGCAGCTGGCCGCCGACAAGGTCGAGCCCGTGCGGCCAGGCACGAGCAGGGCGCTCGCGCTGGACGCCGTCGATGCCCAACGGCAGGCGCTCTACAAGGCGGCGACCGGCGGCGATGCCGCTGCAGCCGGCCAGGCGGGCGAGGCCCTGACGGCGGCCCTTCTGGCCACCCAGGCGCGCATGTTCGACCAGCTCGACGCCCTGCTCGCGGCCCGCCAGTCGCGCGGCGACGCCAGGGCCGGGCTCATCGCGGTGGTGGTCGTGGCGTGCCTTCTGCTGGCCGCCTACTTCTTCGCCAGCTTCTACCGGGTGATGGAAGGCGGACTTCGCGAGACGCGACGGCACCTGCTGGCCATGACGGAGGGCGACCTCTCGACCAGTCCTCGTCCGTGGGGCCGCGACGAGGCGGCCGAGCTCATGGGCTCGCTGGCGCAGATGCAGGCCGCACTGCGGTCCATCGTGCGCGACGTGCGCGCCAGCAGCGACGAAATCCTTCATGCCAGCAGCGAGATCGCCCACGGTGCGATGGACCTGTCGGCCCGCACCGAGCAGACGGCGGCGAACCTGCAGCAGACGGCGGCCTCGATGGAGGAGATCTCCGGCACCGTCAGCCAGACGGCCGAGCACGCGGTTTCGGCGGCCACCATCGCCCGCGAGAACGCGAGCGCCGCCGGCGACGGCGGCCAGGCCATGGGCGAGGTGGTGCGCACGATGGAGGCCATCGGCCAGTCGTCGTCACGCATCGGCGAGATCATCGGCGTCATCGACGGCATCGCCTTCCAGACCAACATCCTGGCCCTGAACGCCGCGGTCGAGGCAGCCCGTGCCGGGGAGCAGGGGCGCGGCTTCGCAGTGGTCGCCGGCGAGGTCCGCACGCTCGCCCGGCGCAGCGCCCAGGCCGCGCGCGAGATCAAGTTGCTGATCGAGACCAGCGTGACGCAGGTCGCCGAGGGCAACCAGGTCGTCGCCTGCGCACGCGAGTCCATCGACCGCGTGGTGGACGGCTCCTCGCGCGTCGGCCGGTTGATCGAGCAGATCGCCGTCGGCACGAGCGAGCAGTCCAAGGGCGTGCTCCAGGTCGGCCAGGCGACCCAGGAGCTCGACCGCTCCACCCAAGGCAACGCCGCGCTGGTGGAGCAGACCGCCGCATCCGCCAGTGCCTTGCGTGACCGCGCCGTGGCCCTGGCCGGGAGAGTCTCCGCCTTCCGCCTGCCTGCCCCATGACGCATACTCGGCTGCATGCCGAATCCGCCTGCCGAGGCCCCGGTCGCGGGCCCTACACCGCGCCGCGCGAGAGCGCAGCTCAAGGGGCGCCAGCCCACCGACGAGGCCCGCCAGGCGGTGCGCTCGCTCATCGGCCCGGGGCCGCATGCGCGTGACCTGCTGATCGAGCACCTGCATCGCCTGAACGACGCCCACGGCGCCTTGCGCGAGGGCCACCTCGTCGCCCTGGCCGCCGAGATGGGCCTGTCGATGGCCGAGGTGGCCGAAGTGGCGAGCTTCTACCACCACTTCGAGATCGTCCGCGACGACGCCGCCGTGCCCGCGCTGACGGTGCGCGTGTGCGAGAGCCTGGCCTGTGCGATGGCCGGGGCCGAGGGCCTGGCCGACCGCCTTGCGGGCAGCCTCGGTCCGGCCGTGCGCGTGGTCAAGGCGCCGTGCGTGGGCCGCTGCGAGCAGGCCCCGGCGGCGGTGGTGGGCCAGCGCCCCGTTCCGCACGCGACGGTCGACGAGCTGAAGGCCCATGCGACCACCGGCGAAAGCCGTCACCCGATGCCGGCCGACCAGGCCGAGTTCGACCCGGCGGCCGCGGCTCCCTGCGAGATCACCACCGGCGCCGAGTCCGGGATCGCCCCGTCCTACGTGGGCTACGCGGCCTACCGCGCCCGCGGCGGCTACCAGGTCGCCGCCGAACTCGTCAACGGCGAGCGCGATCCCGAGGAACTGCTGGCGGCATTGGAGAGCTCCGGCCTGCGCGGCCTCGGAGGTGCCGGCTTCCCGGCCGGGCGCAAGTGGCGCATCGTGCGCGGCTTCGCGGCTCCGCGGCTGATGGCGGTCAACATCGACGAGGGTGAGCCCGGCACCTTCAAGGACAGGACCTACCTCGAGCGAGACCCGCATCGCTTCCTCGAAGGCGTGCTGATCGCGGCCCAGGTGGTGGGCTGCGAAGCGGCCTACCTCTACCTTCGAGACGAGTACGCCGGCTGCCGCGCCATCCTCGAGCGCGAGCTGTCCCGGCTGCAGGCCGATCCGCCTTGCCCCTTGCCGCGCCTGGAGCTGCGCCGCGGCGCCGGCGCCTACATCTGCGGCGAGGAGTCCGCGATGATCGAGAGCATCGAGGGCAAGCGCGGCGAACCGCGGCTGCGGCCGCCCTACATCGCCGAGCTGGGCCTGTTCGGCCGGCCCACGCTGGAGCACAACGCCGAGACGCTGTACTGGTTGCGCGACATCGCCGAGCGCGGGCCGCAGTGGTTCGCTGCTTTCGGCCGCAATGGCCGCCACGGCCTGCGCTCCTTCAGCGTGAGCGGCCGCGTGAAGAGGCCGGGCGTGAAGCTCGCGCCGGCCGGCATCACGCTGCGCGAGCTCGTCGACGAGTTCTGCGGCGGCATGCCCGAGGGCCACACGCTCCATGCCTACCTGCCGGGGGGCGCCTCCGGCGGCATCCTGCCTGCCTCGCTGGCCGACGTGCCGCTCGATTTCGACACCCTGCAACCGCATGGCTGCTTCATCGGCTCGGCCGCGGTGGTGGTGCTGAGCCAGCACGACCGGGCCCGCGACGCCGCGCTGAACGCGATGAAGTTCTTCGCCGACGAGAGCTGCGGCCAGTGCACGCCCTGCCGCGTCGGGACCGAGAAGGCCGCCGCGCTCATGCAGGCGCCGGCCTGGGACCACGCCACGCTCGAAGACCTCTCGGCCGTGATGGCGGACGCCTCCATCTGCGGCCTCGGCCAGGCCGCGCCCAATGCCATCCGCTGTGTCCAACGCTTCTTCCCTGACGAGGTGAAGCCATGATCTCCTTCACGCTCGACGGCCAGCCCTGCGAGGCGCGAGAGGGCGAGACCATCCTCAAGGCCGCGGAGCGCGCCGGCGTAGTGGTGCCGCGCCTTTGCTACGTCGATGGCCTGCGCCCGGACGGCAACTGCCGCGCCTGCGTGGTCGAGGTGCAGGGCGAGCGCACGCTGGCGGCATCCTGCTGCCGCGCCGTGCAGCCCGGCATGGTGGTGCAGACGAGCAGCGAGCGGGCCCGCAAGAGCCAGCAGATGGTGCTGGAGATGCTGCTGGCCGACCTGCCCGAGGCCGGCTACCAGTGGAACGATGGCGATGCCGCGCGCCCGCATGGCGAGCTGAGCCACTGGGCCGCAGAGCTCGGCGTGTCGCCTCGGCCGGCCCTGAAGGCGCTGGAGCGGGCTCAGCCGGCGGCCGACCTCAGCCACCCCGCGATGGCGGTGAACCTCGATGCCTGCATCCAGTGCACGCGCTGCGTCCGCGCCTGCCGCGAGGCCCAGGTCAACGACGTGATCGGCTACCTCGGCCGCGGCGGCCATGCCCACATCGCCTTCGACATCGACGACCCGATGGGCACCAGCACCTGCGTGGCCTGCGGCGAGTGCGTGCAGGCCTGCCCGACGGGCGCGCTGAGCCCGAAGACGCTGGTCGGCGACCAGCGGGTCGACAAGGAAGTGGCGTCGGTCTGCCCCTACTGCGGCGTGGGCTGCCTGCTGACCTACCAGGTCAAGGGCAACCGCATCGTCGCGGTCAAGGGTCGCGACGGCCCGGCCAACGCCGGCCGCCTGTGCGTCAAGGGCCGCTTCGGCTTCGACTATGTGAACCATCCGCAACGTCTGACCACGCCGCTGATCCGCAAGCCCGGCGTGCCCAAGGATGCAGGGGCGCAGCACCATCCCGAACGGCCTTCGCGCGACTGGCGCGAGGTGTTCCGCGAGGCGACGTGGGAGGAGGCGCTCGAAGTCGCCGCCGGCGGCCTGAAGCGCCTGCGTGATCAGCACGGCCCCGCGGCGCTCGCCGGCTTCGGCTCGGCCAAGGGCAGCAACGAGGAGGCCTACCTCTTCCAGAAGCTGGTGCGCACCGGCTTCGGCAGCAACAACGTCGACCACTGCACGCGGCTGTGCCATGCCAGCAGCGTGGCGGCGCTGCTCGAGGGCGTCGGCTCGGGCGCCGTGAGCAATCCGGTGAACGACGTGCAGCACGCGGGGCTCATCATCATCATCGGCGCCAACCCGGCACAGAACCACCCGGTCGCCGCCACCTGGATGAAGAACGCGGCCAAGCGCGGCACGAAGATCGTGCTGGCCGACCCGCGCCGCACGGACCTCGCCCGCCACGCCTGGCGCACCCTGCAGTTCAAGCCCGACAGCGACGTCGCGATGCTCAACGCGATGCTGCACACCATCGTCCAGGAGGGGCTCACCGACCCGGCCTTCATCGCCGAGCGGGTCGATCACTTCGAGGCCCTGAAGGCCAGTGTGGCCGCCTTCTCGCCCGAGGTCTGCGAGCCGATCTGCGGCATCCCGGCCGAGACCTTGCGCGAAGTGGCCCGCGCCTACGCGACCAGCCCGGCCTCGATGATCCTGTGGGGCATGGGCGTGAGCCAGCACGTGCACGGCACCGACAACGCGCGCTGCCTCATCGCGCTCTGCGCCGTCACGGGCCAGATCGGCAAGCCCGGCTCGGGCCTGCACCCGCTGCGCGGCCAGAACAACGTGCAGGGCGCGAGCGACGCGGGGCTGATCCCCATGATGTTCCCCAACTACCAGCGTGTGGACAACGCCGGGGCGCATGCGTGGTTTGAACAGTTCTGGGGCACGAAGCTGGACGAGACCCCCGGCTACACCGTGGTCGAGATCATGCACAAGGCCCTGGCGCCCGACAGCGACCCGCACAAGGTGCGCGGCATGTACATCATGGGCGAGAACCCCGCC
>CAMLGG010000253.1 GCA_946479475.1 uncultured Ideonella sp. | reverse complement strand
CCCGCCAGCCAGGCCTGGCGCTGCTCCGGCGCCAGCGTCAACGCCTGCTCCAGCAGCTCGCCGAGGCGGACCAGGTCGCCCGAGCCCGACGCCGATTCACCTGACGCAGATCGTCCGGACACCGCCCCTGCCCCCCCGCCAACCACCTTCCCTCCCGGCCTCGAACAAGCGTCGAAGGCTACAGCCCGACTTGTCGCAAGTCAAAACCGCGGCAGGCCGCGGACCTAGCGGACGTATTGGAGGAAGAAGTCGACGACACCGTCGTACGCATGATCGCGGGGCACCTGGTCGACCGCCGTGCAAGGCGGGGGCGGCGTGCGCGCTGACAAGGTGTGGCACATGGCCAGGCCGAAGTCCGGATGGTGCTCGGTGAACAGCGCGGCCGGCACGAGCGTGCGGTAGAAGGGCTGCTCGTAGTGCAGCAGGATCGGCGGATTGGCCAGCCCCGATTCGTCCAGGGCGGAGCCGAACAGTTCGTGCTGCGGGTGCCGGGTGTCGTAGTCCGCCACGAATCCGGCGCGGTCGGACTCGATCAGGAAGCGCTCGGCCATCTCCTCGCCGCGGTAGGTGGTCTGGGCGTTGTAGCCGTAGACCGCGTTGACGCGCACCTGCGCATCGGTCTGGTAGCGCAGGGCCGTCCAGAGGGCCAGCGTCCCGCGCGAATGTCCGAGCAGGAACACGTTGTTGGTGTCCAGGTGCAGGGCCTCGGCGTTCTGGCGCACCCAACGCATGGCAGACGTGATGTCGTCGTGGGGCGCGGGCACGATGTAGTCGTCCTTCACCGGATGGCGGTACTCCACGCTGATCACCGACATGCCGGCCGCGCGGGCCGGTTCCACCAGCGTCTTGTAGACGCCCTGGGCAGGACTGATGAACTTGGTCGTCATGGCTGCGTGGGCGTAGACGATCACCGGAGTGGGAGCCTGGTCGCGCGAGACGGGGAAGAAGTCGAGGTCCTGCGTGAGGACCTTGCGGACCTCCGGCTCGAACCAGTCGAGGGTTCCCCACGGGACGTTGCGGTAGCACTGGCAGTCTTCCTTCCACACGCCGGCCGCGGCGGCCAGGGCCGGCATGGCTGACAGGGCCATGGCGGCGCAGTGCATCGACAACATCCTTGCGCGCTTCGAGAATCGACGCATGATGTCCCTCCTGGGCTTGTCCAGAAAAAATCGCCCTTGGCCTGTCAGACGCATTCCATGCGTCGAGGAGGACATCGGGCGGACGCAAGATCGCCGGCCGGCAAGCCGGGTGCCCAGGCTGCCAGGGTCGCCGGGTGTCGCCTTGACGCTCGTCAGGGCAGCCCTTCCCCCCAGAAAAGTTGACGTTCGGCCCGTCTCGCGCGCCGCACAATCCGGCCTGACCGCGCCAGCCAGGACCAGGCGCCCAAGGGAGGCGGCTCCATGACGAGCCTCACACAGCTCATCCAGAAGGTCGGCAGCGACCACCCCGATGCCCGCGACGAGCTCTTCGCCGCGGCCTACCCCGAGCTGCGCAAGCTGGCGCGGGCGCGGCTGCGCAGCGGCGGCCGCAACACCATGCTGGAGACGACCGCGCTGGTGCACGAGGCCTACCTGCGCTTTCTCGCCGCGGGCCACCTGCGGCTGGAAGACCGCAAGGCCTTCTTCGCCTACTCCTCCCGGGTCATGCGCTCGGTGATCATCGACACCGTACGCGAGCGCCAGGCGCAAAGGCGCGGGGGCGGCCAGGCCGACCTGACGCTGAACACCCAGATCCGCGACAACCTGCCGGCCGGCGAGACCGAGATCCTGCAGGTCAACGATGCGCTGCTCGTGCTGGAGCAGGCCGAGCCCCGGATGGCGGTGGTGGTCGAGATGCGCTACTTCGGCGGCTACTCCGACGACGAGATCGCCGAAGCCCTGGACCTCAACAAGCGCACCATCCGGCGCGATTGGGAGAAGGCCCGCCTGCTGCTGTTCGCCGCCCTGCGCGCCTGACCAGCCGATGTCATGGCGCCGGCGTAAGATCCGCGCCTTGCCATGAACCGCCCCCTGTGCCGTCGCCTGTCGCGCATCAGCCTGCCCTGGCTGCTGTGGCTGGCCGCCTTGCTGCCCCTGGCACAGACGGCCGCGGCGTGGCATGAGCTGTCGCACGCAGCCGGCCGCGCTGCCGAGCAGGATGGCGACCAGAAGGCCGTCCATGCCGCCGCCTGCGGGCTTTGCCTCGCCTCGGCCGCCGTGCATGGCGCCGGCACGGCGTCGGCCGCACCGGCCGTCCCGCACCCGGCGCTGGCCCAGCCGCTCCACGCCCTGGCCGAAACGCCCCGCGCGGCCGCCTCGCCGGCGCTCGCCTACCTGAGCCGCGCCCCGCCCGTCCGCTCCTGCTGATCGTTCGCCCACAGCGCCCGGCGCCGCCTCGCAAGCGGTGCTTCCGGCGCTTCCCGATCCATCCGCTGGAGTCGACTCCCCATGCCCAAGTTCTTGCCGGCGAGCCTGGCCCTCGCCCTGGCGGCGCCCTGGACGGCGCACGCCCAGACCAGCGCCGCGCCCGCCGAACTCCAGGCGCTGCGTGAAGAGATCGCGGCCCTGCGCAACGCCTACGAGGCGAGGCTGCAGGACCTCGAGACGCGGTTGAAGGCGGCCGAGGCCCAGGCCGCGAGTGCATCTGCCGCGGCGCCGGCCATGGCCTCGGCGCCGCCGATGCCGGCGCCGTCTGCGGCCGGCGCCAACGCCTTCAACCCCGCTATCTCGCTCATCCTCTCGGGGGGCTACACCCGCACGTCGGAGGATCCGTCCGGCTGGCGCATTACCGGCCTGCAGCTGCCGCAGGAGGCCGAGATCGGCCCCGGCGAGCGCGGCTTCAACCTGGCCGAGTCGGAGCTCGGCCTGTCCGCCAGCATCGACCCGTGGCTGCGCGGCGTGGCCAACATCGCGCTCGCGCCGGACGACGGCGTCGAGGTCGAGGAGGCCTACATCCAGACCACCGCGCTGGGCGAGGGCTTCAGCCTCAAGGCGGGGCGCTTCCTCTCGAACGTCGGCTACCTGAACCCGCAGCACGCCCACACCTGGGACTTCGCCGACGCACCGCTGGCCTACCAGGCCTTCTTCGGCGGCCAGCATGGCGACGACGGCCTGCAGCTGACCTGGCTGGCGCCGACCGACCAGTTCCTCGAGCTCGGCCTGGAGCTGGGGCGCGGGCGGGGCTTTCCCGGCGGCGACAACTCGCGCAACGGCATCGGCATGGCGTCCTTCAGCGCGCACACCGGCGGGGACATCGGCGAAAGCCACAGCTGGCGCGCCGGCCTGTCGGTCCTGAACGCGCAGGCCGATGGCCTCGGCCTGGTGGGCGACGGCGTGGACGGCAGCCCGCTGGCGGCGGCCTTCCGCGGCCACACCCGCGTCTGGGTGGCCGACGGCGTGTGGAAGTGGGCGCCCGACGGCAACGCCACGCGTACGAACTTCAAGCTCCAGGGCGAGTACTTGCAGAGCCGGCGCAGCGGCGAGCTCGCGCCCGACGGGGCCGATACGGCCGGCTACGCCTCCACCCAGTCGGGCTGGTACCTGCAGGGCGTGTGGCAGTTCATGCCCCGCTGGCGCCTGGGCGTGCGCTCCGAGCAGCTCGACAGCGGCACGCCCGACTACGGCGCCAACGCCGGCCTGTACGCGCTCACCGGCTACACGCCGCGCAAGACCAGCCTGATGCTGGACTTCAACCCGAGCGAGTTCTCGCGCGTGCGCCTGCAACTCGCGCAGGACCGCTCGCGCCAGGGCGCGACCGACCACCAGCTGATGCTGCAGTACCAGACGAGCCTCGGCGCCCACGGCGCCCACAGCTTCTGAACCGGAGCCGAACGATGATGAAGAAGTCCCTCCTGTCCTTCGCCCTGGCCGTGCCGGCACTGCTGGCGGCCCTGCCCGCGCAGGCCGCGCTGCGCGTCTTCGCCTGCGAGCCCGAGTGGGGCGCGCTGGCGCAGGAGCTCGGCGGCGACCTGGTCGACGTGACGGTGGCCACCGGCGCGCTGCAGGACCCGCACCAGGTCCAGGCCAAGCCCAGCCTGATCGCCCGCACCCGCAACGCCGACCTGGTCGTCTGCACCGGCGCCGAGCTCGAGATCGGCTGGCTGCCGGTGCTGCTGCAGCAGGCCGGCAACGCCAAGGTCCAGCCCGGCCAGCCGGGCCACTTCGCCGCCGCCGACGCGGTGCGCAAGCTCGAGGTGCCGACGCAGCTCGACCGCGCCCAGGGCGACGTGCATGCGGCCGGCAACCCGCACATCCAGACCGACCCGCGCAACATCGCGCAGGTCGCCACCGCCCTGGCCGCGCGGCTGCAGCAGGTGGATCCTTCGCATGCCGCCGACTACGCCCGCCGCGCCGCCGACTTCAGCCAGCGCTGGCAGCAGGCGATGGCGCGCTGGAACGCTCAGGCGGCGCCGCTGAAGGGCCTGCCCGTCGTCTCGCAGCACAAGGCCTTCGTGTACCTCTACGACTGGCTGGGCCTGAAGGAGGTGGCGGTGCTGGAGCCCAAGCCCGGCGTCGAGCCGAGCGCAGCCCACCTGCAAGGCGTGCTCGCCACGCTCAAGGGCACGCCGGCCCGCATGGTGATCCGTGCCGCCTACCAGGACGGACGGCCGTCGGAGTGGCTCAGCAAGAACGCCGGCATCCCGGCGGTGAAGCTGGCCTTCACCGTCGGCGGCACGCCGGGCGCCAAGGACCTGTTCGGCCTGTTCGACGACACGCTGGCGCAACTGCTCGCCGCTGCCGGGCCCGCCGCCAAATGAACTGGAGCGCGCTCGACACGAGCATCCTCGGCCCTGCGCTCGCCGCCGGCCTGCTGGTGCTGCTGACCCACGTCCCGCTCGGCACCCAGGTGCTGGACCGCGGCATCGTCTTCATCGACCTGGCGATCGCGCAGATCGCCGGGCTCGGCGTGATCGCCGCCGATGCGATGGGCCTGCCGGAAGGGGGCGTGGCGGTGCAGGCGGCGGCCGCCTGCGCCGCCTTGCTTGGCGCCCTGCTGCTGACCTGGACGGAGAAGAAGCTGCCCGAGCAGCAGGAGGCGCTGATCGGCGTGATGTTCATCCTCGCGGCCTGCGCCGGCATCCTGCTGCTGGCCGGCAACCCGCACGGCGGCGAGCACCTGAAGGAGCTGCTGGTCGGCCAGGTCCTGTGGGTCACGACCACCCAGCTGGCCTGGCTCGCGGGACTCACCGTGCTGCTCGTCGCCGCGCTCGGCTTCGGCCTGGCGCGCCGCCTGGGCCGCTTCGGCTTCTACGGAGTCTTCGCGCTGGCGGTGACGGCGTCGGTCCAGCTCGTCGGCGTGTACCTGGTCTTCTCCAGCCTCATCATCCCGGCGCTCGCCACGCGAGGCCTGCGCGGCCCCCGCAGGCATTTCGTCGGCTATGCGATCGGGGCCGCCGGCTATGCCATCGGCCTGGCGCTCTCGGCGCTGTGGGACCTGCCCTCGGGCGCGGTGATCGTCTGGGCGCTGGCCGCGTCGGGACTGGCCGTCTCGCTGCTCCTGCCTGCCGAACCGGGGCAGCCCGCCTGAGCGAAGATCGCCCGATGCAGACCCCCGCCACCGACCCCAATGCCGCCCGCGACGCCTGCGCCGCGTGGTTGAGCGGCCACGTGCCGCGACGCTCGATGCGAGAGGCCCTGGCCGAGCTCGCGGCGCGCCCCGAGGCCGAAGGCGGCCTGGACCAGTACGGCGAAGGTGCGCTCATCGACCTCTTGCAACGCCGTGTCGCCACGCTGCTGGGCAAGCCGGCCGCGCTGTTCATGCACAAGGGCGTGGCCGCGCAACTGGCCGCCATGCGGGTGTGGGCCGGCGACCGCCTGCACGCGCCGGTGATCCTGCACCGGCAGTCGCACGTCGAGTTGGACGAGTCGCTCGCCTACGAGCAGCTGATGGGCCTGCGCAGCCTGCGCGCCGGCGGCATCGACCAGCCGCTCACGGCCGACGACCTGCGCCCGCTGGCGGTCGAGCGGCCCTCGCTGGTGATGGCAGAGCTGCCGCTGCGCCGGGGCGGCTATCGCCTGCCCGGCTGGGAAGAGCTGGTCGCCCTCGCCCAATGGTGTCGCGAGCATGAGCTGCCCCTGCATTTCGATGGCGCACGCCTGTGGGAAGCCGCCGCGTTCTACGACCGTGCGCCTGCGGAAATCGCCGCCCTCGCCGACTCCGTCTACGTCTCGTTCTACAAGGGCCTGGGCGGCCTGGGCGGCTGCGTGCTGGCCGGGTCGGAAGACTTCATCGCCCGCGTCAAGCCCTGGAAGTCGCGGCTTGCCGGCAACCTCTTCACCGCCTTCCCCTACGTGCTTTCGGCCATGGCCGGGCTCGACAGGCACCTGCCTCGCATGAAGGCCTACCGCGAGCGGGCGCTGCGCCTCGCGCAGGCGCTCGCGCTCGTGCCGGGCGTGCGCGTCGCGCCCGAGCCGCCGCAGACCAACGCCTTCCAGCTTCACCTGCCGATGGAGCGCCAGCGGCTCGATGCCGCCCTGGCCTCGCACGCTGCGGCGAGCGGCTTCTGGATCGCCGGCCGCAGCGCCGCCTCCACCTGGCCAGGCCACGCGATGATCGAGGTGGTCGTCGGGGACGCGGCCGACCAGTGGACCGACGCCGAGGCCGCGGGCCACGTCGAGGCCCTGCTTCGTGCGGCGCAGGCCACGCCCGGGCCCATGGCGTAGGAATCGCCGAGCGACCATGCCGCGCCTGCGCAAGCGCCTGCTGCCCCGCATCGGCCTGCCCTGGCTGCTGTGGCTGGCCCTGCTGCTGCCACTGGCGCAGACGGCCGCGGCGTGGCATGAGCTGTCGCATGCGGCGGCGCGCGTCGCCGACCCGGACAGCGAGCAAAAGGCCCTGCACTCCGCCGCGTGCGGGCTCTGCCTGGCTTCGGCCGCGGTGCAGGCCGGTGGCATGGCCGCGGCCACGCCGCAGGTCCCGCAGCCGGTCCTGGCGCCATGGCTGCATGCCGAGGCCGGAACCGCCGCCGAGCAAGGCGCGCCGGTCCTGGGCTACCAGAGCCGCGCTCCGCCCCTGCGCGGCTGACCCCCGCCGCCGCGCACTCGCGCGGCTTGCCTCCAAGCCTCGACGCCCCGCCTTCCAGCCGGGCGCGTCGGCGCGCGTCATTCGCCGCCCTCTCGCGCGACTCCTGTCCCCTCGTGCCGGCCGTGGCCGGCATCACCCGTGTCCTCCCATGAGCATTCGAATCGCCGTTTCTCCCGTGTCCTTCGCTTTCCCCTTCTCCGCCCGTCCGCGCGCCGTTGCGCTGGCTGCCGCCCTGGCTGCCACGGCGCCCGCCTCGCTGTGGGCCCAGTCGACCGCCGCCGCCGCGGCCGGCGGCACCCAGACCATCGTCGTCACCGGCAACCCCCTGGGCGCCGATGACCTGGTGGCGCCCGCCTCCTCGTTCGGTGGCGACAAGCTCACCCTGCGGCGCGGCAGCTCGCTCGGCGAGACGCTCGACGGCCTGCCCGGCGTCTCGGCGACCTACTTCGGCCCCAACGCCAACCGCCCCGTCATCCGCGGCCAGGACGCGGACCGCATCCGCGTGCTGAGCAACGCCGGCGCGTCGCTGGACGCCTCCAGCCTCAGCTACGACCACGCCGTGCCGATCGACCCGCTGGTCATCGAGCGCGTGGAGGTGCTCCGCGGCCCGGCAGCCCTGCTGTACGGTGGCAGCGCGGTCGGCGGCGTGGTCAACGCCATCGACAACCGCATTCCGCGAGAGGCCATCGACGG
>CAMLGG010000252.1 GCA_946479475.1 uncultured Ideonella sp. | reverse complement strand
GAGACCTGAGCAGGCGGCCCTTCGACAAGCTCAGGGTGAACGGACAGAGAGCGGGCGGAGAACGGACAGCGAGCGGGCGGAGAGGGCGTGGGCTTCACGTCACGGGCACGCCCCACCCGTTCGGCCTGAGCCTGTCGAAGGCGAGAGGCCTCTGCACGTCGCCCTTGAACAAGCTCAGGGTGAATGGCCTGGAAGTCACGGGACACCTTGCTCCCCAAGTCGCACAACGGTAAGGCTTTTGTGCAGCCGGTTAACGGCGAGCGGTTTGCTCACAACTCGGTACGTTTGCCCCGGAGGACTGCATAGAGTCGCGGCTCTCTCTTTCTCCAGGAGTACATCGATGTCGAGAATCGTTCCCCTGATCGTCGCGAGCAGCGCCATGTTGCTGAGCGCTTGCGCCACGAGGGACTTCGTCAGGGAGACCGTTGCTCCGGTGCAGACCAGCGTGGACGGCCTCGGCACCCGCGTGCAGGCGCATGACGACAACCTCAAGGCGCTGGACGGCCGGCTGCAGGGCAGCGAGGCGCGCATCCAGGCCCTTCAGGAGGAGGCCGCGGCGCGGGCCCAGGCCGCCGCCAACCTTCCGGCGCCACCCGGCCTGCTGATGAGCACCGTGCTGACCGACGACAAGATCAGGTTCAGGTCGGGCCGGGCCGAACTCACCGGGCCGGCGGGCCAGGAACTCGATCAACTCGTGGCCAAGCTCAAGGCCGACAACCAGCCCGTGTTCATCGAGATCCAAGGGCACACCGACGCCACCGGCAGCGATGCGGTCAACCAGCAACTGGGCTTGAAACGGGCCGAAGCCGTGCGCCTGTACCTCGCCCGCGCCGGCCTGCCGCTGGCGCGCATGGCCACGATCAGCTATGGCGAATCCGCGCCGCTGGCCGACAACAACACCCGCGAAGGCCGCAGCACGAACCGGCGCGTCCAGCTGATCGTGATGCGCTGAGCGGGCGCGCGGCCCCAGGCCGACACGGCGGCCCGGGCCGTCCCGGCGGTCAGTACGGCTCGAAGTCGACCCCACCCCGCCGCAGCTGCGAAACGATCAGCTCGCGCCAGACCCCGCGCGGCGACCAGACCTTCTCGACCGCCTCGTAAGCCACCTCCGGCTTCTCCTTCAGGCGCAGCGTGCGGTAGAGGAACACCATGCTCGAGGCGCGCATGTTGACCTCGCAGTGCACGAGCACCTTCTTGTCCTTCCAGCGGTCCAGCGTCGCGGCCACCTGCTCGAAATCCTCCGCCCCCGGCTTGCCGAAATCGATGGGGATGTTGACGAAGGCCATGTGCTGCCGGGCGAGGATCTCCGGCTCGTCCTTCACCGCGTTGGGCAGGGTCAGCGGGGCCAGGTAGACCACGGCCTGGAAGCCTTGCTCGCCGAGCCCCGCCAGGGCCTGCGCACTCGGCTGGCCCGAGGTCACGAGCCGGGGCGAGATGGGCACGACGTTGGGCGCGGCGATGTCGGCCGAAGATGCTGCAGAAGCGAGGCCAGGCCAGAGGCAGGACGTGCCGAGCGCCAGCCAGGCCAGGGTCCGTCGACGTTGCGGGTCGGTCGTCATGGCAGGCTCAGCTGAAGCTCAAGGGCCGGCCGGCGCCGTCGTAGGCGGCAAAGCCGCCCACCTGCCCGTGCCGGACGGCGTCGACCATGCGCCGCAGGGCCTCGTCGACCTGCGCGTCGGTGGGCGGCCGGCCGCCCGCGCCGCCAAGGGCCGCCACGAAGACCACCCGCCACGGCGGGCTGAACTGCCGGGCCTCCTCGACCAATGCACTGAAGCTCTTCAGCTCATCGGGCGTCTTGTCGACGCAGGTCAGCGGGGCCAGCGCGCCGCCCTCGCCGCGCTCGAAACGCGCGCGCTGCTGCGGCGTTGCGTCGGCCGGCAGCTCGGCGCCGGCGAAGACGAAAAGCAGGCGCTGCGGTTGCGCCTGCGCAGCAGCGGCCTGCAGCAGCTGCGCGAAATGGGATGCATCGGGAGTGTCGCTGTCGCTCGTCATGGCCGCCTCGCCTTGAGTGGGTTCGTCGCCGCGATCATGCGCCGGCCGCCGCGAGGAAGCCCAGCGGATTCTTCGTCAACGCCACCGAAACGATCCAGCCGAAGACCGCCAGGGCCCCGATCCACGCGGCGGCGCGCACGCCCCAGGGCCGCCCGGGCTTGAGCGCGAGCATCCCGAGCCCGATGTAGGCCACCAGCCCGATGACCTTGGCCAGGATCCACGGCGCATTGCCGGGGTGCAGCCGCAACATCCACGCCAGCGCGAGGGCCGACAGCAGCAGCACCGAGTCGACGATGTGCGGCAGCGTCTTCGCCGCGCGGCTCCTCACCCAGGCGGCATCGCCGAGCGCGCCGACGCCGCGCACGAAGAAGCCGGAGATCGACAGTGCGACGGCGGTCTGGTGGATGAGCTTGACGAGGGCGTAGTCCATCGCCCGGAATTTAACCGGGCTGGCCGTCCAGTCGCGGCCGGCTCAGCACCGGCCAGTAGCTCACCGCGTACAAGCCGAAGCCAGCCGCCCACAGTGCGGCCGAGGCCAGGACAGCGGTCAGCGTCAGCTCCGGCGCCGCCAGCGGAACGGCCACGCGCACCAGCGCGGCAAAGGCCACGAGGACGTAGGCGACCACCTCCGCTGCCTCGGCCCGCAGCGCTCGGCCGGTGTGGCCGCGCGCCGTGCGGGTCATCATGCCGATGATCAGGCCGCCGATGGCGCCGACGGTCAGCGCATGGGTGGCGGTCGACGCCGGCACGGCGCCCAAGGCCGCGCCCGCACGCAGCGCAAGGTGCAGCGGGATCCACAGGTAGGCCAGGTGCAGCACCCACACCAGCGGCGTGCGCCAGGTGGCCCAGGGTCGCCACAGCGCCCAGCGCGCGAGGTGCGCCAGCGCCGTGACGCCCGCCAGCAGCGCGAGCACCACCGGCGGCAGCATCAGCGCATCGGCGGCCAGCAGGGCGAGCACGCTGCCCAGCGCGAGCTTCTCGACCCTCGGCCGCCGCTCCGCGCCCGCCCCCGGCACGCCGTTGTTGGTGAACATCGGGATCACCCGGCCGCCCATGACGGCCATGATGAAGAGCACGACGTCCAAGGCGATCTGCAGGCCGAAGCCGCCGGGCAGCCGCACCCAGCCTTGCTGCGATGCATGGAAGGCCGCCTGCGCCAGCGCCATCAGCACGAGCAGGGCCACGAAGAAGTAGTTGCGCTTGTTCTTCGCCCGCCAGAAGGGCACGGCCAGCGCGACGGCCGCGGCCAGCGGGAACGCGACGTTGACCACCGCCGCGGCCACGGCGAACGGCGTCAGCACCAGCACCCGCCCCGCGACCCACAGCAGCGCCAGGGCAGCCAGCCGGCTGCCGGTCGGCGTCGGCTGGTTCGACCAGTTGCGCCCGGCGGTGAAGAGAAAGCCCACCACCACGGCGAGCGTGAAGCCGAAGACCATCTCGTGGGCATGCCACTGGGACCCACGCAGGTAGGGCGTGGTGACGATCCCCGCGAACTGCAGGGCCCACAGCGACACGGACAGGGCGGCGAAGACACTCGCCAACAGGTAGAACGGGCGGAAGCCGAGTCGCCACAGGGCGAAGCCCGTGGGGGCATGGGCGCGGTGCGGCGGCTCTTCGATGCGGATCAAGGAGATGCTCATGGACGTGAAGACGAAGTGAGACGCCGGGCCGCGATCGAGCCCAGGACCGTGAGGGCGAACAGGCCGATCGCGAGCGCGTTGCCGAGCGCGCCCTGGGCGCGGGCCATCGGATCGATCCAGCCCAGGCCGAGCCGCCAGGCCAGCGTGAAGTGCAGGGCCGCCAGCGGTACGTAGAACCAGGCGCCGAAGCGCAGCTTGGCGTGGGCCAGCGCCGGCAGGATGACTGGCGCATGCCCCATCACCATGCCGAAGACGAAGCCGAGGCCGAGGGCATGCAGCGCGGCGTCTCGCGCCGGCGCGCCGAGCTGCCACGCTGCCCAGGCGAGGCCGCCGACGGCGAGCCAGGCATAGCCCGAGAGCAGGCACACCGCCATGTAGCGCGGCAGGCCGGTGGAGCGCACAGTGTGGCGCGCGATGTCGACCGTGAAGAGCCAGCCGGCCAGCGCCAGCAGGGACGCACCGAACAGCACGCCGCTCGTCGCCGCACCGAGAAGCAGCGCACACACGATGGCCACGAAGGCCGGCAGCGCGGCGGGGTGGCGGCGCGTGAGCCTCGTCATCTCGAGCCTCTCGGCGGCGATGGTCAGGACGAGGAAGGCGAACCACCAGGGCAGTGCCGCGGCCGACTCGGGTTGTCGCACGTGCCACCCGCTGCCCGCGACCCACGCCAGCGCCGCGACCAGCAGCAGTGCCGTGTGCGCGGCGCGCTGCCGGCGCACGATCATCACGCCGACCACGGCGAACAGGATCGCGGCGGCCAGCATGGCGACCCGGCCGATCTGTGCGTGGCCCGCGAGGATCAGCAGCGCGCCACCGGCCGAGGCGACGGGTCCGGCATAGGCCGGCAGCCACTTCAACGCGACGGCACGCTCCAACGCGATCACGGTGCCGAAGAAGCCGGCCATCATGAGGGCGGCATGGTTGATCACGGCCGCGCCGGCCCACGCGCCGTTCGCGCTGCCGGGCAGCGCCACGCCTGCGCGAATCAGTCCGCCGAGGATGGCGGCGACCAGCACCGGCACGACGAGCGCGGCGAAAGCGAAGCGCCAGGGCCGGCGGGCCGGCGTGGCATGCGACGCCGACCTGCCTCGCAGGGCCGGGGTGCTTGCCGACAGCCGTGCCATGGCGTTCACCAGCGCATGAATCGCCGGGCCCGTTCGCTCATGCGCTCGGGCGTCCAGGCCGGCTCCCACACCATCTCCACGGCGATCTCGACCTCCGGCGGGAGCACCCGCTCGAGCTCGCTGGTGGCGTCGTCCACGATCACGTCGGCCACCGGGCAGGCGGCCGAGGTCATGGTCAGGCGCAGTTCGAGCCGGTCGGCCTCGATGCGCACGCCGTAGACCAGGCCGATGTCCACGATGTTGAGCGCGACTTCGGGGTCGACTACGCGCGACAGCGCGTTGACGACCGGCTGGCGCAACTCCTGCGGACCTTCGTAGGGGAAGGGGGCATCGCTCACGACACGCTCCGCGGCGCACGGGCACGCTTGGCAGCGGCGGGTGGCACGAACAGCAGCGGCGCGAGCGCCTTGCGGTTGCTCACCAGGTCCTCCAGCGTGTAGGCGTCGAGCACCAGGTAGAAGGCGTCCACGGCCTCCTGCAGCACGCCCTTGAGCTTGCAGCTGCGCACGATGCTGCAGTGGCCTCCGCCCTCGCCGAAGCACTCGGCGGGCATGGCCGCGCCCTCGGTGAGCCGCACGACCTGGCCGACGACGATGTCCTCCGGCGCCTGGGCCAGGTCCAGCCCGCCGCCCTTGCCGCGCACGTTGGCGAGGTAGCCGACCTTGCCGAGGAAGTGGACCACCTTGGTCAGGTGGTTCTCCTTCACGTCGAAGGCGGTGGCGATCTCGCCGATGGTCGCGCGGCGCCCCGGCTCGGCGGCCAGGAAGATGAGCACGCGCAGGCTGTAGTCGGTGAAGGCGGTCAGGCGCATGGTGGGCTGGTCAGGGGATCGGGAAGTTCAGTGTCCGCCGCAGCCGCCGCAGCAGCCGCCGCCCGCCGGGGCGAGGCGCGTGATGCGCACGCGGAAGGTCTCGGGACCGCGCTCCAGGTAATCCCAGCCGAAGCGGCCGGGGAACTGGGCCTGGAACTGGTGGTACAGGGGCATCGGATCGTGGTCGTTGACCAGCTCCATCGACTCGTTGGCCACCAGCGACTGGAAGGTCGAGAAGATGATGGGGTGGCGCTGGCGCGGCTCGATGGTGCGCACGTCGACGACGGGAAGGGCGGCAGTAGTCATGCGGGCTCCGTTTAAGGTGCATTGTGGATGCATCTAATGCTAGGCACAAGTGCCGCCGCGACCTTGAGCTGGGTCAAATCCATGCCGGCGACGGCTTTCCAAGATGCCGGGCCCATCGTTCAGTCGCGCCTGCCCGCATGTACCCCTCCAACAAGCGAGCCCGGCTGGCCCGGTTCGGCGACCTGCTTCAGCGGCATGGCGCGGTCGTCCGCTCGATCCAGTGGGCGGTGGTGGCGGTCTACGCCGTGCTGCTGCTCGTGCCGCCCTTCCTGCCGCCACCGCTGGCCGGCGCGTCGATCGTCGGCGACCTGACCTTGTTCGCGCAGTTCGTCTTCTGGGGCCTGTGGTGGCCCTTCGTCATCGTCAGCGTGATGCTGGCCGGACGCGTGTGGTGCGGCGTGTTCTGCCCCGAAGGCACGCTCAGCGAATTCGCCAGCCGGCACGGCCGCGGCGGCACCATCCCGCGCTGGATGCGCTGGAGCGGCTGGCCGGTCTTCGCCTTCATCGCCACCACGGTCTACGGCCAGCTCATCAGCGTCTACGACTATCCCCGTGCGGCCTTGCTGATCCTCGGCGGCTCCACGGCTGCGGCGATGGTGGTGGGCTATCTGTACGGGCAGGACAAGCGGGTCTGGTGCCGCTATCTCTGCCCCGTCAGCGGCGTGTTCGCGCTGCTGGCGAAGGTGGCCCCCGTGCATTTCAAGGCGGACGAGGCGGCGTGGAAGCGGCACACCGGGCCGGCGCCGCGCGTGAACTGCGCACCGCTGCTCAACATCCGGCAGATCGACAGCGCCTCGGCCTGCCATGCCTGCGGGCGGTGCAGCGGTCATCGCGGCGCCATCGCGCTGCAGGCGCGTTCGCCGAATGCCGAGATCCTGGGGCCGGTTCGCGGACCGCAGGAGGGCTCGGCGGTGCTGCTGGTCTTCGGTGTCCTGGGCGTGGCGGCCGGCGCCTTCGAGTGGTCGCTGTCGCCGTGGTTCGTGAGGCTGGAGCAGGCGGCGGCCGAGTGGCTGGTGGCGAACGGGTGGCCCGGCCTGCTCGACGCCGATGCGCCGTGGTGGCTGCTCACGCACCAGCCGGCGGCCAACGATGTCTTCAGCTGGCTGGACGGGCTGATGATCCTGGGCTGGATCGGCGGCCATGCGCTCTTGGTCGGCGGCTGTGCCTGGCTTTCGCTCCGGGGCGCTGCGCGCCTGGCGGCGATCGACTGGCGGGCACTCGCGATGACCCTGGTGCCGCTGGCAGGGGTGAGCCTTTTCCTCGGCTTGTCGATGACGACGGTGAAGCACCTGAAGGCCGCTGGCGTGTCGCACCTGGGTGCAGTGGCGCCGCTGCGTGCGCTGCTGCTTTCGCTCGGACTCGGCTGGTCGGCGTGGCTCGCCTGGCGGCTCGTGGAGCGCAGCAGCGCCCGACCGGCTCGCCGCCTCGGCGCGCTCCTTCTTTGCGCTGTGCCGCTGGTCGTGTCCGGTGCTTCGTTCTGCCAACTGCTCTTCGACTGGGCGGGATCGTGACAATCCGAGGCCCTTGGCCGTCCACCAGCCGTTCGGCCTGGGCGTGTCGAAGGCGAGAGACCTGAGCACGGACCCCTTCGACAAGCTCAGGGTGAACGGGGTGCGATCCGCCGGTCGCGCGCCGACCCACCCTTCGCCGTCCACCACCGTTCGGCCTGAGCCTGTCGAAGGCAAGAGACCTTCGTACGGACCCCTTCGACAAGCTCAGGGTGAACGAGGTGCGATCCGCCGGTCGCGCGCCGACCCACCCTTCGCCGTCCACCACCGTTCGGCCTGAGCCTGTCGAAGGCGAGAGACCTGAGCACGTGGCCCTTCGAC
>CAMLGG010000251.1 GCA_946479475.1 uncultured Ideonella sp. | reverse complement strand
TAGGGCCCGGGGGGCCCTAACTGACGCGTGAGATGACCGCGGCGAGGCGGCCCAGGTCCAGCGGCTTGGCCACGTGGTCGTTCATGCCGGCGGCGAGGTAGGCGGCCCGCTCCTCGACCATCGCGTTGGCCGTCATGGCCACGATGGGGATGTGCGACACCGAGCTCGCCAGGGTGCGGATGGCGCGGGTCGCGGCCACGCCGTCCATGCCCGGCATCTGGATGTCCATCAGCACCAGGTCGTAGCTGGCCGCCTGCACCTGGCGCACCGCCTCGAAGCCGTCGGCGACGACGTCGCTGTAGTGGCCGAGGTGGTCGAGCATCGCCTTGATGAGGATCTGGTTCACGCCGTTGTCCTCGGCCACCAGGATGCGACGGGCGGGCTGCGAGGCTGCTGCTTCGGCGGCCGGCGCTGCATCGGCGGCAGCCGGTTCCGCCGCGGGCTGCAGCACCTCCAGCGGCAGGCTGACGCTGAAGGTGCTGCCCACGCCGGGGGTGCTCTGCACCTCGATGCGCCCGCCCATCAGCTCGACGATCTCCTGGCTGATCGCCAGGCCGAGCCCGCTGCCGCCGTGCCTGCGCGCGGTGCTGGAATCGCCTTGGCTGAAGTGGCGGAACAGCCGAGGCAGCGTCTGGGCGTCGATGCCGATGCCGGTGTCGGTGACGGCGATCATCAGCTCCACCCGCCGCCCGGGCAGCGGCCGGTGGGTGAGCTCCACGTCGACCCGGCCCTCGCTGGTGAACTTCAGGGCATTGCCGATGAGGTTGAACAGCACCTGGCGCAGGCGGCTCGGGTCGCCGCGCAGCTGTTGCGGCACGCCGGGCGCGGCGCTCATCTGCAGGGCCAGGCCCTTGGCCTCGGCGCGCACCGCGAGCAGCGAGACGACCTCGTTGACGGTCGCCACCGGGTCGAACTCGACGATCTCCAGCTCCATCCGGCCCGCCTCGGACTTGGTGAGGTCGAGGATGTCGTTGTTAAGGGTCAGCAGGGTCTGGCCCGAGCTGCGGATCAGCTCGGCGTAGCGCCGCTGCTCCGGCGTCAGCGCGGTGGTGAGCATCAGGCCGTTCATGCCCAGCACCGCGTTCAGCGGCGTGCGGATCTCGTGGCTCATCGAGGCGAGAAAGCGCGACTTGGCCTTGTTTGCCGCCTCGGCTTCGGCCTTCGCGCCCTCGAGCGCCCGCTCGGTGGCCGTGACGTCGTGGTAGACGGTGATGACGCCGCCGTCCGGCGTGTGACGCTCGATGGCGTGGATGACGCGGCCGTCGGGCAGCGTCTGCTCGTGGCGCCCGTCCTCGGTGCGGTGGATGGACATGCGCCGCTGCACCCAGCCCTGCTGGTCTTCGGGCGCGGCGTCCGGCAGGAAGGCATTGACGCTCACCAGCACCAGGCGCTCGAATGGCACGCCCGGCCCGATCACGTCCCGCAGCCAGGGGTAGATCTCGAGGAAGCGCGGGTTCCAGACGACCACCCTGTCGCTCGCGTCGCACAGCAGCATGCCGTCGGCCATCGAGGCGAGCGCGTGGTCCAGCATCGTCTTGCTGCGGTCGAGCTCGGCGCGGGCCTGGGCGAGGTGGCCGAGGTGCCAGTGCGCGAAGGCGCCGGCGCCGATGACCATCAGGCCGAAGAGCAGGGCGGCGGCGACGACGAAGCGGCGCTGCTCGTGCACGTCGGCCAGCGCCGCCTCGATGGGGATGGACGCCGCGACCAGCAAGGGGCGGTACAGCACCGGCCGAACCGCGACGAGGGCCGGCGCCCCGCCGATGCGGGCCGGCGCGCGCTGGGCATGTCCGCTCGGCGTTTCGTCGCCCAGGGGCTGCGGCAGGCGCTGGCCGGGCCGCGCGGCGTGCGGCGGGGCGCGGACCAGCCGCAAGCCGTCGTCGCGCTCCAGCGTGGCCACCATGCCGTCGATGTCCGCCGCTTGCGAGAGCAGGCTCGCGACCAACGCAGCCGGCACCTCGGCCACCGCCAGCAGGCGCACGCCGCCACCGAGCTCGACCGGCCGCGCGAAGTACACCATGCGCTCGGCGGTGACGAAGTTGACCAGCGGCGGGCTGATCACCAGCTGCGGCGAGGGCAGGGCCATCGCGTCGCCGACGAAGCCGGGCGGCAAGGGCAGGCCCAGGCGCGCGCTGTCGGGCTGGGCCGCGGCCAGCACGCTGCCATCGGGGCGCAGCAGCACCAGGTCGCGTACCAGCAGGTTCTGGCTGATCGTCGTGCGCAGCTGCGCCTGCAGGCCGGCCACGTCGTAGGACCCGTTGGCCAGCTGGTGCGGCTTGAGCAGGTGGTCGGTGCCGGCCAGCATCACGTCTATGCCCAGCAGCGTGCGGTTGAGCGAGGCCTCGGCGCTGGCGATGAAGTGCTCGGCGCGCTGCCGGGCTTCGTCCAGGGCCTCGCGCTCCGAGCTGTTGACCAGCGCGATCGCGGCGGCCAGCACCGTGGCGACGAAGACGCCGACGAAGGCCGCGATGATCCACTGCACGCGCTTCGGCGGGTTCACGCGTGTACCACCTTCGTCAGGGCTTGGCGTCGACCTTGCTGACCGGGCCGATGGTCTGGTTCCAGGCCTCGGCGCAACTGCGGCCGCAGCGCTGCAGCCAGCGGGCGATCACCGTGTCGGCGAGGATCCGGCGGCGCCGCTGTTCGTCGGCCGGGCCTGGGGCCTTCGCCAGCATGCGGCCTGGCGCGCCACCGCACTCCTGCTCGCCGGTGAGGCAGCGCACGCCTTCGCCGGTCTCGCGCTCGGCCTCGGCCCAGATCGCCTGCTCCAGGCGCAGCAGCTCCTGCTTGAGCAGGGTGCGCAGGTCGGGCGGCAGGGCGGCCCAGGCGGTGCCGTTGGCCGCGAAGATCGACATGCCCCAGGTGACCGGCATGGTGAACAGGTGCTGGGTTTGCTGCTGCAGCCCGATGGTGTAGCCCGACATGCTGCCCGTCAGCGCGCATTCGGCATTGCCGTGGCGCAGGCCATCCGCCAGGCCGGCGAAGGGCATGGTGACGGCCTTGGCGCCCAGCGCCTCTATCCAGTCCACCTGGGTGGGGCTGGAACTGCGGATGCGGCGTCCGGCCAGATCGGCCAGGCCGGCCATGGGGCGCTTGCAGAACAGCATCTGCGCCGGATAGATGTAGACCGCGAGCAGCTCGATGCCGTGGCGCTCTCGCAGCATCTTCTCGAGGAACGGGCGGTAGGCCGCGGTGTGCCGGCGCAGGCTGGCGATGTCGGGGTTCAGGCCCGCGAGGTCGGGTGCGCCGACCAGCGGCTCGGTGGCGGCCGACAACGACACCAGCGCGGTGCCGAAGGGCACGACCCCCAGGCCGATCAGGCGCAGCATGTCCTGCCCGCGGATGCCGGCCCGGTCGAAGGCGACGATGTCGGCACGCAGCCGGCCGCCGGAAAGCCGCGGCAGCTCCTGGGTCCAGAAGGGCTGCTCCTGGCGGGTGAACTGGTTGACGCCGTCCAGGCCGCCCACCACCCGCAGCGAGATCGGTGCGGGTGCGGACGCCGGTGCGGCCGCGGGCGAGACGGCCTGGCCCTGCACGGCGGCGGGCGCGGCCAGCGCGAGCGCGAGGCCGGTGGCCAGCTCCGCGGCCCGGCGCCGGGCCGCGGACGAGATGGGGGAGGTCCCTGCTGATTTCCTCACTGAAGTCCTGGCGGCCTGCATGCCGGGCGTGGGGGTTTCTTCTTGGGCCTGAGGCCGGGGTGTCCGGCTTCGGCCGGCCGAGTATGGCAGGAAGGGCGCGCGATGTGTTCAGGCGCGATGTGCCGGTCCGCTAGCCGCGCCGCCTGAACATCCCCCAGCCTTCCATCGTCAGCACCGGCTGCCCGTGCTGGTTGACCGTGGTCCAGCGCGAGCGCACCAGGCCCATCCCGGGGCGGCTTTCGCTGGCGCGGGCCTCGAGAACCGTCAGCGTGCCGCTGAGCGTGTCGCCCACGTAGACCGGCTGCAGCCAGCGCAGGTTCTCGACGCCCGGGCTGCCCAGGCTCGCCGAGCGCAGGAGGTAGGCGTCGCAAAGCATGCGCATCGTCATCGCGCAGGTGTGCCAGCCGCTGGCGGCCAGCCGGCCGAAGAGGGAGGAGCCGGCGGCCGCGTCGTCGAGGTGGAAAGGCTGCGGATCCCACTGCCGCGCGAAGTCGATGATGGCCTCGCGGGTGACCTCCATCGGCCCGTAGGGCCGCGTCTGGCCGACCTCGAAGTCCTCCCAGTGGATCGCTGCTTCCATGCCTTTGCGCCTCCTCGCGCCACAATGGCGCTCCGCTTTGCCACGACGAGGAGCCAGTCTGACATGACACCGCTGGTCATCGGCCTGCTGCTGTTTCTCGGCGTGCACTCCATCCGCATCGTCGCGCCGCGATGGCGCGAGGAGCGCATCGCCGGCATGGGCGAGCGCAGCTGGAAGGGCCTGTACGCCCTCGCCTCGCTCGTCGGGTTCGTGTTGATCGTCTGGGGGTACGGCCAGGCCCGGCAGCAGCCGGTGGTGCTGTGGGAGACGCCGGCCCTGTTGCGCCACCTCGCCCCGCCGCTGGTCCTGGTCGCCTTCGTGCTGGTGGCAGCCGGCCAGCTGCCGGGCAACGCGATCCAGGCCAGGCTGCAGCATCCGATGCTGCTCGGCACCAAGGTCTGGGCCTTCGCGCACCTGCTGGCCAACAACACCCTGGCCGACGTGCTGCTGTTCGGCGGCTTCCTGGCGTGGGCCGTGCTCGATGACCGCAGCGCCAGGCGAAGGGGGCGCGTGGAGGTGGTGGTCAGACCCGGCCGGACGGCCGCGGCGGTGGTGCTCGGCGTGGCTCTGTGGGCCTTCTTCGCCTTCTGGGCCCACCAGGCCTGGATCGGCGTGCGGCCGTTCTGACCGGCGGCGGCCGGCGCGTCAGCCCTGGGCGTCGCGCGGCCCGAACAGGCGCTCGAACAGCTTGCTGCCGATCAGCTCGCGTACCTGCAGGCCGTTGAGCGACTCCTCGAAGGCGCTGCCCTGCTCGACCTCGAACACCTCGCGCCCGATCGGCGCGGTGTCGGCCCAGCCGGGGCTCTCCGGCGACTTGGTGATCTGCAGCGGCGGCAGCGCATCCAGCGGCGCGGGCCAGGTCAGCGGCGGCAGTTCGGCCGCGGGGCGGGTGGTGCGGGGCGTGTAGGCTGGTTTCATTCGGGTCCCTCCGATGCAGCGTGACCGTCACGTTATGCCGCCTCGCCGGCGGGCAAGGGGCCGAACAGGGGTGCAAGCCGCGGCCATTTCCCGGCGGTCTCCGGGCGGTCTCCGGGCCGTTGCAGCCTGTCACCGCATCGTCACCCCCGGTTCCTATCGTCGCGGCCTGCCATCCGGCAGTCCGTCCGACAAGAGGAGACCTGCATGAAACCAACCCGCCTCGCCGCGGCCGCGCTGCTGGCCCTGGCCGTCCAGACCCTTGCCGTGCAGAGCGCGGCCGCCGCGCTGCCGCAGCTCGCGGGCCCGCCGATCGTGATCGGCCACCGCGGCCTGGCCGGCCACCTGCCCGACCACACGCTGGAGGGCTATGCGCTGGCCATCGAGATGGGCGCCGACTTCGTCGAGCCGGACCTGGTCTCGACCAAGGATGGCGTGCTGATCGCCCGCCACGAGCCCAACCTGATCGCCACGACCAACGTCAAGGACATCGCCAGGTTCGCCTCGCGCAAGCGCGTTGCGGTGGTCGACGGCGTGGCCGAGGAGGGCTTCTTCGCCAGCGACTTCACGCTGGCCGAGATCAAGGAGCTGCGCGCGGTGCAGCCCATGGCCGGGCGCGACCACGGTTTCGATGGCCAGTACAGGATCCCGACGCTGCGCGAGGTGATCGCGCTGGTCAAGCGCAAGACGCTGGAGAAGAACCGCACGATCGGCATCTATCCCGAGACCAAGCACCCGACGTACCACAAGAGCCTGGGCCTGCCGCTGGAGGACAAGCTGCTGGACGAGCTGACCTTCGCCGGCTGGAACAACCGCGCCGCCCCGGTCTTCATCCAGAGCTTCGAGACCGCGAACCTGCGCGAGCTGCGGGCCAAGACGACGGTGCGCCTGGTTCAGCTGGTCGACGCCAACGACGTCAACCCCGACGGCACGCTGGACTTCACGCCGCCCTACGACAAGCCCTACGACTGGGTCGTCTCCGGCCGCCAGGGCCTGTTCAGCGATCTCGTGACGCCGGCCGGCCTGGCCGAGGTGGCCACCTACGCCGACGGGATCGGCCCGTGGAAGTACTACCTGCAGACGACCGCCTGCAAGATCGTCGTCAACGGCGCCTGCCAGGACGCCAACGGCGATGGCGTGGTCAACGAGGCCGACCGCACCGTGCTGCCGCCAACGACCGTCGTGGCCGACGCGCACGCCGCGAAGCTGCTCGTGCATCCGTACACCTTCCGCAGCGAGCCTTCGCGCCTGCCGCTGGAGGACGGCGCCATGCCCTCGAGCGAGTACCAGCGCTTCTTCGCGCTCGGCGTGGACGGCGTGTTCTCCGACTTCGCCGAGGATGCGGTCGCCGGCCGCTCGATGTACCTGCTGAAGAACCTGCCGGGCTACCGCGCCTGCCTGCTCAAGGGCAGCTGCAAGCATCCCTGAGCGGCACCTTGCGGCCGTCCACCCCAGGTTCTTGGGGGGTCGAGTCCCCAGGATCGTGGGGCTTGACTCCCTGACCGCGGCACGGCCGAATCTTCCGTTCGATAAGCAAACGTAACGGGAGATTCGAAGATGCCGCATCCGCTGACGACCTATCTCGACGGCCATCCGGTGGGATGGCTGGAGACCCTCGAGCAGTTCCAGCGCCTCGAGCTGGAGCAGGCCTGGTACCGGCCGGACAAGACCGTCATCGGCACGCCCGGCGACGACCGGCTGCACGGCGGCAAGGGCAACGACGACATCGACGGCCTGGCCGGCGCAGACACCATGGCCGGCCGCCTCGGCAACGACACCTTCCACGTCGACCAGGCCGGCGACGTCGTGAAGGAGCGTGCCGGCGAGGGTACGGACACGGTGCTGTCCAACGTCGACTTCACCCTCGGCGGCAACGTCGAGAACCTGACCCTGCGCGGCGTGAACCTCAACGAGGACCTGGCCGGGACGGGCAACGAGCTGGACAACGTCATCGTCGGCAACGCCGGCGAGAACCGGCTCGACGGTCGCGACGGCAACGACCTCATCAAGAGCGGCGGCAGCGTCGGACCCTTCGAAAGCGACACGCTCATCGGCGGCAAGGGCGACGACACCTTGCTCGGGGGCACCGGCTACATCACCAGCGACCTGCTGCAAGGCGGCGCGGGCGACGACGTGCTGACGGTGACCAGCGGGGCCAACACGCTGGACGGCGGCTCGGGCAACGACGTGCTGACCGGCGGCAGCGGAAACGGCCAGCACTTTCCAGCCTTCGACACGCTCATCGGTGGCAGCGGCCGCGACACGCTCGTGGGCGGCGACTACCAGGATGGCGGCGACGGCAACGACGACATGCAGATCAGCGTCGCCTGGATGGCCATCGGCGGTGCCGGCAACGACACCATCGAGGGCTCCGGCGGCGCCGGCTACGACGACCTGACGGTCGACGCGGGGCTGGGCAACGACAGCGTCAACGTCTACTCGGGCAACAACGACCTGTTCCTCCACGGCGGGGAAGGCGACGACACGCTGACCGGTGGCGCCTCCATCAACGTCTCCATCGATGCCGGCGCCGGCAACGACCACGTGTCCTCCATGGTGGGGTCCAGCGGCTCGTCCAGCATCAACGGCGGCGACGGCAGCGACACGATCTCCTGCTACGCGAACCACGGCACGGCGCACG
>CAMLGG010000250.1 GCA_946479475.1 uncultured Ideonella sp. | reverse complement strand
GGGCCTGCATGACCCACATCGGCCGCCCGCCCTGCGACGCGGGCGAGATCCTCCACCACGCGAAGCGGGACGCCCCCGCCGCGCCCTGCAGCGCGGACGGCCGGCGGTGGACCATGCTGGCTGCCATCCTCGGCTCCGGCATGGCCTTCGCCGACGGGACGGTCGTCAACGTCGCGCTGCCGGCCCTGCAGCGCACGCTCGGCGCCACGGCGGCGCAGGTGCAGTGGGTCATCGAGGCCTATGCCCTGCTGCTTTCCGCCCTGCTGCTGGTGGGCGGCGCGCTGGGCGACCGCTATGGCCGAAGGCGCGTTTTCCTGATCGGCGGCGGCATCTTCACCGCGGCATCGCTGGCCTGCGCGCTGTCGCGCACGCCGGGCGAGCTCATCGCCGCGCGTGCCGTGCAGGGGCTGGGCGCGGCGCTGCTGGTGCCGGGCAGCCTGGCGCTCATCTCGGCCAACTACCCGGAGTCCGAGCGCGGCGCGGCCATCGGGACCTGGTCGGCCTTCAGTGGCATCACCGCGGCCATCGGGCCGGTTCTGGGCGGCGTCCTCATCGACCATGCCTCCTGGACCTGGGCCTTCCTGATGAACCTGCCGGTGGGTGCGGTGCTGCTCCTCGTCGGGCCGCGCGTGCCGGAGAGCCACGGCCAGGCGGCCGGTGCGGGCCGCCTCGACGTGGCCGGCGCGATGATGGCGACGATCGGCCTGGCGGGGGTGGTGTTCGCCTTCATCGAGGCGCCGGCGCGCGGCTGGGCCGCGCCGGCCGTGGTGGCGGCCGGCCTGGCCGGTGCGCTGGGTTGGCTGCTGTTCATCGTCGTCGAGGCACGCAGCCGGGCCCCCATGCTGCCGCTCGGCCTGTTCCGCAGCCGCCACTTCAGCGCGACGAACCTGCTCACGCTGCTGCTTTATGCGGCGCTCGGCGGCGGGCTGTACTTCGTCCCGCTGAACCTGATCCAGGTCCAGGGCTACGGCGCGACCGCGGCCGGCGCGGCCCTGCTGCCGTTCATAGCGATCATGTTCCTGCTGTCCCGCTGGGCCGGCCAGCTGGTGGACCGCTGGGGTCCCAGGCGGCCGCTGGTGCTGGGGCCGTTGATCGCCGCCGCGGGCTTCGCCGCCTTCGCGGTGCCGGGCGCGGGCGGGGGCTATGCCGCCACCGTGCTGCCGGCCGTCTGCATCCTCGGCCTCGGCATGGCCATCACCGTGGCGCCCCTGACGACCACGGTGATGAACTCGGTCGGCGATGACCAGGCTGGCGTGGCCTCGGGCATCAACAACGCCGTTTCGCGTGCCGCAGGCCTGCTGGCGGTGGCCGTGCTGGGGGTGCTGATGGCGGCGCGCTTCGAGCCGCGCCTGGAGCAGGGCCTGCAGGCCGCGCGCCTGCCGCCGGCCACGGTCTTGGCCGTCTGGCAGCAGCGCGACAGGCTGGCCGCCATCGAGCCGCCGGCCGGGACGCCGCAGCCCGCGGCCGAGCAGGTCGAGCGCGCGGTGGGCGAGGCCTTCGTCGACGGCTATCGCGCCGTGATGCTGGCCTGCGCCGTGCTCGCGCTGCTCGGGGCGGGCAGCGCGGCGGTGCTGATCCGCCCCTCGCGATAAAGGCCTCGCCGCTCGTCGCCGCCCAACGTCACCCGCCCCCGCGCCCGCGTGTCCGGTCGGTGCGCCGTTGTCCTTCGGACTGGCGCGCAGGCATGCTTGAATGAACGCCACGCCCTGCCGCAGACATGATTGCCGCCGACACCCTCCCGCCGCGTGACTACAGCCGCCTGATCACCTGGCGCAGGCTGCGCGTCACCCTCGTCGCCGCGGTGATCCTGGGCCTGCTGCAGAGCCTGACCTCCGCCGTCACGCCGGCCTACGTGTGGATCGCCCGAGCGGCGACGACCGGCCTGCTCGCGATGCTGGTCTTCGGCCTGTTCGAGCAGTGGCCTGCGCGGCTGAAGCCCTGGCTCGCCCGCTGGGTCTGGCAGCTGATCGGCGTGGTCGCCTCCATCCCCTTCGGTGCCGCGCTCGCCTACTGGTGGACCACCGGCTTCCTGGAGCACTGGTGGAAGGACCCGCTGCGGATGACCGGCTTCACCGGCCTGTGCTTCGCGGGCATCCTGTTCGCGCCCTGGATCGCCCTGACTGCGATGGTGCGGCAGCGCGATGCCCTGGCGAGGGACCAGGCCCTGCGCTTCCAGCTCGAGCGCAGCGAACTCGAACGCCAGGCTCTGGACGCCCGCATGCGCCTGCTGCAGGCGCAGGTGCAGCCGCACTTCCTGTTCAATACGCTGGCCAATGTCCGCGCCCTGGTCATCACCGGCTCGCCGCGCGCCAGCGAGGTGCTCGACAGCCTCATCGCCTATCTGCGCGCGGCGGTGCCGAGGCTCGACGAGCCGGATGCGACGCTGGGCCAGGAGCTGCAACTGGTCAAGGCCTACCTGGAGCTGATGCAAATGCGCATGCCCGACCGGCTGCAATACAGCCTGCATGCCGACGAGGGCACGGGGCGCTTGCGCTGCCCTCCGATGGCCCTGCTCACCCTGGTGGAGAACGCGGTGCGGCATGGCATAGACCCGAGCGAGGAGGGCGGCCGCATCGAGGTGAACGTGGCCCTGCGAGAGGGCCGGTGCAGCGCGCGCGTGATCGACACCGGCGTCGGCCTGCAAAGTGCGGCCGAAGGGCTGGGCACCGGCCTTTCGACGCTGCGCGAGCGCCTGCAGCTGGCCTTCGGCGGTGACGCGCGCCTGAGCCTGGCCGGCCTGATGCCGCATGGCGTCTGCGCCGAGATCGACTTCCCGGCGCGGCCGGTGGGAGAACGCAGATGAGCCCCGCTCATTCCCTCTCGGAGGGCCGGGCCGCAGGCCCGAGGGTGCGCCGGTGAGCTCGCGACCGACGGCCCTGATCGCCGACGACGAGCCGCTGCTGCGCGAGGAGCTGGCGCGCCTGCTGGCCGACGCCTGGCCCGAGCTCGAGATCGTCGCGCAGGCCCGCAACGGGCGCGAAGCGGTGGAGATGTTCGAGTCGCTGCGGCCCGACGTCTGCTTCCTCGACGTGCACATGCCGGGCATCTCGGGCGTCGAGGCGGCCCGCCAGATCGGCCGGCGCGCGCATCTCGTCTTCGTGACGGCCTTCGACCAGTACGCCCTCAAGGCCTTCGAGCAGGGCGTGCTGGACTACCTCGTCAAGCCGGTCGAGCCGGCGCGCCTGGCCGACACGGTGGCCCGGCTGAAGGAGCGCCTGGGCAGCGCGCTGCCGGCGCAGGCCACCGAGGCCCTGCTGCAGCAGCTGGCCCGGCACCTGCAACAGCGCGGCGCTCGTGCCGCCGAGGGGCCGTTGCGCTGGATCCGCGCGTCCGTCGGGCCCAGCCTTCGGCTGATCCCGGTCGACGAGATCGACTTCCTGCGCTCGGACGAGAAGTACACGCTGATCGCCTGGCGCGGCGATGGCGGCCAGCCTGCCGAGGCGCTGATCCGCACGCCGCTGAAGGATCTGCTGGCCCAGCTCGACGCGAGCCAGTTCGCGCAGGTGCACCGCTCGGTGGTCGTCAACCTGAAGGCCATCAGCCACGTCACCCGCGGCCTGAACGAGACCGCCGACATCCACCTCAAGGGCCGGCGCGAGGTGCTCCCCGTCAGTCGCAGCTACCTGCACCTGTTCAAGCAGATGTAGGCCTCAGGCCATCTTGATCTCGTGGGACTTCAGCGAATCGCTGATCGAGAAGTACAGCCGGCTCAGCACCTCCTGCTTCGCGAACTGCTGGCCGTCGTACCAGACCCAGAGCTCCAGGCCGATGGCGGCGCCGCCGAGCGAGGTCAGGGCCACCTGCGGCTTGGGCTCGGGGTGCACGTCGGAGCCCTTGGCGGCCTCGAGCAGCAGCTTCTCGACCAGCCGGATGTCCGAGCCCTGGGCCACCGACACGGGCACTCGCAGCCGCACCTCCCGGTCGAGGAAGACGTAGTTGGTGACGTTGTCGGTGATGAAGCGCTGGTTGGGCACGAGGATGGCCGTGCTGTCGGCAGTGACCACGGTGGTGCGGCGCGCTCCTATCGAATGCACCAGGCCCTCGACGCCGGCGATCTCGATGCGGTCGCCGACCTGGATCGGCCGCTCCATCATGATGATCAGGCCGCTGATGAAGTTGCTGATGATGTTCTGCAGGCCGAAGCCCACGCCCACGCCGAGCGCGCTGGCGACCACTGCGAAGGCCGTCAGGTTGATGCCCGCGTTCTGCAGGATCAGCATCGCGCCGACCACGAGCACGGTGTAGTGCACCAGTCCGATGACGGCCAGGCGCTGGCCCTCGGCCATCTGGCTGCGCGACAGCAGCTTGCCGAGCGTGAAGCGGCTCAGGCGCCCGGCCACGAGCATCAGCAGCCAGGCAGAGAAGGCCAGCTTGACCAGCGACCCGGCCGTGATCTCGGCCTGGCCGAGCATGAACAGGCGAACGTCCCAGGCTTCGAGCTGGGTGCGAAGGGCGGCGAGATCCATGGGCGGATCTTCGGCAATCGCCGTGCGGATGCGGTGAACAGCCGTTACGGCGTCGGCGGGGCCAGCTCCGTCGTGACCTCGGTGGTCACCTGTGTCATCAGCTTGTGCAAGGGACACTTGCCGGCGACCGCGAGCAGCTCCTGGCGCTGCGCATCGCTGAGGTTCCCCGTGAGCGACATCACCACCCGCAGCTTGTAGCTGCCCTGGCGTTCCTGGCTGTCGTCGCGGTCGACGGCGACCTGGATGTCTTCGAGCGGGATCTGCTTGCGCCGCGCGTACCAGAGCACGGTCAGCGCCTTGCAGGCCCCCAGGGCGCTGTCGTAGAGCTCGTGCGGCGTGACGCCGAGATCCTCTCCGCCATTGGCGGGCGGCTCGTCGACGGACAGGGTGTGCTGCCGCACCTGGACGTGGTGCTGCATCGCCTGCGCGAGGTTGCGTTTGACGTGGATGGTCATGGCGGGATCGGCTGTGGGTGACGGGGCATTGTGAAGGCCCTGGAGGTCCTGAAGGCCCGAAGACCTTGCCCCGCGACCCCTACAGCCCGAGGGCGGTGAGCGCGCGCCTGAGCTTGTCGCGCGAAGGCGGATCGACCAGCGGGTAGTTGGCCAGCCAATCGTCGGCCCGGAGGTCCGGGTCGAGCTGCAAGGCCTCGGTGACCTGCCATTTCGCGGCGTCGTCATGCCCGGCGTCGTGCTCGGCCGCGGCCATGTAGAGCCTGGCCTCGACGTTCTGCGGATTGCGCAGGAGCGATTGCCCCACGTACTGCTTCGCCCTCTCGGTGTCGCCGAGGAAGTAGTACGCGCGGCCCTGCAGCAGCAGGTACAGGGAGGTGGTGCCGCGGTTCAGGCGCAAGGCCTGCTGCACCAGGCCCACCGCGCGTGCCGGCTCGCCGACGTAGACGCGCACGGCGGCCTGCAGCGCCAGGGCATCGGCGTACGTCGGATCGAGGCGCAAGGCCTCGTCCAGTTCACGCAGGGCCTGCGGATGCTGCCGCTGCTGCGCCTCGACGTAGGCCAGGGCCCAGTGCGCCTCGGGCAGGGCCGGCTGCAGCCGGACGGCCTCGGCTGCCAGCTCGCCGGCGCGCTGGAGGGCGGCGCCGTTGTCGTTGTCCGGGCCCCAGCCGAGTTGCTGCTCGAGCGCATAGGTCATGGCCAGGCCGGCGTAGGCGCGGGCGAAGCCGGGGTCTCGAAGAATCGCCGATTCGTACAGGCGCCGGGCCACGGCATTGCTCTCGGGCCGCCGCTGCTGCAGGGCGGCCTGGGCCTGGTGGAAGGCGCGGCTGGCGTCCGTCTGTCGGCTGCCCTGCCCGCGGGCGCTGCTGCTGGCCGCCGGCGCGGAGGGGGCGGCGGGCGCGGCTTGCGCCTCGGCCGGCTCGTCGGTGCGCGGGCTCCAGGTGCCCAGCACTGCGGCCACCGTGACGGCCACCACCACCGGGCTGGCCAGCCACAGCGGGCGCCAGTCACGCCGGGCATCGCGACCGCGGGAGCCGCGCGCTGCGCGGCTGCGCAAGGGAGGGAAATGGCGCGCGCCCTTGGGCGCAACGGTCTGCACGCAGGCCTGTTCACTCATCGCGGGTTCACCGGGGGCTCATCGATCGATGGGACGGCTCCGCGCGCCGCAGGCCTGCTTGTGGCGAGGACTGCCCTATCGCGCGGAGCGCGAATGCTACGCGCAGTGCGGCGGCGCAATTGTCATGAACCATCCACGTGCTGTCCCCTGTTTGGTGGCGCGGGCCTGCCTCCGGCGGGAATGTGGCTTGCCGGAATATCGTCTTGCCACGGTAAGTGATCGATGCGGTCATCGATCAGCGCTGTCACAAACAGCCAGGCTCGCACGTCTGGGGAAGGCCGCCACTTATGCTGGATCCCATGACGACCGACGCTTCCGCCATCGACCCCGTCTTCGCTGCTGCGCGCTCGCGGCTGTTCTCCATCGCCTATCGCATGCTCGGCACCCGCGCCGACGCGGAGGACGTCCTGCAGGACGCCTGGCTGCGTTGGCACCGCACCGATGCCAGCACCCTGCAGTCCGCCGAAGCCTGGCTCGTCACGGTGGTGACCCGCCTGGCGATCGATCGCCTGCGCGCGGCCAAGGCGGAGCGCGAAGCCTACGTCGGCTGGTGGCTGCCCGAGCCCTTGGTCGAGGTGGCCGACGAGCGCACGCCCGAGGCGGCGCTGGAGCTGGCGGGCGAGCTCTCGCTGGCCTTGCTGTGGGCGATGGAGCGGCTGGCGCCGGAAGAGCGCGCGGCCTTCCTGCTGCGCCAGGTCTTCGACCACGACTACGACGAGATCTCGGCGCTGCTGGGCCGCAGCGAGGCGGCCTGCCGCCAGATGGTCCACCGCGCGGCGGAGCGGGTGCAGCAGGCGCGCCCGCGCTTCGAGGTGCCGCCGGACGCCCACCGGCGCCTGGTCGAGAACTTCATGCGGGCGGTCAGCAGCGGCGAGCGGCAGGCGATCAAGTCCTTCCTTGCCGAGGAAGTGACGGCCCTGGGCGACGGCGGCGGCAAGGTGCCCTCCTTTGCCAAGGCACTGCTCGGCGCGGACCGCATCGCCAACCTGTACTGGGCCCAGCACCTGCGGCTGGGCGACCAGGTGCGCTACCGCCTCGCCCTCATCAACGGCGAGCCGGGCCTGTTGCGCTACGTCGAGGGCCGGCTCGAATCGGCGCAAGCCTTCGTCACCGACGGCGAGCGCATCCACGCGATCTACACCGTGCGAAACCCGGACAAGCTGGCCGGCATCCCCCAGCAATGGGATCGAGCTGTCACGGACGCCGCGGGCCGGCCGTCTTGAGTGTCAGGAAGGCCGCATGGGGCGGCCGACTGTCGACACTCCAAGGAACACACGCCATGTCCACGCACGCTCCCCGCATCGCCTACCACCAGCTCGCGCCCAAGGCCTTCCAGGCGCTCTACAACCTCTCGAATGTCGTGCACGAGAGCGCGCTCGGCAAACGCCTCGTCGACCTGGTGCTGCTGCGCGTCTCGCAGATCAACGGCTGCGCCTTCTGCATCGACATGCATTGGCGCGACCTGGTCAAGCACGACGCCGACCCGCGCGAGCTCAACACGCTGGCCGGCTGGCGTGAGTCGCCCTTCTTCAGCGAGCGCGAGAAGGCCGCCCTGCGCTGGGCGGAGATCATCACCGCCACGCCGCACAGCGACGCCAGCGACGAGGAATTCGCGCGCCTGCAGGCCCACTTCAGCGATGCCGAGATCGCCGACCTGGGCTTCACCATCGCGACCATCAATGCCTGGAACCTCCTCAACGTGGGCTTCCGCAACCCCGTCCCCGAAAAGGCACCCGCTTGATCAGGCC
>CAMLGG010000249.1 GCA_946479475.1 uncultured Ideonella sp. | reverse complement strand
GCGTCGTCACCAACGGCATGAGCCAGTACTCGCGCAACGAGCGCAACGCCAATGCCGGCATCGTGGTGGGCATAGCCCCGCAGGATTACCGGCAGGACGGCCGCACCGAAGGCCCGGTCTCGCCGCTGGACGGCATCGCCTTCCAGCGCTTCTGGGAGTCGCGCGCCTACGAGCTGGGAGGCGGCGGCTACATCGCGCCGGGCCAGTTGGTGGGCGACTTCGTCGCCGGCCGCCACGGCGGCCAGGTGGCGCGCGAGTTCGGCGGCGTGCTGCCCTCCTACAAGCCGGGCGTGCACCTGACCGACCTGGCCGAGCCGGGCCGCGGCAGCCTGCCGGACTACGCGCTGGCGGCGATCCGCGAGGCGCTGCCCGCCTTCGACAAGCAGATCCGCGGCTTCTCGATGGCCGACGCGGTGCTGACGGGCGTGGAGACGCGCACCTCCTCGCCGCTGCGCATCAACCGCGGGCGCGACTACCAGAGCCTCAACGTGGAAGGGCTATTTCCCGCGGGCGAGGGGGCCGGCTATGCCGGCGGCATCATGTCCGCCGGGGTGGACGGGATCGAGGTGGCCGAGGCGCTCGGCCGCCACCTGCTGCAAACGACCGTGGCTGCCTGACACTCCGCGTAGCTGCGGCAGGCCGCGGCTCAACCGCAAGGAGAGCGAGATGTCCCCTGCGCCCGGCCGCGATACGGTCTTCGAAGGCTCGGTGCCCGAGCTGTACGAGTCGCACATGGTGCCCCTCATCTTCCAGCCCTACGCCGGCGAGATGGCGCGACGGGTGGCGTCGCTGGCACCACGCCGCGTGCTGGAGACGGCCGCAGGCACCGGCGTGCTGACGCGCGCCCTGGCCGAGGCGCTGCCGGCGCAAGCCGAGATCGTTGCCACCGACCTGAACCCACCGATGCTGGAGCGAGCGCAACTGGTCGGGACCGTGCGTTCGGTGTCGTGGCAGGTGGCCGATGCGCAGTCGCTGCCCTTCGACGACGGCAGCTTCGATGTCGTCGCCTGCCAGTTCGGCGCGATGTTCTTCCCCGACAGGCCGGCGGCCTACGCCGAGGCGCGGCGGGTGCTCCGCCCGGGGGGCACGCTGCTCCTGGCGGTCTGGGATCGCATCGAGGACAACGAATTCACCGACGTCGTCGTGTCGGCCGTGGCCGAGGTCTTTCCAGACGACCCGCCCCGCTTCATGTCCCGCACGCCCCACGGCTACTCCGATCGGGAGGCGATCGTGCGCGACCTGGCCGCCGGCGGCTTTGCCGCGCCCCCCATGGTGCAGACGGTTGCCAAGCGCAGCCGTGCCCCTTCGCCCTGGGATGCCGCCCTGGCCATCTGCCAGGGCACGCCGCTGCGGGGCGAGATCGTGGAGCGCGGCGGCGTCGAGGGGCTCGTGGCGGCGACGAGGGCCGGCGAAGCGGCCCTGGCCCGGCGCTTCGGCGCTGCCGGCATCGAGAGCTGGATCCAGGCCCACGTCGTCGCGGTGACCCGCTGAGCCCGGGGCCGTTCAGAACGACTGCTTGTGGCGCTTGTGCCAGTCGGCCAGCGATTCTTCGGGATACCGGTCGAAGCTGTCGTCGCCGGGCTTCACGTGGGCTTCGACCCAGGCGGGCTTGGATCCCAGCATCATGTGGGTCACCGAGGGCGGCTGCGGCAAGGGCGTGTCGATGGCGCCCGCATGGGGATGGACCAGCTCCGGCCAGGTCGGATCCCACAGCCACAAGGCCGTGCCGCACTGGCTGCAGAAGTGGCGATGGCCGGTGCTGACGCTGCCGTCGTCCATCCTGGCGCGGTAGACCGAGAGGTGCTCCCGCCCTTCGACCTTCAGCGTCGAGTTCACCCCGCCGAGGTTGATCGCGAAGCCGCCGGTGCCGGCCGTCTTGCGGCAGATCGAGCAGTAGCAGCGCATGAAAGGAACGGGCTCGTGCGACTCGACCGAGAAGCGCACGGCGCGGCAGTGGCAGGAACCTTCGAGCAGCATGGCGAGCCTCCGTCAGCGAACGAAGCGTGAGAGCGAGTCGAAGAACAGCGTGAGCAGCAGGATGGGCAGCGGCAGCCCGATCAGCGTACCGGCCACGTAGGGCCGGAAGCGCACGCCCGAAAGGCCCAGCGCCACGTTGAGCACCGGCGCCGTCTGGAACATCAGGCGCAGTACCGCCACGCTCTGCACCGGATGCGAATCCAGGCGCGCCAGCACGCGGCGGGCGAACCGGCCGGGCAGTTCGCGCAAGGCGTCGGCCCCCAGCCACCGCGACACCCAGAAGCTGATGCAGCACGACAGGCAGGCGGCCACGTAGGTCGCCAGCCCGCCCCAGAGCCGGCCCAGGGCCAGCACCGCTGCGGCGAGGAAGACCATGCCGGGGATCTGGATGAGGTTGCCGAGGGCGAACAGGCCGGAATACGCGACGAGGCCCCAGAACAGGTCGCGCTCGAAGCGCTCGCGCAGGAAGGCCGCGGTGACGTGGCCGCGCAGGCCGCTCCACTCGAACACCGCCCAGAGCAGGGCCAGGAAGAGCACGACGGCGACGAGGCGCAGGTGGCGGCGCATGGGGCGCATTCTGGCGCCGGCGCGGCGCCGCGGCATCATGTCGGCCACCATGGGTTTCCCTCCCGATCGATCGCGACGCTGCTGGCTCGCCTCGTGCGCCGGCCAGGCATTGGCCTGTTGCCGGCCGTTGCGTGCACTCGCCGGAGCGCCCGCGCTCCCTCCCGGCGGGCTGGCGGAGTTCCGCGTCGAGCTTCCGGCCGAACTGCGCGAGCTGGCGGGCCGGGGCGGCAACCCGTCGCCGGTGAGGCACGTGCTCGTGTCGGTCGCGCTGCCGCCGGATTTCGATGCCGCCCTCGAATGGCCGGTGCTGGTCGTCAATGCCACCTCCGACCCGGGCTCCAACTCCAGCCGCCAGTTGCTGCAGGCGAGGCGGCCGCGAAGGCAGGCTGGATCGCCGTCGCGGCGGATCCCGAGCCCGCGGTGTCGCAGGCCGACGACCAGCTCACGCTGCGATTCGCGCTGGATCTCGCCGCCCTGCTGGCCCTGCAGCCGCACTGGAAGGACGCCGGCCGGGCGCCACTGGCCTTCGCCGGCTTCTCGGGCGGGGCCAAGTACTCCGGCTACCTGGCCGCGCTGTTCCGCCGCCAGGGCGCCCGGCTCGCGGGCGTCTACATGGCCGGCGTGAACCAGAACGCCTTCGGGGAGGCGGCCCGCCAGTCCGGCGTGCTGGACGACGATCTGCGCGAAGTGCCGGTGTTCCTGCAGGGCGGGACGCGTGACCGCGTGGCCACGCCGGCGCAGCATCGGGCGATCGAGTCGGACCTGGTCCGGGATGGTTTCCGACACGTCCGGCTCGAATTCGTGCCGGGCGGGCATGCCGTCGATGCGGCGCCGCTGGCCGAGGCGCTGCGCTGGTTCGGCGATCGGCGCCTTCAGCCCGCGACGCCGGTACAGTCCCCGGCTTCATCGACGAAACCCTAGCCACGTGCCCCCACCGCTGCGCCGCCGCCCGTCCGGCTTCACTCTCATCGAAATCGTCGTCGCGCTGGCGATCATCGGCATCCTGGCGGTGATCGCCGTGCCGAGCATCCAGGCGCGCCTGGTGCGCGAGCAGATCGTCGAGGGCACGAAGCTGGCGGACGTGGCCAAGCCCGCCATCGCCGCCGCCTGGGCGGCCAGCGCGGCGATGCCCTCGGACAACGAGGAGGCCGGGCTGCCGGCGGCGGACAAGATCGTCGGCAACTACGTCAGCGCCGTCACCGTGCAGGACGGCGCCATCCACGTCACCTTCGGCAACAGCGCGAACGGCGCGATCAAGGGCCGGGTGCTGACGCTGCGGCCGGCGGTGGTGCCCGACACGCCGATGGTGCCGGTCGCCTGGGTCTGCGCCGGCGGCCGCGTGCCCGGCAAGATGGTGCTCCGCGGCGATGACAGGACGGATGTGCAGGACGTGTACTTGCCCCTGAACTGCCGCCCGACCAAGGAGTGAGCCCATGTCGCGAACGCTGCCCGTCGACGAGCGCATCTACCAGTACGTGATCGACCATTCGGTGCGCGAGCACCCGGCCCTGGCCGGCTTGCGCGAGGCGACGCGGCGCGTGCCGCATGCCGGCATGCAGATCGGCCCGGACCAAGGGCAGTTCATGGCGATGCTGGTGCGCCTGCTCGGAGCACGCAGGACGATCGAGATCGGCACCTACACCGGCTACAGCGCGCTCGCCGTGGCCCTGGCCCTGCCGCCGGACGGCCGGTTGCTCGCCTGCGACATCAGCGACGAGTACACGCGGGTCGGAAGGCCCTTCTGGCGCGAGGCGGGCGTGGAGGACAGGATCGAGCTGGTGCTCGCGCCCGCGCGGCAGACGCTGGACCAGCGGCTGGCCGCCGGCGAGGCGGGCCGCTACGACTTCGCCTTCATCGATGCGGACAAGGCGTCGTACGACGACTACTACGAGCGCTGCTTGAAGCTGGTTCGGGCAGGCGGCGTCATCGCCTTC
Source organism: uncultured Ideonella sp. (assembly GCA_946479475.1). The sequence goes on along the minus strand of CAMLGG010000249.1, from coordinate 3,379 downwards.
GACAACACGCTGTGGTATGGCCAGGTGGCCGGGCCGGCGGAGGATGCCGACACGGCGGCGCTGCAGGCCCTGAACGACAAGCTGCACCGCGACGAGCGCGTGGAGATCGCGCTGCTGACCGTCGGGGACGGTCTCACCCTGGCGCGCAAACGCGGCGATTGACGGCCGCGTTCACGCATGAGCCGGGCGTCGCCCGGCCTGCAGGCGGGATTCTCTCAAGCAAATGTGGCTTTGCCACTTTGCTTGACCCCTGGGGCGGAAATGACGCAGTCGTTTCCTGGGGGGGCTCAGTACCCGCGACGGCCGCCGTAGCCGCCGCCACCGCCGCCGCCACCGGAGCGGTAGCCACCGCCGCCGCCGCCACCACCGTAGCCGCCGCTGCGCTCTTCGCGCGGGCGAGCTTCGTTGACGACGAGTGCACGGCCGTCCACCGACTGGCCGTTGAGGCCGCGGATGGCCGCCTGGGCCTCCTGGTCGGAGCCCATCTCCACGAAGCCGAAGCCCTTGGAGCGGCCCGTGTCGCGGTCCATCATCACCTTGGCGGAGCTGACCGTGCCGAACTCGCTGAAGCGTTGTTGCAGATCGTCGTCACGCATCGCGTAAGTGAGGTTGCCGACGTAGAGCTTGTTACCCATGAGGGTACCTTTCGAGAAAAGCGTGCGCCCTGTTTGAATGGTTGGCACGCAGGTGGGGAAACGGGAGGAGCCGCGGCTTTCAGCGGCGGCGGAACGAGGGGCCGGACGGCCGGCCGCCCTCGAGATGGCGGAAGGTGATGCGACCCTTGCTGAGGTCGTACGGCGAAAGCTCGAGCGACACGCGGTCACCGGCCAGGATGCGGATGTGGTTCTTGCGCATCTTGCCGGCGGTGTAGGCCACCAGGATGTGCCCGTTCTCGAGCACGACGCGGTATCGCGAATCGGGTAGCACGTCCTCGACGAGGCCGCGCATTTCGATGAGTTCTTCCTTAGCCAATGGTTTCTTCCTTTGGGTGAGTGCAGACAGTCAGGCGATGCCCGGTTCGCCGAGCCAGGTCATGCCTTGCTCGATCGCGTAGCGACGCGCACCCGCGCGGGTGGCGAACTGGGGGATGAATCGGTAGACACGGTCGTGGGCGCTGATGCCGTTGCCGCTGCGGATGGACAGCGACGCGGCGTATTCGCCGCTTTCGGTGCGGCGCGTGAGGGGTGAGACAAGGTACTTGCCCACCGAGAACGTCTTTTCGCGGATGGTGGTCACGGGATAACGATGAAGGCGCGGCCTGCAGCGGCAGCGCCGGAATTCGGGGAAGGCCAGGACACCGCGCGGACGCGGCGATGAAGGCCGAAGGGGCCCGGCCAGGATGAAGTTGAAGGCCGGAATGGGCTCGCCGCGGTGGTTGGCATGCCCTTCAAGGGCGGAGCCGGTCGACGGAGGCGGTTGGGGCAGCGGTGGGCTGCGGTGCCGTGTCAGGCGACGTTGCTGCCGGGAGACCCCGGCAGATGCCGCGACCTCGACAGATGCCGCGACAGTGAGCAAAACGCGGCAATCACGGATTGTACCGGGCAAGTGAGAAGCCTGCTCGTGGGGCGTTCTCGCGTCGCATCGGGACGTCACCGAGGCCCCGTGCTTGCGCTTAAGCAATCCTGCGTAACACCAGGTCGTCGCCGGCCGACACCGCGGGAGCATCATCGAGAGTCTTCAATCGACAGCGGAGATCAGGCATGAGCAAGCGTGATGTGGTGGTGCTGGGCGCGGCACGTTCGGCGATCGGGACCTTCGGCGGCTCGCTGGCCGACATCGAGCCGGCCGAGCTCGCCGGCCAGGTGATGAAGGCCGCGGTCGAGCGCTCGGGCGTCGACCCCAAGTCCATCAACTACGTGACGGTGGGCAACACCATCCCGACCGAGAGCCGCTTCGCCTACGTGGCCCGCGTGGCGTCCATCCAGGCCGGCCTGCCGATGGATTCGGTGGCGATGGCGGTCAACCGCCTGTGCTCGTCGGGCCTGCAAGGCATCGTGACGACGGCGCAGAACATCCTTCTGGGCGACTGCGACTATGGCATCGGCGGCGGCGTGGAGGTGATGAGCCGTGGCGGCTACCTCAGCACCGCCATGCGCAATGGCGCGCGCATGGGCGACACCAAGCTGATCGACACCATGGTCGCCACCCTGACCGACCCGTTCGGCGTCGGCCACATGGGCATCACCGCCGAGAACCTGGTCACCAAGTGGGGCATCACCCGCGAGGAGCAGGACGCGCTGGCCGTGGAGTCGCATCGCCGGGCCGCGGCGGCCATCGCCGAGGGGCGCTTCAAGAGCCAGATCGTGCCCATCGTGAAGCAGACCAGGAAGGGCGAGGTGGTGTTCGACACCGACGAGCACGTCAAGCCGGGCACGACGATGGAGTCGCTCGCCAAGCTCAAGCCCGCCTTCAAGAAGGACGGCTCGGTCACGGCCGGCAACGCCTCGGGGATCAACGATGGCGCGGCCTTCTTCGTGCTGGGCGATGCCGCCATGTCGGCCAGCGCGGGCTACAAGCCGATGGCCCGCCTGGCCGGGTATGCGGTGGCCGGCGTGCCCAACGAGATCATGGGTGAGGGCCCCATCCCGGCCTCGAAGCTGGCGCTGAAGAAGTCCGGCCTGACGCTGGACCAGATGGACGTCATCGAGAGCAACGAGGCCTTTGCGGCCCAGGCCATCGCGGTCGCGCGGGGGCTGGAGCTCGACATGAAGAAGACCAACCCGAACGGCGGCGCGATCGCGCTCGGCCATCCCATCGGCTGCTCCGGCGCCTTCCTGGCCACCAAGGCGATCTACGAGCTGCACCGCACAGGTGGCCGCTACGCCCTGGTGACGATGTGCATCGGCGGCGGGCAGGGCATCGCGGCGGTCTTCGAGCGGCTCTGATCAGGCTCGCGCGCCGGGCACCAGGTCCAGGGCCATCCGGCGCGCGCCTCGCAGCAGGTCCAGCTGCACCGGCCGGCCGATGCGCTCGCCGCCGAGCAGGCGGTGCAGCGCGTCCACGTCGGCCGTGGGCGTGGCGTCGACGCCCACGATGCGGTCGCCCGCCTGGACGCCTGCTCGCGAGGCGGGCCCGTCCGGCATGACCTCGTCGACCCCCACCGCGCTCGCGGTGGCCAGCCCGTGATGCAGCACCGTGCGGCGGGCCAGCGGCACCGTCTGCGCCGCCAGGCCCAGCCACGCGCGGCGCACGCGGCCATGGCGCAGCAGCTCGCTGGCCACCCAGCGGACGGTGTCGGAGGGCACGGCGAACGACAGGCACTGGGCGCTTGTTACGATCAGCGCGCACCACTGCGAGGCGATGCCCTCGTTGCCCTCGCGGTACACGTTCTCGTAGCGGCGGTTCGAGTAGTCGACCATCCGCACCCCGTGGGCCATGC
>CAMLGG010000248.1 GCA_946479475.1 uncultured Ideonella sp. | reverse complement strand
GCGCTGTGGAACGAGGTCAAGGACAAGCTCGGCCAGAGCGGCTCGGGCCTTTCCGGCGGCCAGCAGCAGCGGCTGTGCATCGCCCGCGGCATCGCGATCAAGCCCGAGGTGCTGCTGCTCGACGAGCCCTGCTCGGCGCTGGACCCGATCTCCACCGGCAAGGTGGAAGAGCTGATCCACGAGCTGAAGAGCGACTACACCGTGGTCATCGTCACCCACAACATGCAGCAGGCGGCCCGCGTGTCCGACTACACCGCCTACATGTACCTCGGCGACCTGATCGAGTTCGGCCCGACGCGCGACCTCTTCATGAAGCCGCAGAAGAAGGACACCGAGGACTACATCACCGGCCGGTTCGGCTGAAGGCCCGGCAAAAGGAAACCAAGATGGACAAGCATCTGTCGACCCAGTTCGATACCGAGTTGAGCGGCGTGTCGACCCGCGTGCTGGAGATGGGCGGCCTCGTCGAGGCCCAGGTGGCGCAGGCCATCTACGCTCTGACCAACTACAGCGCCGAGACGGCCACCCAAGTGCTGCAGATGGAGGAGCGGGTCAACCAGCTCGAGGTCGATATCGATGCCGATCTTTCGGCCATCATCGCCCGCCGCCAACCCACGGCCCGGGACCTGCGGCTGCTGATCGCCATCAGCAAGACCATCGGCAACCTGGAACGCGTCGGTGACGAGGCGGCCCGCATCGCCCGCACCGTGCAGCGCCTGATCAACACCGGCGTCTTCAGCCGCCTGCGCCTGCCGGTCGGCGACGTGTCGTTCGAAGCCACGTTGGCCACGGCCTCGCTGCGCAAGGCGCTCGATGCCTTCGCCCGGCTGGATACGGTGCAGGCCCTCGAGGTGATCAAGAACGACAACCAGATCGACGCCGAGTTCGACGGCCTGATGCGCAAGCTGATCACCTACATGATGGAAGACCCGCGCACCATCTCGGCCAGCATCGACCTGGTTTTCGTCGCCAAGGCGATCGAGCGCGTCGGCGACCACGCCAAGAACCTGGCCGAGCAGATCATCTACATCGTCAAGGGACAGGACGTCCGGCACAACACGGTCGAGGCGGTCGAGACGATCGCACTGACGCGCAACTGATCGTCCAGGACAGAAGGGAAGCGACCGAACATGCCCACAGTGCTCGTGGTCGAAGACGAATCCGCGATCGCCGAGCTGATCGCGATCAACCTGCGCCACGCCGGCTTCGAGGTCACGCTGGCCGAGAACGCGGACCAGGCGATGGTGGCGGTCGATGCCGTCCTGCCCGACCTGGTCCTGCTGGACTGGATGCTGCCGGGCCAGTCGGGCGTCACGCTGGCGCGCCGCTGGCGCGGCGATCCGCGTACGCGCGAGTTGCCCATCATCATGCTGACGGCCCGCGCGGACGAGGCGGACAAGGTCTCCGGCCTGGATGCCGGTGCGGACGACTACCTCACCAAGCCTTTCTCGACCCAGGAACTGCTCGCCCGCATTCGCGCCGTGCTCCGGCGGCGGGTGCCCGAGGCACTGGATTCGGTGGTCGAGGTCGGCGGCCTGAAGCTGGATCCTTCGACCCGCCGCGTGAGCCGCGCAGGCATCGACCTCAAGCTCGGGCCGACGGAGTTCCGGCTGCTGCATTTCTTCATGACGCATCCGGAGCGGGTGCACAGCCGGGCCCAGCTTCTGGACCGCGTCTGGGGCGACCACGTCTTCATCGAGGAGCGCACCGTCGACGTCCACGTCAAGCGCCTGCGCGAAGCCTTGTTGCCAGCTCGCTGCGCGAGCATGATCGAGACGGTCCGCGGCGCCGGCTACCGCTTCAGCCAGCAGGCGATCGCCTCGGCCGCCTGACTTTTTCGAGACCATGGGCTGGATCTGGTGGCGCGCGCTGTTCGCGCTGAGCCTGGCCGCCGGCGGCGGCCTGCTGGGGCGTCTGCTGGGCTCGGTTCAGGGCTACACGGCGCGCGGCGCGCTGGCCGGCGCGCTTTTCGGCGTGGTGCTGCTGATTGCGCGAGATGTCCTGCTCGGGCAGCGCATCCTGCGCTGGCTGAGCAATGCGCCGCAGGATGCGTCGCCGGCCATGGCCGGCTTCTGGGGCGAGCTGGCGACCCGCATCGAGCGCGCGCTTCGATCGCGCGAGCGCCAGGCCGAGATCGAGCGGGAGCGCCTGGCGCAGTTCCTGACCGCCATCGAGGCCTCGCCCAACGGCGTGATGCTGCTGGATGCGAACGAACAGATCGGGTGGTGCAACCAGCTGGCCGCCGAGCACCTGGGGCTGGACCGGCTGCGCGATCTGCAGCAGCGGGTGACCAACCTGGTGCGAGCCCCCGCCTTCGTGGCCATGCTGCAGGGCCGCACCTTCGAGCAGCCGGTGCAGATCCCGCAGCCGGGCGGCCGGGGGCTGCTGTCGGTCATCGTTCGGCCCTACGGCGATGGACAGCGCCTGATCCTGACGCAGGACATCACCGAGCGCGAGCGCGCCGACGCGATGCGCCGCGACTTCGTGGCCAACGTCTCGCACGAGATCCGTACGCCGCTCACCGTCGTGGCCGGCTTCGTCGAGACATTGACGAACCTGCCGCTGTCGGACGTGGAGCGCAAACGCGTGCTGACGCTGATGGCCCAGCAGACCAGCAGGATGCAGTCGCTGGTAGGCGACCTGCTCACGCTGGCCCGCCTGGAAGGAAGCCCGCGCCCGCCGGCCGACACCTGGCTGCCCCTGGCCCGGCTGGGCGCGGCGGTGGAGCTGGACGCGCGAGGCCTTTCGGGTGGCCGGCATCGGCTGGCCTTCGACTGGGCGACGGATGTCGAGCTCGCGGGCAATGAATCGGAGCTGTTGAGTGCCGTGACGAACCTCGTAGGCAACGCGGTGCGCTATACGCCTGAAGGCGGCACGGTCGAGGTCGCCTGGCGCCTGCGGCCCGATGGAGTCGGCGAGATCGCCGTTCGCGACACCGGCCCGGGCATCGCGGCGGAGCATCTGCCACGGCTGACGGAACGCTTCTATCGCGTCGACGGCAGCCGCTCGCGCGACACCGGCGGCACCGGGCTGGGCCTGGCCATCGTCAAGCATGTGGCGCAGCGCCACGGCGGCGAACTGCTGATCGAGAGCACGGTGGGCGAGGGTTCGCGCTTCACCCTCGCATTACCGGCCGCTCGCGTGCGCCTGCCGGCGCCGCGCGAGGCCGTGCCGGGCTGACGCCAGCAGCTCAGGGCGCCGGGCGGTAGACCAGCATCTGGTCGCTGCGTTCTCCCGGGCGCCTCAGGTGGGCCTGCAGCGTCCAACCGGCCGGTGGCGGCGGCAAGGGGCTGCCCCGCCAGGCCACGACCAGGTGCCGGCCGCAATCCGGAGGCAGCGATTGCTCGGGCTGCGTCACGACGCGGTGGTTGCCGAAGACCTCGAGCGCTGCCACATTGGCCCGCGGCATGCCCGGCGCCAGGACGCATGAACCGCGCGGCACGTACTTGTCGACCAGCGCCACGAGCGCGCGCGGACTGCGCGCGTAGTCGAGCACGGGCAGCAGCAAGGTCATCGTCAGCAGCCAGGCGAGGGCCACGCCGCTGGCGGAAAGCACGAGGCTCTTCCACAAGGGATGGCGATGGCGAGAGGTACGCCAGCGAACGAGCCACAGCCAGGCCAGCGTGCCGAGCGCGGCGGCCAGCAGCTCGATGACGGAGAAACGGGGCACGAAACCGGGCGCCAGCCTCATGATGTTGGCCATCGGCTTGGCCGGCACCCCGGTCTGCATCGACAGGTAGATGACCCAGACCGTCAGCGCAGCCAGGCTGAAGAAGAAGACCGAGAACCAGTCGACCGCGGCGCCGGCACTGCGCTTGAGCGTGGGCAGCGCGAACGCGGCCATGACCGACAGGCCCGGCAAGGCGAGCATCAGGGCTCGCTCGGATCCCCCCATCGCGATGGCGCTCACCACGCCGACCACCACCGTCGCCAACGGCACGGCAATGTGGCGCCGCAGCCAGTGGCGACGCCAGCACCACAGCGTCCACAGCGCGAGCGGCCAGACCGGCCAGGGGAACCACAGCAGCAGCCGCAAGATGCCCGCGCCGCTCGGCACCGCGAGCCTGGACTGCCATGCTCCGAGCGCCGCGGCGGAGGCGACCGAGAGGACCAGCGACGCGAGCAGCCAGGGCCACAACGCACGGACCTCGCCATAGCTGGAGCGCAGGCTGACCGCCAGGGCGAGCAGGCCCAGGGTGACCGCCATGCTCGGGGCGCCGCTGGCCGCCAGGGCCGGAAGCGCCAGGAGCAGGGCAGCGCGGACCGCGATGGAGCGGTAGGGCGCTGCGGCCAGTGCCCACAGCAGCAGCGTGACCTCGCTGAGCTGCATCAGCTCAGGGGTGGTTTCGTGGCCGAGTTGCAGCAGGCCGAGGGTGGCGATGATCGCCAGCAGCGCGCCGTCGGCGAGCGCGCGCGCGTAGTCGACAGGATCCGCTTCGCCGCCGAACGCGAAGGGGATGGGCTGCGCGGCCTCGGTGCGCGCCAGGTGGAAGGTGGCGTACCAGACGAGAGCCAGCGTCAGGGCCAGCAGCGCGGCGAACGCCAGTCGCGCCGCGAGCGCCGGATCCATCGCCGGCCCGAGCAGCTTGATGGCCAGGGCGCCGAAGACGTGCGGCAGCAGCGCGGTTTCGGGCGGCAGGTCGCCCAGGGTGGGAGCCCACCAGGGCGTGCGACCTTCGGCCATCCCGAGCATGGTGCCGAAAGCGGTCACGTCCGCGCCGCGCCAGGGGTCGCGCCCGAACAGGCCGGGCAGCAGGTAGGCTGCGCAGAACAGCAGCAGCGCGACGCGCGGCAGCCGCTCGGCCGCGCGCTGGGTGACGAGGGCGGGAGTGGGCTGGGACGAATCCACGGCGGGGATCATGCCAAGCTGACGCTGCGCGGAGCGCCGGCGCCAGCAAAAAAGAAAAAAGGCAGCCGGGGCTGCCTTTGCTTCGCTTGCGCGAGATGCCGCATCACTTCTTGATGCCGACGCGCGCGAACTTGTTGCGGAACTTCTCGACGCGGCCGCCCAGCGTGTCGACGCTCTTCTGCTGGCCGGTGTAGAACGGGTGCGATTCGCTGGTGGTCTCCAGCTTGAACAGCGGCAGTTCGCGGCCGTCATCCATCTTCACGGTTTCCTTGGTCTGGGCGCAGGAGCGCGTGACGAACTTGAAGCCGTTGGACAGGTCGACGAAGCAGACGTCGCGGTAGTTGGGGTGGATGCCTTCTTTCATGGCGCAAACCTCTCGCTGTGGGGGTGTCGGCAGCCACGCGGCGCCGTCTATCGGCACGCGCACTTACCAAGCGGATTGCTTCCCGGACCGGGAAAACGTCGGATTATAGCGCAGGGCCGTGGGCAGCCGGGCTGCTCGTGACTGCCGCGAGCACATGCCTCGTCATTCCAATCGCCAACTCGTGCTCGCCCACGAGCACGGTGCCGGCCCCGTCGCGCCGCAGCAGCTCGGCCTCCTCGGCGTTGTGGCTGCGCACCACGACCTGGATGTCCGGGTTCAGCGTCCGGGCGGTCTCGACCATCTTGCGGACCTGGACCGTCTCCGGCGTGGCGATGGCCAGGGCCCGGGCGTCCTTGATGTGGGCCTGGACGAGGACCTCCGGCTCCGTCGCGTCGCCCCACACTGCGGCGTAGCCCTTCGCCCGCAGCCGCTCGACCAGTTCGCGGTTCTGCTCGGCGACCACGAATGGCACCCCTTCGGCGGACAGCGCATCCGCGATCCGCTTGCCCACACGGCCCCATCCGACCAACACGACCTGGTTCGACAGGTACTTCGCCTCCGTCGTCATGGGCAGCGCGGCCAGCGGGTCTTCCGCCGGTTCCAGCCTTGCCGCGAGGCGAGGGCGCCGGTGCAGCCAGTCGTGGGCCCGATCGGCCACGCGGAAGGCCACCGGATTGAGCGCGATGGAGATCAGTGCGCCGGCCACCACGAGGCTCTGCCCCTCGCGCGGCAGCAGCCCGAGCGAAAGGCCGAGTCCGGCGAGGATGAAGGAAAACTCGCCTATCTGGGCCAGGCTCGCCGAGGCGGTGAGAGCCGTGCGCACCGGGTAACGCAGGGCGAGCACGAGGATGGCCGCCGCCAGCGACTTGCCCAGCATGATGATGGCGACGGTCGCCAGCACCTGCAGCGGCCGATCGACGAGCACCGCCGGGTCGAACAGCATGCCCACCGAGACGAAGAAAAGCACGGCGAAGGCATCCTGCAAGGGCAGCGTCTGCTCGGCGGCACGCTGGCTGAACTCGGATTCGCGCAGCACCATGCCGGCGAAGAAGGCGCCCAGGGCGAAGGACACGCCGAAGAGCGCGGACGAGCCGTAGGCGATGCTCACGGCGGCCGCCACCACGCACAGGGTGAACAGCTCGCGCGAGCCGGTCTTGGCGACCTGCCAGAGCACCCAGGGGAACAGGCGCCGGCCGCCGACGAGCATGAAGGCCACGAAGGCGGCCACCTGCGCAAGGGTGATGGCCAATGTCCCCAACAGGCTCTTGCCGCTGGCATGCGCGGCCTCGTTGCCCCCGAGCATTGGCGCCAGGGCCGGCAGCAGCACCAGCACCAGCACCATGGCCAGGTCCTCCACCACCAGCCAGCCGATGGCGATCCTGCCGTTGGCGGAATCCACCAGGCCCCGGCTCTCGAGCGCCTTCAGCAGGACCACCGTGCTGGCCACGGAAAGCGCGAGGCCGAAGATGAGCGCCCCGCCGAGCGGCCAGCCCCACAGCATCGCCAGGCCTGCACCCATGGCGGTCGCGACCAGCATCTGGGCGATCGCGCCGGGCAGCGCGACCCGGCGCACTGCCAGCAGGTCCGCTACCGAGAAGTGCAGCCCGACGCCGAACATCAGCAGCATCACGCCGATCTCTGCCAGCTGCGCCGCGATCTCGCCGTCGGCGACGAAGCCTGGCGTGCCCGGGCCGATGGCCACGCCGGCGAGCAGGTAGCCCACTAGCGCAGGCAGGCGCAGGCGGACGGCCACGAATCCGAACAGGAGCGCCAGGCCGAAGCCCGCGGCCAGGGTCGTGATCAGGCTGACGGTGTGCGGCATTCGAGGTCCTCGCTGAAAGACAAACAGCCCGCATCGGCGGGCTGTCTGGGCATGATGGGCGGGGCGGGTCGGCTAAGGCTCAGCCGCCGCGACGCATCATGTCGAAGAAGTCGAGGTTGTTCTTGCTCGACTTCATCTTGTCGAGGATGAACTCCATCGCCTCGATCTCGTCCATCGGGTAGAGCAGCTTGCGCAGGATCCAGGTCTTCTGCAGGACCTCCGGCTTGAGCAGGAGTTCCTCGCGGCGGGTGCCGGACTTGTTGATCAGGATCGAGGGGTAGACACGCTTCTCGGCCATGCGGCGGTCGAGGTGGATCTCGCAGTTGCCGGTGCCCTTGAACTCTTCGTAGATCACCTCGTCCATGCGCGAGCCGGTGTCGATCAGCGCCGTGCCGATGATGGTCAGCGAGCCGCCTTCCTCGACATTGCGCGCGGCACCGAAGAAGCGCTTGGGGCGCTGCAAGGCGTTGGCGTCGACACCACCGGTCAGCACCTTGCCGGAACTGGGCAGCACGTTGTTGTAGGCGCGGGCCAGGCGGGTGATGGAGTCCAGCAGGATCACCACGTCCTTCTTGAGCTCGACCAGGCGCTTGGCGCGCTCGATCACCATCTCGGCCACCTGCACGTGGCGGGCGGCCGGCTCGTCGAAGGTGGAGCTGATGACCTCGCCGCGCACGGTGCGCAGCATCTCGGTCACCTCCTCGGGGCGCTCGTCGACCAGCAGGACGATGAGGTGCACGTCGGGGTGGTTGGCGACGATGGCATGCGCGAGGTGCTGCATCATCACCGTCTTGCCGGTCTTGGGCTGGGCGACGAGCAGTGCGCGCTGGCC
>CAMLGG010000247.1 GCA_946479475.1 uncultured Ideonella sp. | reverse complement strand
ATGAGCCGCGCCACACGGCCGCCGCGATGCCCAGGGTGAGCGCGATCGGCACCGCGAACAGCGCCGTCACGGCCGCCAGCAGCAGCGAGTTGGGCAGCCGGCTCGCGATGAGCTCGACGACGGGAAGCTGGGTCGTCGCCGAGGTGCCCAGGTCACCGCGCAGCAGGCCCGCAAGCCAGTGCAGGTAGCGCTGGTGGGCCGGAATGTCCAGGCCCATCTGCGAGCGCAATGCCGCCAGCGCCTCGGGCGTCGCCTCCTGGCCCAGTTGCTCCTGCGCCGCGTCGCCGGGCAGGACGCCGGTGATGGCGAACACCAGCGCCGACACCGCCAGCAACGACAGCAGGGCGAGGCCGATGCGCTGCACGAGCAGCTTGAGCAGGAGCTTGTTCATCGCCGATGCGTCCGCTTCAGGCGTCGAGCCACACGTGCTCGGCGAACGAGGTGCCCATCATCCCGCCGATGGGAATCGGCGACAGGCCCTTGAGCTTGCCGTTGTGACCGTCGAGGCTGGAGACGAACATCGGGATGCCGATGCCGCCTTCGTTGTGGATCATCACCTGCATGTCGGCGTACATCCCGGCCCGCCTGGCGGGGTCGATCTCGCCGCGCGCAGCCACCAGCAGCTGGTCGAACTTGTCGTTCTTCCAGCCCGCCTCGTTCCACGGCGCATCGGACTTGAAGAACAGCGTCATGGCGAGGTCGGCGCTCGGCCGCGTATTGACGTTGCCGAAGCCCACCGGGTGCTTCATCCAGTGCGTGGACCAGTAGCCGTCGGCCGGCATGCGCTTCACGTCCAGGTTGAGTCCGATCTGCTTGGCCGCGTACTGCATCACCAGGGCGATCTCCACCGAATTGGTCGCCGCCGGCGAAGCCACCACCGGGATCGGGGCGCTGCCCAGGTTGGCCTTCTGCAGATGCCACTTGGCCTTCTCGGGGTCGTACGCGCGCTGCGGCAGGCCCTTGAAGTAGAAGCGGTTGTTCGCGGCGATGGGCTGGTCGTTCGCCACCACGCCCCGTCCGAGCTGGATCGACTTCAGGAGCTGGTCGCGGTTGAACAGGTACTTCATGGCCTGGACGAAGTCCGGGTTGGCACCCGGGCCGCTGTCGCGCCGCATGATCAGGTCGGTGTAGGAGGTGGCCTTGGTCTCGAAGATGCCGTGCTTGCCGCTGGCCAGCACACGCTCGACCGAGCGCGGGGACACCGCGACCACCAGGTCCAGCTGGCCGGCCAGCAGCCCGTTGACGCGGGCCGATTCGTCGGAGATGCCGACCAGTTCGATCTCGTCCAGGTACGGGCGGTTGGGCTTCCAGTAGTTCTCGTTGCGCACGGCGACCGAGCGCACGCCCGGCTTGAACTCCTTGACCTTGTAGGGGCCGGTGCCGATGCCGGCGTTGAAGTCGGTGGTGCCTTCCTTGACGATGTGGAAGTGGTAGGTGCCCAGGATGACCGGCAGGTCGGCGTTGGGCGAGACGAGGCGGATGGTGACCTCGTTGGGGCCACTGGCCGTCACGGACTCGATCTGGTCGGCCAGCACCTTGGCGCGCGATGCGGTGGCTGCATCCTTGTGGCGCATGATGGAGAAGACCACGTCGCCCGGCGTCAAGGGCTTGCCGTCGTGGAAGGTCACGCCCTTGCGCAGCTTGAACACCCAGGTCCTGGCGTCCTGGGTCGTGAACTCTTCGGCCAGCTGCGGCTGCGGCGTCAGGCTGCCGTCCAGCACGGTCAGCCCGTTGTAGAACATGAAGCCGCGGCAGTAGTCGATGTGGCTGGCTTGCCGTGCCGGATCCAGCGTGTCGTTGACGCCCGTGCTCGAGCTGGCCACCATGATGCGGCCGCCCTTGCGCGGCGTCTGCGCGTGCGCCGCGGTGGCCAGCGTGGCGGCGCTTGCCGCCAGCGTGGCCTGCATGCCGCCGGCCATCAGCATCGCCAGCACGTCGCGGCGGCTGGCCCCGCGCTGCAGCGCGCCGAAGAGGCGTCGGCTTTCTTCGGGGCCGACAAGCTTGTCGAACTTCGTGCGATCGGTCATGGTGGGAGTCTCCTGGGGGTGATCTGGTGTTTTGGCGGGAAGTCAGGCGAGCCGGTCCTTGAGCTGGTAGTAAAGGCCCACGGCGGGAAGGAACCAGGGCGGGCCGACGTGGCCCGGGATCGCCGGCCAGTCGCGACCCTGCCAGGGGTTGGCGGCGGCATCGCCGGCCATCACGGCGGCCATGCGTTCGCCCATCAGCACCGACATCTGCGTGCCGTGGCCGCTGTAGCCGGTGGAGTAGTACAGGCCGTCGCGCTCGCCGGCGTGCGGCAGGCGGTCCTGCGTCATGTCGACCAGGCCGCCCCAGCAGTAGTCGATGCGCACGCCCTGCAGCTGCGGGAACATCGCGAGCATCCCGGCGCGCAGGATCGCGCCGCTCTTGGCGTCCGACACCGGGCTGCTGACGGCAAAGCGCGCGCGCCCGCCGAACACCAGCCGATGGTCGGGAGTGAGGCGGAAGTAGTGGTGGATGTTGGCCACCGTCACGTAGGTGCGGCGGTCGCGCAGCAAGGCCTGGGCGCGCTCCGCGCCCAAGGGCTCGGTGACGACGATGAAGCTGCCGATCGGCACGATGCGCCGGCGCAGCCAGCCGAAGCTGCCGTAGCCCCCATGCCGCGCCGCGCCGTTGGCCAGCAGCACCTGGGCCGCCCTGATCGTGCCGCGGCCGGTGTGCACGCGGTGCGCTTCGCCCTGCAGCCGCTCGAGCCGCTGCACGCAGGTGCCGGTGTGGATCTGCGCGCCGCGGCGCTCGGCGGCCTGGGCCAGGCCGCGGGCGAAGCGGCCCATGTGCATCTGTGCGCTGCGCTTGTAGAGCAGGCCACCCACGAAGCGCTCGCTCGCCACCTCGCAGCGCACCTGAGCGGCGTGCAGGACCTGCACGTCGGTGTCGACCCGGTCGGCCACCAGCCGCTCGGCGCTGCGCGAGAGCGCTTCCAGGTGCGCCGGCCGCGTCGCCAGCTTGAGCTTGCCGCGGCGCGCGAAGTCGCAGTCGATCGTCTCCTCGCGCACGATGCGTTCCACCGCGTCGACGGCGGCGTCGTAGGCGTGGTACCAGGCGCGAGCGCGTTCGACGCCCACCCTGGCGGCGACCTCGGCATAGTCGACCGCAAGGCCGTTGTTGACGTGCCCTCCGTTGCGCCCGGAGGCCTCGGCCGCGACACGGTCGCCCGCCTCGAGCACCGCCACCGAGGCCCCGCGCCTGGCCAGCGCCAGCGCCGCGGACAGGCCCGTGAAGCCGCCGCCGACGATGGCCACATCGCACTGCGCGGGCAGGTCGGCCGCACGCGGCTCGAAGGCCGGCGCAGAGGCGTTCCAGTACGACTCGAGCTTCATGGGGCTACTTTCCGGGCGATCAGAGGCCGACGACCCCGGCCAGGCCGCCGATGTCCTGGATCTCGACGTAGCGGTAGGCCGGGTTGCCCGGACCGTGGCCGCGGTTGACGAAGACCTTGTTGACGATGCCGATGTCGTCGGCCGACATCAGGTCGTAGCGCAGGCTGGAGGACACGTGCAGCACGTCTTCCGGGTTGCAGCCAAGCGAATCCAGCATGAACTCGAAGGCCTGCAGCCGCGGCTTGTAGGCCTGCGCCTGCTGGGCCGTGTAGACGCGGTGGAAGGGCGCGCCGAGCAGGGCCACGTTCTTCTGGATCTGGCTGTCCATGGCGTTGGACAGGATCACCAGCGGAATCTCCTTGGCGACCTTGGCGAGACCGGCCGGCACGTCGGCGTGGGGGCCCCAGGTGGGCACCAGGTCGTAGTACTGCTGCGCCTCGGCGTCGAGGTACTGCAGGTTCCACTTGCGGCACAGGCGGCGGATCGAGTTCTTCAGCAGCGTGTCGTACGGCTGCCAGGCGCCCAGGCATTCATCGAACCGGTAGGCCGTGAAGTCGGCGAGGAACTGCTCCATGCGATCGGCCGGGATGCGGTCGGCGAACATCTCCCGCGCCATGTCGCCCATGCGCATGCGCGTCAGCGTGCCGTAGCAGTCGAAGGTGATGTACTTGGGTCGGAAGCTCATGGTCTGTCTGGCTGTGTCGGTGGTTGATGCTGATCTCGCGACGGCGTCATTGCAGCATGCGGCCACTGCGCATTGATCGTGAAAGCGTGCATCCGGCGCGCTGAAGATGCCGTTTCGATGCCGCCGGACGGCATGCCGTATGGCTCGCCCCAGCGACGTGCGCCGCCGCCATCGAAACGCCCCAGGAGCGTTCGGCGCGCACCAGGTCGCGACTCAGGCACAAGGCGCACGGCATCTGCGACGCAACGTGATCGAGGGGCTTCATGACAGGGAATGCTAGGCACTGCCCCTGGCATTTGTGTTCGTTCGGCCGGGCCGATGCAGCGTGTCGTTGCATTCCGGTCGCCAACGCAGGCGCAAGCTGCCAAACCAAGGGTCAACCCGGAGCTGAACAGTTGTTCCCGGAGATGCCTTCGCATGGACCCGGGCAAGCGGGAAGGGGCACCCGGCGCTGCACGATCATCAGTCAGGCATCTTCCGAAGTAAGCGGCGCCGCGCAGTTGAAGCAGCATCTGCCAGCTACCGCCCGAGAACCACACGAAGCTTGGCTCCGAGCCCGAATTGCAGCATCACGATCCGGCGGCTCGCCCCTAATCTCGTCATCCTGGTCACAGCGCCAGAACTGGCGCGGCATGTGATGGCCGTGCTGGCGGCTGCGGAACGGGTCATCCGAAGCCGCCCGCCCGAACCTCGATCCGTTGAGAGCTCATACCGATGAAGACACTGCTGCTGAACAAGCAGGACGTAGGACGCCTGATCTCCATGAAGGAGGTCATCGGGACGGTGGAGGAGGCGTTCAAGGCCTTCAACAGCGGCCAGGTGACCCAGCCGCCCTACACCTGCATCCACCTGCCGCCTCCCCGGGGCGAGATCGACTTCAAGCTGGGCTACAACGAAGCCGACGAGATCATCTCGATGAAGGCTTCCTCCGGAGGGTTCCCGAACAACCCGACGGAGCACGGCGTGCCCAGCGGCATGGGAACCATCCTGCTGTTCGACGCCAGGACCTGCGCGCTCATCTGCGTGATGGACGGCAGCCTCGTCACCGGCCTGAGAACCGGCGCCGCGGGAGCCGTGTCGGTGAAGGCACTGGCCCGCAAGAACGCGAAGGCCATCACCTCCATCGGGACCGGCCATCAGGCCCGCATGCAGATCCGTGCGATCCGGGAGGTGATGACGATCGAGACCATCCATGCCTGGGACCACCACCCCGAGTCGCTCGCCCGGTTCAAGGCCGACATCGAGCGCGAGTTCGACATTCCGGTGGTGATGGCCCGCTCCAGGCAGGACGCGGTGGGACAGGCGGACATCCTCGTCACCACCACGCGCGGCAAGGGCTCGCTGGTGGAAGCCGCCTGGGTCCGGCCCGGCACGCACATCGTCGCCATCGGCACCGATACGGTCGGCAAGCAGGAGCTGGAGCCGGAGGTCTTCCGGAACGCGAAGATCGTCAACGATTCGATCGCGCAGTGCATCGAGAAGGGCGAAACCTGGCACCCGCTGAACAAGAGGATCATCAGCAAGGAAGACATCCACGCCGAGATCGGCGAGATCCTGCTGGGCACGAAGCCGGGTCGCGAGACCGACGACGAGATCACGATCTTCGACTCCACGGGCATGGCCATCCAGGACAACACGACCTCCGCCCGCATCTATCGCAACGCCATCGCCAGCAACGCCGGCACCACCTTCGAGTTCTTCGGCTCATGACAACCCTTCTGGAACACCCGACCCTGCGCGACATCCACCAGGCCCGGGAGCGGCTGAAATCGCACATCCGGCACACGCCCTTGCTGCGCGCCGAGAAGATGGAGCCCGCCCTGGGGTGCCAGGTCTACCTCAAGCCCGAGACGCTGCAGATCACCGGGGCCTTCAAGATCCGGGGCGCGCTCAACAAGGTGCTGTCGCTGCCCCGTGAAGCCATCGCCAACGGCCTCATCGCCTCGTCTTCGGGCAACCACGCGCAGGCGCTGGCCTATACGGCGCGGATGCTGGGCGTCAAGGCCATCCTGGTGGTGCCTGCGACCACGCCGGACATCAAGGTCGAGAACACCCGGGCCCTGGGCGCCGAGGTGATCCGGTTCGATGGCGACACCGCGGCGCGATGGAAACGGGTCTACGAGATCGCGGCGGAGAACCACTACACCCCGGTGCACGGATTCGAGGACCCGCTGGTCATGGCAGGCCAGGGAACCATCGGCTGCGAGATCCTGGAAGACCTGGACGACGTCGACACCGTCATCGTCCCCGTGGGCGGCGGGGGCCTCGTCTCCGGCATTGCCACGGCCATCAAGGAAACCAAGCCCTCCGTGCGCGTGGTGGGTGCGGAACCGGCGCTGACGCCCAAGTACTTCCACAGCCGCATCAACAAGGAGCGCACCTCGCTGCCGCTGAAGGACACCATTGCCGACGGTCTGCGCATCAGCGTGCCGGGCCAGAACCCCTACCCCATCATCGAACGGTACGTCGACGAGATCGTGCTGGTGGAGGACGAACACATCGTGGCCGGGATGCGCATGCTGGCCAAGGATGCCAAGCTGATCGCGGAGCCGGCGGCCTCGATCGGCATCGGCGCCCTGCTGGCGCGTGGACTCGAGGTGACGCCGCAGGAGAAGGTCTGCGTGGTGCTGTCGGGCGGCAACTGGGACCTGCGCGACCTGGCCGAGGTGTATCAGCAGGGTGAATGACGGCTTCGCAGTCCGCCGAAGCATCATCTGCCAAGGCCCGCACGACAACCACACGAAGCTTGGTCGAGGGTCGCCATTGCAGCACCACCTCGCAGCCGTGCGCACCTAATCTTTCGGCATGACGACCCGAAGGACGACCGATGAACACGAACCGACTCGATGAACTTGCCGCGCTCGACCGCGCGCACCTCGTCCACCCTGTTTCCGCCTGGCGTCGGCACGAAGCCCGCGGCCCGCTGCTGCTCGCCGGCGCCCGCGGGCCCTGGCTCGTCGACGGACAAGGCCACGAACTGCTGGATGCCTTTGCGGGGCTGTGGTGCGTGAACGTGGGCTATGGCCAGGAGAGCGTGGTGCAGGCCGCCACCGCGCAACTGCGCCAGCTGCCCTACGCCACTGGCTACTTCGGCTTCGCCAGCGAGCCGGCCATCCGCCTCGCGGCCAAGCTGGCGCAGATCACGCCGGCCTCGCTGACGCGCGCCTACCTCACGCTCGGCGGCTCGGAGGCGGTGGATGCCGCGGTGCGCTTCATCGTGCAGTACTGGAACGCACGCGGCCGTCCGCAGAAGAAGCACTTCATCGCGCTGGAGAGCGGCTACCACGGCTCGTCGTCCACCGGCGCCGGGCTGACCGCGCTGCCCGTCTTCCACCGCGGCTTCGACCTGCCGCTGGCGACGCAGCACCACATCCCTTCGCCCAACCCCTATCGTCACCCCCAGGGCGGCGACGCCCAGGCGCTGATCGCGGCCTGCGTGCAATCGCTGCGCGACAAGGTCGCCGAGCTGGGCGCCGAGAACGTGGCCGCGTTCTTCTGCGAGCCCATCCAGGGCTCGGGCGGCGTCATCGTGCCGCCGGTCGGCTGGCTGAAAGCGATGCGCGAAGCGGCGCGCGAGCTCGACATCCTGTTCGTCGTCGACGAGGTCATCACCGGCTTCGGCCGCACCGGACCGATGTTCGCGTGCAACGCCGAAGGCGTGCAACCCGACCTGATGACGCTGGCCAAGGGCCTGACCTCGGGCTACGTGCCGATGGGCGCGACCATGCTCTCCGAGGAGGTCTACGCGACGATCGCCGACGCCGCGCCCGCAGGTGCCCCCATTGGCCACGGCGCCACCTATTCGGCGCACCCTGTGGCTGCCGCCGTGGCGCTCGAG
>CAMLGG010000246.1 GCA_946479475.1 uncultured Ideonella sp. | reverse complement strand
CGGCCCTCGCACAGCAACTCGCCGTCGCGCATGATGCGGTGCTGCTGGATCAGAACCTTCTCGCGCCACTCGACCACGCAGGTGTGCACTTCCAGCGTCTGGCCGTAGGTGGCCGGGCGGATGAAGCGCGTGTGAATCTCGAGCAGCGGCGTGCCCACGATGCCGCGCGTGGCCTCGAGATCGCGCCAGGGTGGCACGCCGCAGGCCATGAAGTAGGCCAAGGAGGCTTGGTCCATCCAGCGCGAGAAATTGGGGAAGAAGACGATGCCGGCGGGGTCGCAGTCGCCGAAATGCACGTCGACGCGGTGGATGTGCGTCCTGGGATTGCTGCTGCTCATCAGAGTCGGATCACCTCGGGGTTCGGCACGGCACTGTACAAGGCGATCACGTCCGCGGCGCGGCGGGCCAGCACGGCGCGCTGGTTGAGGTAGCCCTTGTCGGTGATCTCGCCGGCGTCGGCGTTGGGTGGCTCCGCCAGCAGCAGCGCTCTCGCAGGCGATTGCGACGAGCCGCCGCCTTCGTCTCGCAGCGCCTGCAGGGCGGCGCGGACCTTGTCGGCGCGCTCGGCCGAATCCATCGCCTTGGCCGCCGGGCTGGGGAAGACGAGCAGGCCCACCTCCTCGCGGTCGTGGCCCGTCACCACCACGTCGGCCGCCAACGGCGAGAGCGCGGCCACCGCGCGGATGCGCAGCGTGCCGACCGACACCCAGGTGCCGCTCATCAGCTTGAAGTCCTCGGCCACGCGGCCGTCGAAGGCGACCCCCCGGCTGGGGTCGGCCGGATCGACCAGCTTGCCCGCATCGCCGATGAGGTAGTAGCCCTCGTCATCGAAGGCCTTCGCGCTGAGCTCGGGTGCATCGCGATAGCCGGGGAAGACATGCGGCCCCCGCACGCGCATCTCGAGCTTGCCCGCGCTGGGCATGAGCTTCAGCTCCGCGCCGGGCAGGGGTGCGCCGATGCAGCCGGCCCGGTCGATGGTCCAGTGCACGCTGGTCACGGCCGGCGAGGTTTCGGTGGAGCCCCACGAGGACGTGAACCACAGCGGCTGCTCGCGCACGCGGCGCGCCACGCCCTCCAGCCGTTGCCACAGGCTCTGCGGCAGCGCGGCGCCGGCGTAGAACACGCCCTGAAGGTCGGCGAAGAAGTCCTTCGCGAAGCCCTCGTCAGCTTCCAGGAAGGGCAGCAGCATGTCGAAGCCGCGCGGCACGTTGAAGTAGAAGTTGGGCCGGACATCGCGCAGGTTCGCCACCGTCTTCTCGACCAGTCCCGGCATCGGCCGGCCCTCGTCGATGTAGAGGCTGCCGCCGTGCGCGAGCACCATGTTGAAGTTGTGGTTGCCGCCGAAGGTGTGGCTCCAGGGCAGCCAGTCCAGCAGGCGCAGGGGATGGCGGCTGAGGAAGGGCCAGGCCTGCGCGATCATCTGCTGGTTGGCGCACAGCATGCGGTGCGTGTTGATGACGACCTTGGGCGTGCCGGTGGAGCCGCTGGTCAGCAGGTACTTGGCGTGGGTGTCCGGGGTGATCGTCGCCAGCGCCTGTGCCACCGCAGGCGTCTCGTCGGCCGCCAGGGCGTCGAAATCGAGCGAGCCGGGCAGCTCGCTAGCGCCACGGCTGAAGACCACCGGCCGATCGGCGCGCGAGGTCCAGCTGGCGATCGGCGGCCCGTAGACCGAGGGCTCGACGGCGTAGACCAGCGCCGGGTCCAGCGCATCGAGGATCGCATGGATCTTGGCGTAGTCCTTGGTCAGGCGGCAGTAGGCGCTGGAGACGGTGCAGACAGCGCGTCCGATGTGCATGGTGGCCAGTGCCAGCAGCGCATGGTCGACGGCATTGTCCGAAAGCACGACGACCGGCTTGCCGGCCGGCAGCCCGAGGTTCAACAAGCCCTGGGCGATGCGGCCCACCTCGCGGCGCACCTCGGCATAGCTCAGCCGCCGCCAGCCGCCCGAGCCGTCGCGTTCAGCCAGGAAGACGGCCTCGGGCGTGGTGCGCGCCCAATGCTCCAGCCAGTCGCCGATGCACCGGGTGTAGGGTTGCAGCGATTCGGCGCTGCGCAGGACGAAGCTGCCGTCGGCGCGGTCTTCGCGCACGACGCGCGAGGGCGCCAGCGCACCGGGCTCGCCAAAGGGAAGGGCGGTGGGGATCGGGGTATCCATTCGGCGCTCCAGACGCGGGACGGGGGACAGGAAGGAAAAGGAGGCTTCAGACTCCGAGGCAGGCGGCCAGCTCGGCGCTGCCGGCGAGCTCGGAGGCAACGCCGGCCAGCACCACCTGGCCCTTCTGCAGCACCACGAGCCTGTCGGCCTGCGAGGCGACCTTGCGGTAGTCGCGGTCAACGATCAGCGTGGCGATGCCACTGGCGCGGATCTGGCCGATCACGCGCCAGATCTCGGCGACGATCAGCGGCGCAAGGCCTTCGGTCGCCTCGTCGAGGATGACCAGGTCGGGATGGGTCATCAGCACCCGGCCGATGGACAGCATCTGCTGCTCGCCGCCGGACAGCTGGGCGCCGAGGTTGTTCAGCCGCTCGGCCAGGCGAGGGAAGGTCTGGAGCACCCGCTCGTAGGACCAGTCGTTGCGACCTTCGCGGCCAGGGCGCGCGGCCATCACGAGGTTCTCTCTCACGCTGAGGTTCGGGAAAACGCCTCGGCCTTCGGGCACGTAGCCCACGCCCGCGCGAGCAACCTCGTGCGGTGCCGCGCGTGAGAAGTCCTGCCCACGCACGGCGATCCGGCCTTCGCGCTGCTTCACATGGCCAAGCAGCGTGCGGATCAGAGTGGACTTGCCCATGCCGTTGCGGCCCAGCAGGCCGACTGTCTCGCCGGGATGGACGGCGATGTCGACGCCGTGCAGCACGTGGCTGGAGCCATACCAGGCGTGGATGCCGGAGGCTTCCAGGATGGGCGCCGTCATTTCAGTGGCCTCCGAGATAGGCGGCCTGCACGGCGGGATCGGCGCGCACCGCCTCCGGCGCGGCCGAGGCGATCACCACGCCGTTGACCATCACCGTGATCCAGTCGGCGATGCGGAACACCGCGTCCATGTCGTGTTCGACGAGCAGGGTGGCGTGGCCTGCGCGCAGTTCGTCCAGCAAGGCCAGCATGCGCTCGGTCTCCTCAGCGCCCATGCCGGCCAGGGGTTCGTCGAGCAGCAGCACCTGCGGGCCGGTGGCCAGGCACATCGCGATCTCCAGCTGGCGCTTCTGGCCGTGGCTGAGCAGGCCCGCCGGGCGGTCCAGCACGTCGTTCAGGCCGACGCGGGACAGGGCCTGGCGCGCCGCGCCGAGGCTGTGCTCGCAGCGCGCAGCGGATTGCCACCAGCGCCATGGCTTCTGCCACGCGGCCTGCGCGGCGAGGCGGCAGTTCTCCAGCACGCTGAAGCCGGGGAAGATGGTGTTGCGCTGGTAGCTGCGGCCGAGCCCCGCCCGGGCGCGCCGCGGCTGGGTCCAGCCCGTCACGTCCTCGCCCAGCAGCTTCACGCTGCCGGCCGATGGCGCGATCTCGCCGGAGAGCAGGTTGATCAGTGTCGACTTGCCGGCGCCGTTGGTTCCGATGACGGCGTGGACCTGGCCGCGCTCGAAGCCGAGGGAGACGCCATCGACGGCAATGAGGCCGCCCCAGCGGCGCGTCAGGCCTTCGCAGCGAAGCAGCGTCTCGCTCATCTGGCCGCTCCTTCGCCGAACAGCCGCCGCCGCACCTCCGCCGGCAGCCCGATCAGCCCGCGCGGCAGCAACGCCACGCACGCGATGATGCTCAGGCCCAGCCCGAGGTGCCAGTGCTTGGCGAAGGAGCCGAAGACGGCCTCGCTCTGGAACAGCTCCTGCAGGAGCGTGAACGCGAAGGCACCGAGCACCGCGCCACGCAGATGGCCCAGGCCGCCGAGGATGATCATGATGAGGACCGAGCCGGAGAGGTGCCACGAAAGCAGCTCCGGGTTGACGAAGCCGTCCTTGACGGCGAAGAGGAATCCCGCGATGCCCGCGATGCAGCCCGAGAGCACGAAGGCCGCGAGCTTGTACGGGTAGGTGGAGAAGCCGGTCGCCCGCATGCGCTGCTCGTTCGCGTGGATGCCCGCGAGCGCGCGGCCGAAGCGGGAGCGGGCCAGCAGCGCGAGCTTGGCGAACACGCCGACCAGGAACACCAGCACGAGGTAGTAGAAGGTCAGCGGCTTGTCCAAGTCGGCGATCGTCCAGTTGCCGATCGCGAGCGTGGGCTTGAAATAGAGGTAGATGCCGTCGGTGCCGCCACCCAGCGGCGTGTCATGCACCACGTAGTAGGCCATCTGCGCGAACGCGAGCGTGACCATGATGAAGTACACACCCTTGGTCCGCAGCGAAAGCGCGCCCATGAAGAGCGCATACAGGCCGGCCACGCCCACGCTGGCGGGCAGCAGCCACCACATCGAGGCTGACTCCGATTCGGGGGACAGGCGCACCGCGGCATAGCCCGCCAGGCCGAACAGCGCGGCCTGGCCGAAGCAGACCAGGCCCGTCATGCCCACCAGCAGCTCCAGGCTCAGGGCCAGGATGGCGAAGATCATGATCTTGGTGACCAGGTCTATGCCGAAGCTGCCGGCCACCAGGGGCAGCACGGCGAGCGCGAGCACCGCGCCCGCGACGAAGAGGTGTTTGCCGCCCATTGCTGCCCTGACTAACCCGCCTTGAACAACCCGTCCGGCTTCCACAGCAGGATCAGCGCCATCAACACATAGACCAGCACGCCCGCGGCCTGCGGAAAGACGACCTTGCCGAAGGTGTCCACCACGCCGATCAGCAACGCGGCCAGCAGCGCGCCGCGGATCGAGCCGATGCCGCCGATGACCACCACCACGAAGCAGATGATCAGCACCTGGTTGCCCATGCCGGGATAGACCGAGGACACCGGCGCCGCCACCATCCCCGCCAGCACGGCGATGGCCACGCCGGCCGCGAAGACCACGCGGTAGAGGAACTTGATGTCTATGCCCAGCGACTGGACCATCTCGCGGTTGGTCGAGCCGGCCCGGATCATCATGCCCAGCCGGGTCTTCGCGAAGACGAAGTACATGCCGAGCGCCAGCAGCAGGCACACCGCCGAGATGAAGAGCCTGTACACGGGGTAACTCATCAGTTCGCCGAGCTGCAGGCTGCCCGCCAGCCACTCGGGCGGCGCGACGCTGTGCACGTCGTCGCCGACCAGGATCGACCGCAGCTCCTCGAACACGAGGATCAGGCCGTAGGTCATGAGCACCTGCTGCAGGTGCTCGCGCTCATACAGGAAGCTGAAGAAGGCCCACTCCAGCACATAGCCCAGCAGCACTGCGAGCACCAGGCCGACGGCCAGCGTCGCGAAGAAGCCGCCGCCCAGCGTGGCCGAAACGGCCGGCGCCAGGGCATAGGCCATGTAGGCGCCGATCATGTAGAAGCTGCCGTGGGCCAGGTTGATGACGCCCATGATCCCGAAGATCAGCGTCAGCCCCGAGGCCAGCAGGAACAGCAGCAGGCCGTACTGCAGCGCGTTCAGGCATTGGACGAGGAAGGTGGGCCCATCCATGTCAGTGGCGCCCGGCCGCCCGTAGCCACTGATGCGCCCCCTCGGGGGGCCGCGAAGGTAGTGAGCTTGGGGGCTTCATGTCACATCTTGCAGCCGCGCGCCGGGTCCGCCAGCGCGGGCACGGCGACGCCGGTGATGACGTTGTAGTTGCCCTTGACCTCGCGGGCGTAGAAATCCTGGATCGGGTTGTGCGCGGCGCTGAAGGCGAGCTTGCCGCGCGGGCTGGCGATGGTCGTCTTGCCCATCGCGTAGTACAGCTCGTCCTTCTTGCTGAAGTCGCCCTTCACCGCGGTCAGGCCCGAATGCAGCAGTTGTGCGGCGTCGTAGCCCTGGACGGCGTAGACGTCCGGCTGGGACTTGTACGTCACCGCGTACTTGTTGCGGAAGGCGGTGTTGCGCGGCGTCTCGATGTTGTCCGCGTAGTGCAGCGAGGTGACGATGCCTTGCGCCGATGCGCCCTGCGCCTCCAGCGTGCCGTCGGTGAGGAAGCCGGAGCCCACCAGCGGGATGCTCTTGCGCAGGCCCGCGGCGTCGTAGTCCTTGACGAACTTGACCGCGCCGCCGCCGGCGAAGAAGGCGAACACCACGTCCGGCTTCTGCGAGGCGATCTCGGTCAGCAGGGCCTGGAACTCGACGTTGGGGAAGGGCAGCGTCAGGTCCTTCATCACCTTGCCGCCGCCTTTCTCGAAGGCCTCGGTGAAGCCCTTGGTGGCTTCGGTCCCGGCGGCATAGCCCCAGGTGATGGTCATCGCCTTCCGGTAGCCCTTCTGCGCGGCGATGACGCCGGTGGCGTAGCCGGGTTGCCAGTTCGAGAAGGAGGTTCGCCAGATGTTCTTGGCGCACAGCGGGCCGGTCAGCGCATCGGCACCGGCATTCGGCACGATCAAGAGCGTGCCCGTCTCCTTGGCGACCTTAGCCATGGCCAGGGCGACGCCGGAGTGGACGGTGCCCACGAGAACGTCGACCTGGTCGCGCTTGATCAGCTTGTTGACGTTGTCGGTGGCCTTGGAGGGCTCGCTCTCGTCGTCGACCTTGTAGAACTCGATCTCGCGGCCGCCGAGCTTGCCGCCCTGCTCGCTGACGAAGAGGCGGAAGCCGTTCTCGATCGCGTTGCCCAGCGCGGCATAGGTGCCGGTGTAGGGCAGCATCAGGCCGACCTTGAGCTTGCCGGCGTTCTGTGCGCCGGCCGGCGCGGTCGCGACAGCCAGCAGGGCGGCGCAGGCGAGAAGGGCGCGGCGAGGGATCTTCGTCATGGTTGTCTCCGTGGGCTTGAAGTCATGGGCCGGGGCAGGGTATCCCAGCCGCCGTGGGCTGCCGGTAGGGGCAAGCACGGGCATTCAGGCAGCGGCTGGAGTCTGTGGCGCATGCATCATTGTGCTGAAAGTGCCCACAGGCTAAGTCAATTTGATCCGAAAAGGCAATATAGTGCATACCCTGCCACGCTATGCTCTGCCGCCTATGAACACCTCGACATCCCCCGCCGTCCTCGTCGTCGGCGCCGGCATCATGGGCGCCGGCATAGCCCAGGTCGCGGCGCAGGCCGGCCATCCGGTGATGCTTTTCGATGCCCGCGAAGGCGCCGCGGCGGCCGCGAAGGACAAGCTGGGTCAGTCGCTGCAAGCCCTGGTCACCAAGGGGCGGATGCCCGCGGAGGCGGCGGACGCCGCCTTGGCGAGGATCACGCCGGTCGATCGGCTGGAGGAGGCCGCCGAGGCCGGCCTGGTGGTCGAGGCCATCGTCGAGAACCTGGAGGCCAAGCGCGCCCTGCTGCGCCAGCTCGAGGCCATCGTCGCGCCGCAGGCCATGCTCGCCTCGAACACTTCGTCGATTTCCGTCACGGCCCTCGCCAATGGCCTGAAGTTTCCCGGCCGCGTGGTCGGCATGCACTTCTTCAACCCTGTGCCGTTGATGAAGCTGGTCGAGGTGGTCTCGGGCCTGCAGACCGAGCCGGCCGTCGCCGAGCGCGTGTTCCAGCTGGCCGAGGCCTGGGGCAAGACGGCGGTGCATGCGCGCTCCACGCCGGGCTTCATCGTCAACCGCATCGCGCGGCCCTACTACGCCGAGACCCTGGCGCTGCTGCACGAGCGAGCCGCCACGCCGGCCGTCCTGGATGCCTGCCTGCGCGGCGCCGGCTTCCGCATGGGCCCCTGCGAACTGATGGACCTCATCGGGCACGACACCAACTTCTCGGTCACCGAGTCGGTCTACCAGGCCAATTTCGGGGACAAGCGCTACCAGCCCTCGCTGGTGCAGCGCGAGATGGTCGATGGCGGCCTGCTGGGTCGGAAGTCCGGTCGCGGGTTCTATGCCTACGGCGAAGGCGTGCCGGCACCGTCGCTGCCTGCTCCGAGGCAGGGGGCGCTGCCGGCGCGCCTGCGTTGGCACGGCCGGGGCGA
>CAMLGG010000245.1 GCA_946479475.1 uncultured Ideonella sp. | reverse complement strand
GCCGAGTACCGGCTGCAGTTGCGCGAGGACAACGCAGACGCGCGCCTGACCGAGATCGGCCGCGGCCTGGGCCTGGTCGATGATGCGCGCTGGGCGGCGTTTGAGCGCAAGCGCGAGGCGGTGGCACGAGAGGCCGAGAGGCTGCGGACCACCTGGGTGCACCCCGGGGTCCTTCCCGCCGAGGTGGCGAAATCGGTGCTGGGGCAGGGCATAGAGCGCGAGTACAGCCTGGCCGATCTGCTTCGCCGGCCAGGGGTGAACTTCGACGGTGTGGCTGCTCTGGCGGCGTCGGCCCGCCCGGATTCAGCGGTTTCACGTGAAACATTGGCCGCCGATCTCGGCGTCGAAACGGCGCGGGCAGTCGTCGAGCAGGTCGAGATATCGATCAAGTACGCGGGCTATATCGACAAGCAGGTGGAGGAGGTGGGACGGGCGCTCGCCTACGAGAACCTGCCCCTGCCGACCGAACTGGACTATGCACAGGTCACCGCGCTCAGCTTCGAGGTCCGGCAGAAGCTGAGCCGGCATAGGCCCGAGACACTCGGCCAAGCGGCCCGACTCTCCGGGATCACGCCGGCGGCGATTTCGCTCTTGCTGGTTCACCTGAAGAAGAAGCGCTTTGCCGGCTTCCAGGGGGCCGTCTCCAAGTCGGCCAACGATACGGCGGAGATGGATCCGCCCTCCATTGGCGCCGCCTGACCCCAGGCCAGAGGCACCACCGTCTCCCAAGTGGCCGCCGCGGCGGCGACCCTCCGCCTTTCAGAAGCTGCACGATGCCCGCTCCCTCTGACGATCCGCTCGCGGCACCTTTGGCTGGGGGCCTGCGGGCCCTGTCGCTGTCGCTGCCCGCCGAAACCCAGGGACGGCT
The DNA here is from genome assembly GCA_946479475.1 of uncultured Ideonella sp. The sequence continues at coordinate 7,067 of CAMLGG010000245.1, read as the reverse complement.
GCTGCAGTACCTGCGACTCGTCGCGCAGTGGAACCGCGTCTACAACCTGACCGCAGTGCGGGAGCCGGCTGCGATGCTGACTCAGCACTTGCTCGACTGCCTGGCCATCGTGCCCTCCCTGCGGCGGCACCTGCAGGGCCGCGCCGCACGCATCCTGGATGTAGGGAGCGGGGCAGGGCTGCCCGGCGTGGTGCTCGCACTTTGTGAGCCGGCTTGGAGCGTCACCTGCGTGGACGCTGTGGCCAAGAAGGCCAGCTTCATCCGCCAAGTGGCCGCCGAACTGTGCATCCCGAACCTGGAGGCCAGGCATGAGCGGGTCGAGGCCATGGCGACGAAACCCTTCGATCTGATTACCTCGCGCGCATTCGCATCGCTCGCGGACTTTGTCGCGTTGACGCGAGAGCGCCTGGCACCCGGAGCCTGCTGGGTGGCCATGAAGGCGCAGGTCACTGCTGAAGAGAAGGGCGCCTTGCCCCGCAACGTAGTCGTGTTCCACGTGGAACCATTGCGGGTGCCGGGGCTTGATGCGGCGCGATGCCTGGTCTGGATGCGCCAAGACGAAGAGGCCTGTTAGAGCCGGGGCGAGCGGCCGAGCAAGCAGTCGCTTGCCAACAGCCGGTCCACCGCCTGTCCACCAGGCCTTCCACGGACTGCTCACAGGCTTATCCACAGGTGCGAGGCGCTCCGCCGCAGCGGCATCTCAAGCGACAATCGACCTTCATGTCCCGCATCTTCTGCATCGCGAACCAGAAAGGCGGCGTCGGCAAGACGACGACCTGCGTCAACCTCGCCGCCGGATTGGCCCGGATCGGGAAGAGGGTGCTGCTGGTCGATCTGGACCCCCAGGGCAATGCGACCATGGGCTCCGGGGTCGACAAGCGCAAGCTCGAGGCCAGCGTCTACGACGTCCTGCTGGAGAGCGCGAGCGTGTCGGAGGCGAAGGTCCGATCCGAGCCGGGTGGCTACGACGTGCTGGGCGCCAATCGCGAGCTGGCGGGTGCAGAAGTCGAACTCGTCGGACTCGAGCACCGAAACGAGCGACTCCGTCGGGCGCTGCAGGCGGCTGAAGGCGACTATGACTTCGTCCTGATCGATTGCCCTCCTTCGCTCAGCCTGCTCACCTTGAATGGCTTGTGCAGCGCGCACGGTGTCATCGTCCCGATGCAGTGCGAGTACTTTGCGCTCGAGGGCCTGACCGACCTGGTCAACACCATCAAGCAGGTGCACGCCAACCTCAACCGTGACCTGCAGCTCATCGGGCTGCTGCGGGTGATGTTCGATCCGCGCATCACCTTGCAGACCCAGGTCAGCGACCAGCTCAAGGCGCACTTCGGCGACAAGGTGTTCAACACCGTGATCCCCAGGAACGTCCGCCTCGCCGAGGCGCCCAGCTATGGCGTCCCCGGGGTGGTGTTCGATCCGGCGGCCAAGGGCGCGCAAGCCTTCGTCGACTTCGCGCGGGAGATGGTGCACCGCGTCGACGCGCCGGCGCCCACCATCAGTCCGGTCAACTGAGGGCGGTCCTCCGAGGCCGGCGCAGGGACCGCGCCGCGGAACATCGCACGCGGGGCCAAGGTTCGTGAGAATCGGGTTGCTGACGCTTGGCAGAATCGCCGATCCATAGCCAGAACCACAGGGATCGCTCTTGAATTCGACGCCTGCCGCCGCACCGCTCGCCACCGTTCACCCCACCGAATCTTCCTCACTCCTCGAAGGACCCCACCGGCCGCTCGCGCGGCCGCGCCGACTGGTGCTGCTGTTCACGGCCGTCGGCCTGGCGGGCACGCTCGCCGCCTGCGGAGGCGGGGGCGGCAACTCCGGACAGGCGGCGCCTCCGCCGGCCGCTGGCGATTCGGCCCAAGTCTGTGCGCCGACCAACCCCTACGCGGCCGACGCCGCTGCGCCGACGTCCACGGGCACCCTGGCGAATGAGAAGGCCTGGGTGCACTCCTACATGACGGACGCGTACCTCTGGTACGGCGAGATGCCCGGTGTCGACGCGAGCCTGGCGGACTACAGCAACACTGGCGATGTCTTCAGGTCGCTCGACAACTACTTCCAGGCGCTCAAAACGCCCGCGCGCACGGCTTCCGGCAAGCTGCGTGACGAGTTCAGCTTCATCTATCCGACCAAGGCCTGGAACGACCTGATCAATTCGGGTGCGGTGTCGGGCTATGGCATCGAGTGGTACATGGCTTCGAGCACGCCCCCGCGCGGCATCCGGATCGCCTACGTCGAACCCGGTTCTCCCGCTGCCACCGCGGGCCTGTTGCGCGGTGACGTGCTGGTCAGCGCCGACGGCGTCGGCGCCGACGACGGGACTTCTTCGGGAGTGGACACGCTGAACGCCGCGCTCTGGCCTTCGGCAAACGGCCAGAGCCACGAGTTCGTCGTCAGCCGCGCGGGCAGCAACGTGGTCAAGACGCTGGTCAGCGCCAATGTCACCAAGCAGCCGGTTCCAACCACCACGGTCCTGAACACCGGCGGCCGCAAGGTCGGCTACGTCGTCTTCAACGACCACCTGGCCAGCGCCGAGCAACCGCTGATCGACGCCGTCACCACGCTCAAGAATGCCGCGGTCGACGACCTCGTGCTGGACCTGCGCTACAACGGCGGAGGCTACCTGTACATCGCCAGCGAACTCGCCTACATGATCGCCGGCAGCTCGCGGACCAGCGGCAAGGTCTTCGAGCAGCTGCAATACAACGACAAGCGCACTGCCGAGACCAACAGCGAAGACGCGAGGACGCCGTTCTTCGACACCTCCTGCATCCTGAACGACAGCATGGAGTGCACGAGCCGGAAGGCGCTGCCGACGCTGAACCTCTCGCGCGTCACCGTCATCACCACCGACGCGACCTGCTCGGCCAGTGAGGCGGTCATCAACGGCCTGCGCGGGGTGGATGTGGAAGTGCGGGTGATCGGCGGCACGACCTGCGGCAAGCCCTATGGTTTCACCGCCAAGGACAACTGCGGGATCTCGTACTTCCCGATCGAGTTCAAGGGCGTGAACGCGAAGGGCTATGGCGACTACGCGGACGGCTTCGGCGCCACCTGTCCGGTGAACGACGACTTCGATCACGCACTCGGCGACGCCGGCGAAGGCATGCTGAGCGCCGCGCTGTACAACCTGCAGAACAACGCCTGCAGCGTCGCCGCAGCCCAGGCGGCCCGGCGCTCGATCCTTTCAGGTGCCGATCACCCGCAGGGCCACCTGCTTCGCGGCCCGGAGCGTGAAGCCAAGATCGCCTTGCCGCGCCGTTGAGGGGCAGGGGCGTCGGCCCCTGCTGTCCCTACAGGCCCAGCGCCTCGTCCTTGCCGAGGTGCACGTTCATCGCCTGCACCGCGGCGCCGCTGGCGCCCTTGCCCAGGTTGTCCAGCCGGGCCATCAGGATGGCCTGCCGTTCGTTGGCGAAGACGAACAGGTCGACGCGGTTGGTGTCGTTGCAGGCCTGGACGTCGAAGAATCCGGAGGCGAGCGTCTCCGGATCCGACAGCGGCAGCACGCGCACGAAGCGCTCTTGCGCGTAACGCGCTGACAGGGCGTCATGCAGGTGCGCGCCCGTCGTGATGCCGGGCAACATCGAAAGATGCAAGGGCACACTCACCGCGAGACCCTTGTAGAAATTGGCGACGATCGGCATGAACACCGGCGGTTCATCGAGGCCGGTATGGGCCTTCATCTCCGGCAGGTGCTTGTGGGTCAGCCCCAGCGCGTAGGGGCGCGGTGCCGTCAGCGCCGGATCACCGCCGGCCTCGTACTGCTCGATCATCTTCTTGCCGCCGCCGGAATAGCCGGTGATGGAGGTGGCGGTGATCGGTGTGTCCGGCGGGACGAGCCCGGCGTCGACCAGCGGCCGCATCAGAAGGATGAACGCGCTGGCGTGGCAGCCGGGGTTCGAGATGCGCTTGGAGCGGCGCAGCAGCTCGCGCTGCCCCGGAGCCAGCTCCGGCATGCCGAAGACCCATTCCGGCGAGGTCCGGTGTGCCGTGCTGGCGTCGATCAGGCAGGTGTTCGGGTTGGTCACCATCGCCGCGGCTTCCCGGGAGGCCGCGTCGGGCAGGCAGAGGAAGGCCACATCGGCGGCGTTCAGCAAGCGGGCGCGCTCCGCCGGGTCCTTGCGCTTGTCGGGGTCGATGCGCAGGAGCTCGATGTCGCCGCGTCGCGCCAGGTATTCGTTGATGCGCAGGCCGGTCGTGCCTTCCTGGCCGTCGACGTAGACGCGGGTCGTCATGGGGCAAGTCCTGGAAATGCGGGCGTGCTCGCCCGGGCCGCAGAATGCGGGATTTCCCGAAAGCATACGGCAAGCGCCAGGCCCGAATGACAAGCGACCCGAACCGCCCGCCCGAACGCGTACTGCTCCTGCCGGGCTGGCTCGATTCCGGACCTGGCCATTGGCAGACTGTGTGGGAACAGGAACACGGTGATGAGCGAGTGCAGCAGGCCGACTGGCTCTGGCCGCGGCGAGGAGACTGGATGTCGAGGCTTGAGGAAGTGCTGCTGGAAGACCCTCGCCCGGCGATCCTGGCCGCGCACAGCCTGGGTTGCCATCTGGTCGCGGCCTGGGCAGCCCACACGCGCCATGCCGATCGGGTGCGTGGCGCCTTGCTGGTCGCGCCGCCCGACCTCGGCCAGGGCGATGCACCGCCGCAGCTGCACGGATGGCGGCCCGTCGTGCTGAGCAGGTTGCCCTTCCGAGCGACGCTGGTCTACAGCGAGGACGATCCCTTCGGCGCTCCCGCGGCAAGCCTGGCGCTTGCCGCCGCGTGGGGCGCCCTGCCTTTTTGCATAGGCCCGCGGGGCCATGTCAACGGCGAATCGGGACTGGCGGATTGGCCCGAGGGGCGCCGCCTGCTCGAAGACCTGTCGCGGCCCGTCGAGCCCATCTGAGACGCTCCCTTGGCAGACAATCGGCCGATGGCAACGAAGAAACCCAAGGGCCTGGGCATGGGCCTGGAGGCCTTGCTTGGCCCGAAGGTCAGCGAAACCGCCGCCGATGCGCCCGCGGGCGCGCCCAGCGTGTTGCGCGTCGAGCAGCTGCAGGCCGGCAAGTACCAGCCCCGCACCCGCATGGACGAAGGCTCGCTCTACGAGCTGGCCGAAAGCATCCGCAGCCAGGGGGTGATGCAGCCGATCCTGGTCCGCCCGGTCGGCGCACCAGGCCAGAGCGCCAGCCCGGCATCGGGGCGCTACGAGATCATCGCGGGCGAGCGACGCTTCCGTGCCGCGAAGCTCGCGGGCCTGAACGAGGTGCCGGTCCTCGTCAAGCCGGTGCCCGACGAATCTGCGGCCGTCATGGCGCTGATCGAGAACATCCAGCGCGAGGACCTGAACCCGCTGGAAGAGGCGCAGGGCCTCAAGCGCCTGGTCGACGAGTTCGGCCTCACCCACGAGCAGGCCGCGCAGGCGGTGGGCCGTTCACGCAGTGCCGCGACCAACCTGCTGCGCCTGCTGAACCTGGCGGCTCCCGTGCAGCAGCTGCTCATGGCCGGCGACCTCGACATGGGTCACGCCAGGGCTCTGCTCACGCTCGACAATGCCCAGCAGATCCTCACCGCCAACGAGATCGTCGCGAAGAAGCTTTCGGTGCGCGATGCCGAAAAGCTTGCGGCCAAGGCCTCCAATCCGGGCCGGCAGACCCCGCTGCTGCGCGTGGCCAAGGAGAAGTCGCGCGACATCGTCCGCCTCGAAGAGCAGCTGGCCGACGCCCTGACCGCCGACGTGGAGATCCGCGTGCAACGCAAGACCAAGCGCGGCGAGCAGGGCGAGATCGCGATCCGCTTCGGCTCGCTGGACGAGCTGTCGGGACTCCTGGACAAGCTGGGTGCGGGCGAACGCTGACGCCTTGCTGACGAGCTCGCTGAACGGCGGCTCGAGCGTCACGAAAGATCATGGGCGACGCGGCCCGGCTCATCGGAACGTGCAGCGCACCACGTGCGGTGTGGCTTGAATCCACTGGACGCTAGCCGTGCCGCTGCGAATCGAGATATAACAAGCCAACGCGGGCAGGCCCTGTGCCTGGATCGTCGGAACTGAACAACCGATGGCCTGCTTTTTGCTCGATTGTTTTTGAGGAGTAAGGCTCAAGCTGTCACCGTCGACGCGCTCTGCCGCGTTGCATGACCTGAAAGACCGGAAAGCTCTGATGACGCCCGGGTCCAGTACAGCCGGGACGCCATCAGAACTTCCCAGACGCCGCGTTGGAGGGACCCTCGCGGCGCCGCCCTGACATCCACAGGAGGTCTTGCATGGACGTGATGAGCAGCTTCGCCGCCCGCTACGAGCGAACCCGCGAAGAGGAGCTATCCCTCGCGGAATACCTGGCAGAGTGCAAGCGCAACCCGCTGGCCTATGCGACGGCTGCAGAGCGCATGCTCAAGGCCATCGGCGAGCCGCAGATGATCGACACGCGCAACGACCCGCGTCTGTCGCGGCTGTTCGCGAACAAGGTCATCAAGGTCTACCCTGCCTTCGCCGAGTTTTACGGCATGGAGGACTCGATCGAGCAGGTCGTGTCCTACTTCCGGCATGCCGCGCAGGGGCTTGAAGAGAAAAAGCAGATCCTCTATCTGCTGGGCCCGGTGGGCGGCGGCAAGAGCTCGATCGCCGAGCGCCTGAAGCAGCTGATGGAGCTGGTGCCCTTCTACGCGATCAAGGGCTCGCCGGTGAACGAATCGCCGCTGGGCCTGTTCAACGCGGATGAAGACGGGCCGCTGCTCGAGAGCGAGTACGGCATCCCGCGCCGCTACCTCAACCGCATCATGAGCCCCTGGGCCGTGAAGCGGCTCGAGGAGTACGGCGGCGACATCCGGCAGTTCAAGGTCGTCAAGCGCCACCCGAGCGTGCTCAAGCAGATCGGCGTGACCAAGACGGAGCCCGGCGACGAGAACAACCAGGACATCTCTTCGCTGGTGGGCAAGGTCGACATCCGCAAGCTGGAGACCTATGCCCAGGACGATCCGGACGCGTACAGCTACTCCGGCGGCCTGTGCCTGGCCAACCAGGGCCTGATGGAATTCGTCGAGATGTTCAAGGCGCCGATCAAGGTGCTGCACCCGCTGCTGAC
>CAMLGG010000244.1 GCA_946479475.1 uncultured Ideonella sp. | reverse complement strand
TCGTTCTCGTTGTCGTTCGCGAAGGATCAGCGGGAGGCCAGCGAAGCCGGATCCGAGGCCGAGGCCGAGGCCGGGACGACCGCGCCGCTGGCGGCCGCAGCCTGTTCCGTGAACGGCTTCACCTTCTGGCCGGGGGTCAGCACGTGCGTACCGGCGATCACCACCTCGTCGCCCGCCTTGACGCCCTGGGCGATGACGACCGTGTTGCCATCGGCGCCGGCGACGGTCACCGGTTGGGTCCGCACCGTCATCGCATGGCGGTCGAAGAGCCAGACCACCGTCTGTCCCTTGGCCTCGGCCACCGCCGTCAGCGGCAGGCGGATCACCCCGGCGACGGGCTTGCCGTCGATCCTGATGTTGGCGGTCTGCCCCAGGCGCACCGGTGCGTCGCCCACGTCGGCCTTGACCAGGAAGGTGCGGGTCACCGGATCGGCGGCCGCCGCCACCTCTCGGATCGTGGCCTTCGCCGGCTGGCCGTTGCCCCAAGGCTCGAGCACGACGGCGCCGGGCTGGTTGAGCAACTGACGCAGACTGCCCACCCGGTCCTCCGGCACCGAGAACACCGCGTCGCGCGGGCCGTCGTGCGCGAGGCGCACCACCGGCGTCCCGGCCCCGACCACCTGCCCCGGCTCGGCCTCGACCGCAGTCACCACGCCGGGAGCGTCAGCCACCAGGGAGGCATAGGTGGCCTGGTTGCCCTGCACCGCCGCCTGCGCCTTGGCCTGGTCGAGCTGGGCGCGCGCAGTCTTCATCGCAGCCTCACGGCGATCGAGCTCGGCGGCACCGATGAAGCCCTGATCGCGCAGCTCCTTGAATCGCTTGAAGTCGGCGGCGAGCTGGTCGAAATTGGTCTGCGCGGCGCCGACGGCAGCACGCGCTGCCTCCTGCCCCAGGCGAAGATCCTGCGGATCGAGCTGGGCCAGGAGTTGCCCCGGCCTGACGGCGTCGCCCAGGTTCACCGGCCGGCTCTGCAGCTTGCCGCCGACGCGAAAGCCCAGGCGCGATTCGGTGCGCGCCCGGATTTCGGCGGCGTATTCGTGGGAGGCCACGCTCTCGGTGCCGCTGACCGTGGCGGTGCGAACGGCACGGACGGGTTCGGGCGGGGCTTCCTTCTTGGCGCATCCGATCAGGCCGAGGGCGGCCACGCAGAGGGCGGCGCTCACGAGCAGGGGCTGGTTCATCGCAGGACTCGCTGAAGCTGGACGGGCCGCCGAGGAGGGCCCGTGGTGGAGGGTGATTCGTTACTGACTGACCGGTCAGTAATGTAGTGGAGCGACTTGAGCCTCGTCAATGCCCGACGCAGGCACAATCCGCCGCCCAGCACGCCAGCGTTGCCATGCCCGTCGCGCATTACGAGAACTTTCCGGTCGCCTCCTGGCTCTGCCCTGCTCCGCTACGCCCGCCGATCACGGCGATCTACTGGTTCGCCCGGGTGGCGGACGACATCGCGGACGAAGGCACTGCGGCCCCCGACCAGCGGCGCAACGAGTTGACGGCGTACCGCGAAGACCTCGCGCGTGTCGCGGCGGGCAAAGAGCCCGGACCCCGCTGGCCCGAAGTGTTCGGGCCGCTGGCCAAAGCCATCCGCGAGCATCGGCTGCCGGCTCACCTGCTGGACGACCTCGTCGATGCCTTCGTCCAGGATGTCGCGAACCCCATCTATCCCGACCGGGCCTCCTTGCTGGACTACTGCCGGCGTTCGGCCAACCCGATCGGCCGCTTGCTCCTGCATCTGTACGGCATAGACGACGAGCGCGCCTTGCGGCGCAGCGACGCCATCTGCACCGCGCTCCAGCTCATCAACTTCTGGCAGGACCTGAGCATCGACCTGCCGCGGAGCCGGTGCTACGTTCCGCAGGCGGAGGCATCACTGCATGGCCTGGAGGCGTCCGCGTTGCGGGCCGGCCCTTGCACGGCGGCAGAGCGCGAAATGGTTCGCGGGTTGTGCATGTGGGCGGGCGACCTGATGCGCGAGGGCGCGCCGCTGGCACACGAGCTCCCGGGCCGGATCGGCTGGGAGTTGCGGCTCGTTGTGCAGGGCGGCCTGCGTATTCTTGAGAAAATCGAGGTGATGGACCACTCCACCCTGTCCGCGAGGCCCGTGCTGAACCGCCTCGATGCGCCCCGCCTCCTGTGGCGCGCCGTCTTCGACGTGCCGGGAGGCACGCGGTGAACTTGCCCGTCGCCGGGACGCCGGCCCAGTACGTTCAGGACAAGGCCGCGGGCAGCGGCTCGTCCTTCTACTACGCCTTCATGTTCCTGCCACCGCCGAGGCGCGCGGCGATCACGGCCTTCTACGCCTTCTGCCGCGAGGTCGACGACGTGGTCGACGAGGTGCACGATCCTCAGTTGGCGAGCACCAAGCTGGCCTGGTGGCGCAACGAAGTCGCCCAGGCCTTCGCAGGCCGGCCCACGCATCCCGTCATGCAGGCTCTGGTGCCCTTGGCAGGCGACTACGGCATCGAGCCACGGCACCTGGAAGCAGTGATCGAAGGCTGCGAGATGGACCTCGTCCAGAACCGCTTCCTGGACTTCGCCGCCCTCGCGCGCTATTGCCACCTGGTGGCCGGCGTCGTCGGCGAAGTCGCCTGCAACATCTTCGGGCGGCAAGAGGCCCAGACGGTCGCCTACGCCCACAAGCTCGGGCTGGCGATGCAGCTGACGAACATCATCCGGGACGTGGGCGAAGACGCGCGAAGGGGCCGCATCTACCTGCCTATCAACGAATTGCAGCGGTTCGACGTCAAGGCGCACGAACTGCTCAAGCGCGAAGCGCCCTGGGGCTACAGCGATCGGTTCCAAACCCTGATGCGCTACCAGGCTGAGCGTGCCCACAGCATCTACGAAGAGGCCTTGGCGCTGCTGCCGGCTGTCGACCGGGTCACGCAAAAGCCCGGCCTGATGATGGCCAACATCTACCGCACGCTGCTGCGCGAGATCGAAAAGGGCAGGTTCCAGGTCCTTCACCAGCGCATCTCGCTCACGCCCGTGCGCAAGCTCTGGATTGCCGCGCGGACGCATGTCAGCGGGCGGTAGGGCTGCCGGGCCGCGGATCGCCGTCATCGGCGGCGGCTGGGCGGGCCTGGCGGCAGCGGTTCGCGCTACGCAGCTGGGTCATCGCGTCACCTTGTTCGAGATGGCCCGCCATCTCGGAGGTCGCGCCCGTTCGGTCGAGCAGGAAGGGCGGGTGCTGGACAACGGACAGCACATCCTCGTGGGCGCCTACCGGGACACGCTCGCCCTGATGCAAGAAGTGGGCGTCGATGCGAAGGCGGTCCTGCTCCGCCTGCCCCTGGCCCTGGTCTACCCGGACGGCGGGGGGCTGAAGCTGCCACGCGGTCCCGCGGCGCTCGCCTTTGCGCGGGGCGTACTGGGCTGGAAGGAGTTGCCATGGAGAGACCGGCTGGGCCTGCTCAACCTGGCGCTCCGATGGCGCCTGAGCGGGTTTCATTGCTCCCCCGAGCTGACGGTGGCCGAGCTGGCGCGCCGCTGCCCTCCCCGCGCGTACCGCGAACTGATCGAACCGCTGTGCGTGGCCGCCCTCAACACCCCGGCGATCCAGGCCAGCGGGCAGGTGTTGTTGACGGTCCTGCGCGACGCCCTCTTCGGCGCTGCCGGAGCAGCGGACCTGCTCCTGCCTCGGGCACCGCTGGATGAGCTTCTGCCCCGGGCAGCTGGAGAATGGCTCGCCGGCCGAGGATCGAAGGTGGCCTGCGGACGGCGCATCATGCAGCTCGAGCCTCGAGGCGAGGCGGTGCTGGTCGATGGCGAAGAGTTCAGCCACGTCGTGGTCGCCACCTCCGCCGCGCAGGCCGCGCGGCTGCTCGCGCCGATCGCACCCGACTGGGCCCGCGACACCGCTGCTTTCCAGTACCAGCCCATCATCACGGCCTGGCTGACGGCGCCTGGCGTCCACTGGCAGCAGCCGATCATGGCGCTCAGGGCGGACACCCGACGCCCGGCCCAGTTCGGCTTCGACCTCGGCGCCCTGGGAGGCGCTCCGGGGATGTTCGCGCTCGTCGTGAGCGGTGCAGCCAACTGGGTGCAGGCCGGCACCGACGCCACGCGCGAAGCCTTGCTGGCGCAGTGGGAAGAGGACTTCCCGGCTTCCCGCAATCACGCGGCGAGCTGGCTCACGAGCCGCACCGAGAAGCGGGCGACGTTCGCCTGCACGCCCGGCCTGAAGCGGTCGCCCGCAAGGGTCCACGCCCGCATCCAGGTCGCGGGGGACCACGTCGAGGGACCTTACCCCGCGACGCTCGAAGGTGCGGTCCGCTCTGGCATCGCCGCGGCAGAAGCCTTGCATGCAGCCGCCCGAGCTTCGGCGTGATATTTCGGATGGACGCGTCTATTTTCGCCATGCAAAATGAGCGAAGCTTGAAGGACCCCCGCCCATGACCCGCAAAGAAAGCTCGTCACCCAGCATCCAGGTGCTCGCCCGGGCATTCGGACTGCTGGATGTGCTGGCATCGCACCAGGATCCGGTTTCCCTGAAGGAACTGAGCGAGAGCACCGGCCTGCATCCATCCACGGCTCACCGCATCCTCAACGACCTCGCCTCGGGCCGATTCGTGGACCGCCCCGAAGCCGGCAGCTACCGCCTCGGGATGCGGCTGCTGGAACTGGGCAATCTGGTCAAGGCCAGGCTCGACGTGCGCGACGCGGCCCTTGCGCCGATGCGTGAGCTGCACAAGATCACCCACCAGCCAGTGAACCTGTCGGTGCGCCAAGGCGACGAAATCGTCTACATCGAGCGCACATACAGCGAGCGCTCCGGGATGCAAGTCGTCAGGGCAGTCGGCGGCCGGGCGCCCCTGCACCTCACGTCCGTCGGCAAGCTCTTCCTCGCCTACGATGATCCTCAGCGCGTGCGCGCCTACGCCACCCGCACCGGTCTTGCCGGTCACACGCGCAACAGCCTGACGGATCTGCCTTCACTGGAGCGCGAGCTCGCGTCGGTACGTCGGCTGGCGGTGGCTCGAGACAACGAAGAACTCGAGCTGGGGGTCCGTTGCATGGCAGCCGGCATCTTCGACGACCAGGGCAAGCTCGTCGCCGGCTTGTCCATCTCGGCGCCTGCCGACCGGCTGGAAGAGTCCTGGCTGGACCGGGTGAAATCCACCGCAGCGCAGATTTCTACCGCCCTGGGCCATCGCGCCTGACAGGCGCGCACCACGCCCCCCTCAAGCACAACGGCACCCGAGGGTGCCGTTGATGACGAGGCGCAGGGGACTAGAGGCGCAAGTTATGCCCTTCAACCAGCAGGCTGCGTGTGAGCCGTGAGGGTCGGGCCCGGAGCGCTGGTCGTCGTGGTCGCCGCGCCTGGGGCAGCCGGAATCGGATTGTTCATCAACCACTTGCGGATCCGCTCGGCATCGCCGATGCGCGAGTACTTGCCCGCTGAGTCCAGCAACACCATGATCAGCTTGCGGCCTGCCAGCTGAGCCTGCATCACCAGACACTGACCCGCTTCGCTGATGTAGCCCGTCTTCTGCAGGCCGATGTCCCACGCGGGGTTCAACACCAGGCGGTTGGTCGTGTGGTACTGCAGTTGACGCGAGCCAATGGCGACCTGGTGCTCGGGCGACGTCGTCAGCTCGCGCAACAGCGGAACGTCATGTGCCACCTTGACCAACAGGGCGAGGTCGCGCGCGCTGGACTGGTTCTGGCTCGACAAGCCGGTCGGCTCGACATAGCGCGTGTCGTTCATGCCCAGCAGCTTGGCCTTGGCGTTCATGGCCGCGACGAAGGCCGGCAGTCCCCCCGGATAGTTGCGGCCCAGCGCGCTGGCAGCACGGTTCTCGGAAGACATCAGCGCCAGGTGCAGCAACTCGCCGCGCGACAGCTTCGTGCCGACAGCAAGACGCGAGGAACTGCCCTTCTCCGTGTCGACGTCATCCTGCGTGATGGTCAGGACCTCGTCCATCGGCAGGTTGGCCTCGGTGACCAGCAAGCCCGTCATCAGCTTGGTGATGGAGGCAATGGGCAGGACAGCCTTGGAGTTCTTGTTCAGCAGGACCTCGTTGGTCTCCTGGTCCAGCACGAACGCAACGCCGGACTTCAGGTCGAGCGGATCCTCGGTGGCGTGCAGTCCGGCCAACTGGCCGAAGGATTGACGAGCCGGTTCGACCCGGACGACCGAGCGACGGGACGCAACGGCACGGGTGGCGCGCGGTGCGACGGTGGCCTTTGCGCGGGTGGACGAGACGGTCCGCTTCGAGGTGGTGTTCTGACGGCTAGTGGCTGCATCTGCAGCCATCGTGCCGCCAAGAAGACCAATGGCCAGGCCCAGCATGCCCAGCCAGCGTCGCGAGTTTCTGAACGTGAGCATTTCTACTGCTGCCTTTTCGGTGGGGCCGAGTCTATTTGAAACAAAAAAGACATGCAAGATCAAAAGCTTGCATGCCTTTCCTCAAGTGCGCCGTGGGGCGCTCGACTCGGAACCGAAACGGCCCGGCGGCCGCGGAGGTTTACCCCTGGGCCGCCACCCGCTCGCCCTTGGCGTGCAGCTTGTTCAGCGCCGCGAGGTACGCCTTGGCGGAGGCAACGACGATGTCCGGATCGCTGCCCACCCCGTTGACCACCCGGCCGCCATGCTGCAACCGGACGGTGACCTCGCCCTGGGATTCTGTGCTGCCCGAGGTGATCGCATTGACCGAATACAGCAACATTTCCGCGCCACTTTGCACTTTCGATTCGATGGCCTTCAGACTGGCGTCGACGGGGCCGTTGCCGTCGCTCTCGGCAACCTGCTCCTCGCTGCCCATCGCGAAGGCCACTCGCGCGTGGGGGCGCTCGCCGGTTTCCGAACGCTGCGACAGCGCGACGAAGCGGTAGTGCTCCTGGTCCTGGTGGGTGCTTTCATCGGTGACCAGGGCAATGATGTCTTCGTCGAAGATCTCGCTCTTGCGGTCGGCCAGATCCTTGAAGCGCGCGAAGGCAGCGTTGATCTCGGCTTCGGACTCCATCTCGACGCCGAGTTCCTGCAGACGCTGCTTGAAGGCGTTGCGGCCCGAAAGCTTGCCCAGCACGATCTTGTTGGCCGTCCAGCCCACGTCCTCGGCGCGCATGATCTCGTAGGTATCTCGCGCCTTCAGCACGCCGTCCTGATGGATGCCGCTGGCATGGGCGAAGGCATTCGCCCCTACGACGGCCTTGTTCGGCTGAACGACGAAACCGGTGGTCTGGCTGACCATGCGCGAGGCCGGCACGATCTGCGTCGTGTCGATGCCCACCTCGAGGCCGAAGTAGTCGCGGCGGGTCCTCACCGCCATGACGACCTCCTCGAGCGAGCAGTTCCCGGCCCGCTCGCCCAGACCGTTGATCGTGCATTCGATCTGGCGGGCGCCGCCAATCTTCACCCCGGCCAGCGAGTTGGCGACCGCCATGCCCAGGTCGTTGTGGCAGTGGACCGACCAGATGGCCTTGTCGGAGTTCGGGATGCGCTCGCGCAGGTGCTTGATGAAGTTGCCGTACAGCTCCGGTATGGCATAGCCGACGGTGTCGGGCAGGTTGATGGTCGTAGCGCCTTCGGCGATCACCGCCTCGATGACCCGGCAGAGGAAATCGGGCTCCGAGCGGTAGCCATCCTCGGGCGAGAATTCGATGTCGCCGCAGAGGTTGCGCGCAAAGCGCACCGCGAGCCGGGCCTGTTCGAAGACCTGGTCGGGCGTCATGCGCAGCTTCTTCTCCATGTGGAGCGGGCTGGTGGCTATGAACGTGTGGATGCGGCCGCGCGCAGCACCCGCCAGGGCCTCGGCGGCTCGCGAGATGTCGCGGTCATTCGCCCTTGCAAGCGAGCAGACGGTCGAATCCTTGATGTGGCCGGCAATAGACTTCACCGCCTCGAAATCGCCGTTGGACGAAGCGGCAAAGCCGGCCTCGATCACGTCCACCCGCAGGCGCTCGAGCTGGCGCGCGATGCGCAGCTTCTCGTCCTTGGTCAT
>CAMLGG010000243.1 GCA_946479475.1 uncultured Ideonella sp. | reverse complement strand
CTCGGGGGACCGACGCCGAAGGCGGCGCAGGGGCCGCCGGGCCGACTCAGGCGACGCTGTTGCGGCCGCGCTCGTCGATGACGTGCCGCACGTTCTCGAGCAGGCGCGTCAGGTCGATGGGCTTGGTCCAGTAGTCGTCGAAGCCCGCCGCGCGCGCGGCGGCGATCTGCTCGCCCATCGCGTCCGCCGAAAGGGCCACGCACAGCAGGCGGGCCGTGGCGGGTTGCCCACGCAGCCGGCCCAACACCTCGAGGCCGTTCATGTCGGGCAGGTTCATGTCGATCAGCACCAGGTCCGGCCGGACCTTCGTCGCCAGCTCGACCCCGGTGGCGCCATCGTGAGCGACATGCAGTGTCCAGCCGGGCTGGGTGCGGAAGACCTCCTCCATCAGCAGCACGTTCAGCGGCTCGTCCTCGATGTAGAGCACGACCCGGCCCTTCGCGCCGTCGCTGTCGACGCCCAAGGGCCCGCCGGCCGCCTGCGCGGGATCGGCCCCGCTGCCATCCCCCGCCGCGGCAAGCTGCAGGCTGAAGCGGCTGCCCTGGCCGGGCGTGCTCTGCGCCGTGATGTCGCCGCCCATCGCGCGCGCCAGTCCGCGCGCGATGACCAGACCGAGGCCCGTCCCGCTGATGCGCCGGCGTTCGGCACCCAGGCGGTTGAAGGGCTGGAAGAGCTGCGCCAGCTGGCCGGGCTGCAAGCCCTCGCCGTCGTCCTGAACGTGGATCATCAGGGGTGCCGTTTCGTCGGTGCTTTCCGAGACCTCGACCGAGACACGGCCGCCGACCCGGTTGAAGCGGATTGCATTGGAAAGCAGATTGACCAGGACCTGCTCGATGGCGGCGGCGTCCCCGCGCACTCGCAAGCCGGCCGGCACGGCCAGCACCATCTGCACCGAGCGGGCCTGCGCCAGCGGTTGCACGGCGTCGAGGCTGGCGTGCAGCAAGCCGGCAAGGTCCAGCGGCTCGTCGCGAAGCGTGAGCGCTCCCTGCTCGATGCGGGACAGGTCCAGCACGTCGTCGACGAGCGCCAGCAGCGATTGGCCCGCCTGGCGAACGCCGTCGAGACGATGGCGCTGCGCCCCGACCAGTGGCTGTTCGCGGTCCAGGCCCATCAGCTGGGCGAAGCCGAGGATCGCGTTCAGCGGCGTGCGCAGCTCGTGGCTGACGCGCGAGAGGAACTCGCTCTTGGCCCGGCTCGCCCGCTCGGCGCTGTCATGCGCCAGGCGCAGCGTGTCGTGCTCGCGCAAGGCCTCCTGGGCCTTGTGCCGCTCGGTCACGTCCCAGGTGAAGCCGTGGAAGACGACGCCCCCATCGGCCAGGCGCTCGGGCGTCGCACGGGTCTCCAGCCAGCTCAACCCGCCTTCGGCGCGCTGGTAGCGGTACTCCTGCCGGATGGGCTCGAGTGTCTCGATGGAACGCATGATGGCGCGCACCAGGGCGGCACGATCCTCGCGCCAGACACGGCGCATCGTCGGCAGGCCCGCCTGGCCGTCCCGGCCTGTTTCGAACAGATCGCGCAGCCCTGGGTTGACGTAGAGGTAGTGCGGCTCGGAGCCATCCGCTCTGAGGCGAAGCTGGAAGGCCGCCCCCGGCAGCTGCGCGAGCAGCGTGTGCATCCGCTGGTCGCGCTCCCGCGTTTCGCGTGCCGCCAGGACCTGGCCGGTGACGTCGCGCGCACTGCCGCGCCAGCCGCGGAACCCGCCGTGGTCGTCGAACACCGGCACGGCGCTGCGCGAGATGAACAGGCTGCCGCGCGGCGTGTCGAGCCGGGTGACGACGCGGGTGAGGGGCAGGCGCTCGGCCAGGCGGCTGCGAAGCGTCGCGCCGGGAACCAGGGGCTCGCCCATGGGGTCCACGCAAGGCTCGTCCTCCAGCGAGCGGCCGACCAGCGATGCAGCGGGCAGCCCCGCGAGCCGTTCGAAGTCGTCGGACAGCCACCGGTGGCGCAGGTGCTCGTCCAGCTCCCACAGCCAGTCGCCCGAGGCGCGCGCAAGATCGGCCAGTCGCCGGCGCTCCCGGCCCAGCGCCTCGCCGCTGTGGCGAGCGGCCAGCAGCGCCTCGGCCGCCCCCGCAAGCTGCAGCAGCTGGGTGCGCTGGCTTGGCGTGAGGCGATGGGGGCGGGCGGCGGCAACGCACAGCGTGCCGACGGCATGCCCGCGCAGTCGCAGGGGCGCCGCCGCGTAGAACCGCCAGCCTTCGCTCGCCGGATGCTGGATGGCGCCCGCGAATCGGGCATCGAGCAGGATGTCGGGCACCTCGAGGTAGTCGTTGGCGGCGACCGCGTGGGCGCAGATCAGCTTCGCGCGCTCGGCGGTTCGCAGCCGCGGGGGTGCTCCATCCGGGCCGTCCACGCCCACCTGCCAGCCCTGCTCGGCATCGACCAGGGTGACCAGGCCGACTGGACAGTCGCACAGCCGGCGCGCGGCGTCGGCCAGGGCGCGCAACGCATCCAGCGGTGCGGCTTCGCTGAAGGCTTCGGTGTGGGGGCTGAACCAGCCCAGGTCGCGCAGCGCCGCCTGACGCTGGGGCTCGTCAGCCGGCAAGGGCGCGGGTCGCCATGCCATCGTCCAACTCTCCGCGGGTGCTCGGGCGGCCTGCCGGCGCGCCCTGCGCGAGGGCAGGGGCCACGCCAGCGAAAAGATGGATTGTGGCGCAGGCTCGCCCTCGGCATCGGACAAAGTTGGTGACTTATGCGCCGTGCCGAGCCGCCCGGCGCAAGTGGCGGCATCAGGGCTTGTACAGGCGGTAGTCGGCCTCGTACGCCCCAAGAACGCTGGCGTTCGCGCTGTAGACCACCATCTGCATGGTGTGCACGCCCAGCGGGACGGCGAAGTTGTAGCGGGTGTTCTCGGTGACGAAGATCGACGTCGCGGCCGATATCTGGCCGACCCACGGGCAGTACTGGGCAGCGTTGTCCACCAAGATGCAGATGGCCCAGGGATTCTCGGCCCCGTTGGCCGCGATCTGCGCCATCAGCTCGGCACCGAGCGTGCACCCGGCCGAGTTCGTGCAGTTCAGCGAAGCCGGCGTGCCGACCGGGACCATGGTGCCGGCCGGCAGCGAAGCGCCGGAGTAGGAGGTCGAGTCGATGTAGGTACCCAGCAGCTTGTGCTTGGTGGTCACCGCGGTCACCTTCAGCTGGCCGTTCCCTCCAGTGCCCGGGACGGCCGGGCTGGCCGCCAGCGCCATCGGGACCGAGATGGCCAGGCCGGCAGCCAGGGCCGACAGGCGCGCGAAGTGGCTCTTGTGCATTGTTCTCTCCGATTCGTGGAACGGGCGGACTGCCCGCGCCGGGCAGTGTGGGCGCCACCCGCAGGCGCACCATCCACAAGGCGGAGGATTCAGGCGGGAGTTCAGCGTGCTTCGAGCAGCGGCGCCAGGAAGCGCCCGGTGTGGCTCGCGGGACTGGCCGCCACGTGCTCCGGCGTGCCCTCGACCACCACCGTGCCGCCGCCGGCGCCGCCCTCGGGCCCCATGTCGATCAGCCAGTCGGCTGTCTTGATGACGTCCAGGTTGTGCTCGATGACGACGATGGTGTTGCCGGCGTCGCGCAGCTGGTGCAGCACCTTCAGCAACTGTGCGGTGTCGTGGAAGTGCAGGCCGGTGGTCGGCTCGTCGAGGATGTAGAGCGTGCGGCCGGTGTCGCGCTTGGAAAGCTCCAGCGCCAGCTTGACGCGCTGCGCCTCGCCGCCCGACAGGGTCGTCGCGCTCTGGCCCAGCGTGATGTAGCCCAGGCCGACGTCGAGCAGGGTCTGCAGCTTGCGGGCGATGGTGGGCACGGCGCTGAAGAAACCGAAGGCATCCTCGACCGTCATGTCGAGCACCTGCGCGATGTTGCGGCCCTTGTAGAGGATCTCCAGCGTCTCGCGGTTGTAGCGCTTGCCGTGGCAGACGTCGCAGGGCACGTAGACGTCCGGCAGGAAGTGCATCTCGACCTTCAGCACGCCGTCGCCCTGGCAGGCCTCGCAGCGTCCGCCGGAGACGTTGAAGGAGAAGCGCCCGGCACCGTAGCCGCGTTCGCGCGCCGCGGGGACCTCGGCGAAAAGCTCGCGGATCGGGGTGAACAGGCCGGTGTAGGTGGCCGGGTTCGAGCGGGGCGTGCGGCCGATCGGGCTCTGGTCGACGTTGATGACCTTGTCGAAGGCCTCCAGGCCCTCGATGGCGTCGTGCGCGGCCGCCTCGGCGTGGCTGTTGTAGAGCTTGCGGGCGACCGCCGCGTAGAGAGTGTCGTTGACCAGCGTGCTCTTGCCGGAACCGGAGACGCCGGTGACGCAGGTGAGCAGGCCGACGGGCACCTCGACCGTCACGCCCTTGAGGTTGTTGCCCCGCGCATTGACGATCTTCAGCGACGCCGCGCCGTCGCCCTCGCGCGCGCGCCTGGACGGCACCGGTATCTTCAGCGCATGCCCGAGGTACTGGCCGGTGAGCGATTCGGGCGCTGCGGCCACCTCGGCCGGGGTGCCGGCGGCGATCACCTGGCCGCCGTGCACGCCCGCGCCGGGACCCATGTCGACGCACCAGTCGGCGGCGCGGATCATGTCCTCGTCGTGCTCGACAACCAGCACCGAGTTGCCCAGGTCGCGCAGGTGCTTCAACGTGCCGATCAGGCGCTCGTTGTCGCGCTGGTGCAGGCCGATGGAGGGCTCGTCCAGCACGTACATCACGCCGGTGAGGCCGGAGCCGATCTGGCTGGCGAGGCGGATGCGTTGGGCCTCGCCGCCGGAAAGCGTGTCGGCGCTACGGTCCAGGCTGAGGTAGTTCAGGCCGACGTCGTTGAGGAACTTCAGCCGCGAGCGGATCTCGCGCACGACCTTGTCGGCGATCTCGGCCTTGGCGCCTTCGAGCTGCAGGCCCTCGAACCAGGCCAGGGCATCGGCCAGGGTCAGGTGCTCGGTCTCGTAGATGGGCCGGCCGCGCTGCTTCTCGGTGCCGGGCAGGAAGACGTGGCGCGCCTCGCGCTTGAGGCGCGTGCCGTGGCAGTGGGCGCAGGGCTTGGCGCTCTGGTAGCGCGCCAGGTCCTCCCGCACGGCGACCGAATCCGTCTCGCGGAAGCGCCGCTCGAAGTTGGGCAGGATGCCCTCGAAGGGATGCGAGCGCTTGACCACCCGGGTGCGGCCGCCCTTGCCTTCGGCTTCGTACAGGAACTCGATGTCCTCTTCGCCGGAGCCGAACAGCAGCACCTGGCGCGCCTGCTCGGGCAGCGCCTCGAAGGGCAACTCGATGTCGAACCGGTAGTGGCGGGCCACGCTCTCCAGCAGCGAGAAGGTGTAGGCGTTGCGGCGGTCCCAGCCCTTGACCGCGCCGGCGGCCATCGAAAGGCTGGGGAAGGCCACCACCCGCTCCGGGTCGAACACCGTCTGCACGCCCAGGCCGTCGCAGTGGGGGCAGGCGCCGACCGGGGAGTTGAAGGAGAACAGCCGGGGCTCCAGCTCGGGCAGCGAGTAGCTGCAGACCGGGCAGCCGAAGCGCGACGAGAACAGGTGCTCCCGGCCGCCGTCCATCTCCAGCGCGATCGCGCGGCCGTCGGCCACCCTCAGCGCGGCCTCGAAGCTCTCGGCCAGGCGCTGCTTCACGTCCGGGCGGGTCTTCAGGCGGTCGATGACGACGTCGATGTCGTGCTTCTCGGTCTTCTTCAGCTTGGGCAGGTCCGTCGCCTCGACGATCTGGCCGTCGACCCGAAAGCGGACGTAACCCTGGGCCTGCCAGTCGGCGAAGGCCTCGACGAACTCGCCCTTGCGGTCGCGGACCACCGGCGCGAGCACCATCAGGCGCGTGTCTTCGGGTAACGCGAGCACCGCGTCGACCATCTGGCTGATGCTCTGGGCGGCCAGGGGCAGGTCGTGCTCGGGGCAGAACGGCGTGCCGGCGCGGGCGTAGAGCAGGCGCAGGTAGTCGTGGATCTCGGTCACCGTCCCGACGGTCGAGCGCGGGTTGTGGCTGGTGGCCTTCTGTTCGATCGAGATCGCGGGCGACAGGCCCTCGATCACGTCGACGTCCGGCTTGTCCATCAGCTGCAGGAACTGGCGGGCATAGGCGGAAAGGCTCTCGACGTAGCGCCGCTGGCCCTCGGCGTAGAGGGTGTCGAAGGCGAGGCTGGACTTGCCCGAGCCGGACAGGCCGGTGATCACCACCAGCGCGTGCTTCGGGATGTCGAGGTCGATGTTCTTGAGGTTGTGGGTCCGGGCGCCGCGCACCCGGATGGCGGGGGCTTCGGCGCCGGCCGGCGGCGCGGATCGGGGCATGGGGTCTCGGGAAGGCAACCGGCCATGATAGCGATCACGCCGGTCTCACCGCATTCTTTGGGGGCGGCCCCAGCAAGCGCGGGGCCGGATCCGGCCCATTCCTGAAAGTTCACATTTTTTTTCGTTGGTGCCATTTGCTTGTCATCCATGACGGAATTGGCGGCGTTGACCACGCAACATCGCCTCCGTTCGGGGAAACCCGGTACCCAGATGATTCCGATCATGCAGAAGTCAGCGCACACCAACCGTCAACCGCACCCGCACGACAAGCATGTCCTGCCGGCGCCCGAGAAGGGCCAGAAGTTCGAGCCCTTCTGGATCGCCGCCTTCGGCAGCGACCGTCAAAGCCTGGCGCGGCAGCAGAAGTCCGACCAGAAGCGCTGAGGCGCTCGCTTCGCCGCCCGGGAGGGCGGCCACGGAGCGTGCGCCTCGGCGTCGCCGGCGGGCTCAGGCGAGGCCGTCCCGGGCGCGCATCGCGGGCATCCAGGGCCGGATCGCCACGCGCAACAGGCCGCCACGCACCGCCGGGTCGTCCTCGGCGAAGGCCACCAGCTCCTCCAGCGGCATGCCCGGCCGGGCGATCATCATCCCGCCCCCGTCGCCATCGAGAAAG
Organism: uncultured Ideonella sp.; assembly: GCA_946479475.1. The sequence continues at coordinate 1,106 of CAMLGG010000243.1, read as the reverse complement.
GGCCCGCCCGCTCCCAGCTGGCCGCTCTCGAGCATGGCCCGGTAGTGGTCGACGTGGGCCTGCAAGCCCGGCTGCTCGAACATCTGGCGTCCGGGGATCCAGGCCGGGCCCGGGAAATGGAAGACCACCAGGCAGGTGGGGGGCGGCGGCATGAAAGTCTCCTTTCCTGATCGGGGCCGTGGCCGTCAGCCGTCGACCTGCTCCAGCACGCGCAGGATCTGGCTACCGTAGGCCTCCAGCTTCTTGGCGCCCACGCCGCTGATGCCGGCCAAGGCCGAGAGCGAATCGGGCGACTCGGAGGCCATCTGCGCGAGGGTGGCGTCGTTGAAGACGATGTAGGCCGGCAGGTTGTGCTCCTTCGCCACCTCGCTGCGCCAGGCCTTGAGGGCCGCGAACCGGGCCTGGCCGGCGTCGTCCAGCACCGCCGCCGCCCGGGGCACCTTGGGGGTCGCGCGGGACCGGCTGCCGCGGCCCTTGGGCGCCGGCTCGCGGGGCTCCCGAAGCTCGATGCGGACTTCGCCCCGCAGCACCGCCCGGGCGCTTTCGGTCAGTGCCAGGGTGTTGTACTCGCCCTCGCTGGCGAGGTGGCCGAGGGCGATCAGCTGGCGGACGACGCCGCGCCACTGGGCCTCGCTCAGGTCGGCGCCGATGCCGAAGGTCGAAAGCTGCTCGTGGCCGCGCTCGCGCGTCTTCTCGGTCGACTTGCCGCGCAGCACGTCGATCAGGTGGCCGGCGCCGTAGCCGATGCCCGAATGCTGGCGGAAGCGGTAGACGCAGGACAGGGCCTTGCGGGCGGCCTCGGTCGCGTCCCAGCGTTCCGGAGGCTGCAGGCAGTTGTCGCAGTTGCCGCACCGGTAGCCGGCCGGCTTGGCCTCGCCGAAGTAGGCCAGCAGGCGCTGGCGGCGGCAGTCCAGGCTTTCCGCCAGGGCCAGCAGGGCCTCGAGCTTGCCGACCTGAAGGCGCTTGAACGCCTCCTCGGCCGCGCTCTCGTCGATCATCCGGCGCTGGTTCACCACGTCGGCCAGGCCGTAGGCCATCCAGGCTTCGGCCGGCTCGCCGTCGCGGCCGGCGCGGCCGGTCTCCTGGTAGTAGCCCTCGATGTTCTT
>CAMLGG010000242.1 GCA_946479475.1 uncultured Ideonella sp. | reverse complement strand
AACGCCGGCCACGACCTGAACCGCGAGAACCTGCCCGCCTTCCTGCGCGAGGTGCCCGGCGTGAGCGAGGTCTCGATCGGCCATGCCCTGATCGCCGACGCGCTGGAGCTGGGCTATGCGGAGACCATCCGCGGCTACCGCAAGGCCATCCATGCCGCTGATTACTGACGCGGCGGCCCGGCGGGCCGAGCGCAGGGCCGCTCCCAAGCCGGCCCGCATCCCCCCGGGGGATCGGCGGGCGTACCCGACCGACGAGGGGCGGACATGATCTACGGCACGGGCACCGACGTCTGCGACCTGCGCCGCATCGCCGCCACGCTGGCCCGGCGCGGCGACAAGTTCCCCGAGCGCGTGCTCGGGCCGGACGAGATGAAGGTGTTCCGCTATCGCCGCAGCAAGGTCGAGTCGCGCGGCCTGGCCTACCTCGGCACGCGCTTTTCCTGCAAGGAGGCCTTCTCCAAGGCCATCGGCACGGGCCTGCACATGCCGATGACCTGGCGGGCCTGCGAGATCCTCAACCACCCCAGCGGCCAGCCCTACATACGCCTGCACGGCGAGCTGGCCGACTGGTTCGCCGCGCGACGGCTGCGCGCCCACGTGACCCTGAGCGACGAGAGCGACTACGCGGTCAGCTTCGTCGTCGTGGAACAAGATGACTGACCATGCTTCCGTGGTGCTCGACACCGCCGGCCCCGCGCTCGACGCCAACGACCGCCGCCGCCTCGCCCACCCGCTGACCGGCGGCCTGATCCTCTTTGCACGCCACTTCGAGAGTCGCGCGCAGCTCACGGCCTACGTCGCCGAGGCCAAGTCGATCCGGCCGGACCTGCTGGTCTGCGTCGACCACGAGGGCGGCCGCGTGCAGCGCTTCAGGACCGACGGCTTCACGCACCTGCCGCCCATGCGGGCGCTGGGCGAACTGTGGATGAAGGACGCGATGCGCGCCACCGATGCCGCCTCCGCCGCCGGCTACGTACTGGCCAGCGAGCTGCGCGCCTGCGGCGTCGACTTCAGCTTCACGCCGGTGGTCGACCTGGACCACGGCCGCAGCGAGGTGATAGGCGACCGCGCCTTCCACCGCGACGCTCGGGTCGTCTCGCTGCTGGCCAAGAGCCTGATGCATGGCCTGCTGCTGGCCGGCATGTCGAACTGCGGCAAGCACTTTCCCGGCCATGGCTACGCGAAGGCCGACAGCCACTTCGCGGCGCCGGTCGACACCCGCTCGCGACGTGCCATCCTGGCAGAGGACGCACGGCCGTACGACTGGCTCGGCGGCACGCTCTCCAGCGTGATGCCGGCGCACATCACCTACCCCAAGGTCGATTCGCGTGCGGCGGGCTTCTCCCGCGTCTGGCTGCAGGACATCCTGCGCGGCGAACTGGGTTTCACCGGCGCGGTCTTCAGCGACGACCTGAGCATGGAGGGGGCGCGCGTCATCGACGGCCGCACGGCCACGGCGGCCGAAGCGGCGGTCGAGGCGCTGAATGCCGGCTGCGACCTGGTGCTGCTGTGCAACCAGAGCAAGGTCGAAGGCGGTGCGCCGGTCGATGCGCTGCTCGATGGCCTGGCCAGGTCGAAGGCGGCCGGCCGATGGCGGGCCGATCCTGCCAGCGAGGCGCGGCGACACGCGCTGCTGCCGCGCACCGACCCGCTGCCGTGGGACGAGCTGATGCACGATCCCGCATACCAGCGCGCCCTCGAACGCCTCGCCTTCTGACGATGACCCAGACCCCCGCCGAGCGCCGTCGCCTGCAGATGGCGGACATCGCCCGGCTGGCCGGCGTTTCGGTCTCGACGGTGTCGCGCGCGCTGAACGGCAGCACGCTCGTCAACGAGGAGACGCGGCAGCGCATCGGCGAGCTGGCGCGCTCGCTCAACTACACCATCAACGAGAGCGCGAAGAACCTTCGCCTGCAGCGCAACCAGACCATCGCGGTGGTGGTGCCGTACGACGCGCAGTCGCGCCAGCACATCTCCGATCCGTTCTTCCTCTCGATGGTGGGCAGCCTCGCGGATGCGCTCACCGACCGCGGCTACGACATGCTGCTCTCGCGCGTCGATGCCGAGGCGCTCGACTCGGTGGCCGCGCTGTACGACAGCGGCCGCGCCACTGGCATCGTGCTGATCGGCCAGTGGCGCCATCACGACCAGCTCAATGCGCTCGCCGCGCGCGGCGTGCCGGTGGTGGTGTGGGGCGGCCAACTGCCGCAGCAGCTGTATTGCACGGTGGGTGGCGACAACGTGCTGGGCGGCCGCCTGGCCACGCAGCACCTGCTGGCGCAGGGTCGCCGGCGCATCCTCTTCCTCGGCGACGAGCGCTTGCCCGAAGTGGCGTTGCGGCTCGCGGGCCACCGCCAGGCGCTGGAGGAGGCCGGGCTGCCGTTCAGTGCCGCCATGGTCTGCCGGGTGCCGTTCGAGGAGCGCGATGCCGAGCGCGCGATCGCGGACCACGTCATCGCCGAGCGGGTCCTGGCCCGGCCGCCATCCTTCGATGCGGTCTTCGCCTGCAGCGACCTGATCGCCATCCTGGCGATGCGGGCACTGAGGGCGGCGAGCCGCCGCGTGCCCGAGGACGTGGCGGTGGTCGGCTACGACAACATCAACCTTGCGGCCTACGCCGACCCGCCGCTGACCACCATCCACCAGCCGGTCATGCAGGCAGGCGTGGAACTGGTCGAAGCGCTCTCGCAGCTGATGGAAGGCCGGCCGCAGCCTCCGCGCCTGCTGCCTGTGCAGCTCGTCGTCCGGCAAAGCAGCGGAGCTCCCGTCAACCCTTGATTTGCTTATCGATTGCACGATGATGGTGTTTTCCCTGTATTGCAATCGATTGCAAAGAATCTGAAACTGCGCGCCATCCCACCGTCGGGCCCGCAGGCCGGACGGCGGGCGGAGACAACGCTGCGCGCTCGGCCGAGGACCGACGCCGCAGCGCCTGCCAACAAGACTGGAGCGCCGCATGACCCCTTGCACCCATCGCCGCCGGCCGCTGGCCGCGGCCCTGGCCCTGGCCTTTCTTCCCGCCGCCGCCTTCGCGCAGCAGGCCGAGCCGGCGGCCGCGGAAGCGACTGCCCCCGCCACCCCCGCGCCCGACGCCGGCCTGAGCCTCGAGCGCATCGTGGTGACCGGCACCACCACCGCGCGGACGAAGATGAAGCAGAGCGTCTCGGTCAGCACGGTGGACGCCGAGCAGGTGCAGAACTCCACCGCCGGCAGCGCGGTGGAGGTGCTGCGCGCCGTGCCCGGGCTGCGCGCCGAGTCCTCCGGCGGCGAGGGCAACGCCAACCTCGGCGTGCGCGGCCTGCCCATGTCCGATGGCGGCGGCCGCTACGTGCAGCTGCAGGAGGACGGCCTGCCCGTGCTGCTGGTCGGCGACGTGTCCTTCGCCACCGCCGACGAGTTCGTCCGCGCCGACTTCACGCTCGATTCGATCGACGTGGTGCGCGGCGGCTCGGCGTCGACGCTGTCGACCAACTCGCCCGGCGCCATCGTCAACTTCATGCACAAGAACCGCCGCACCAGCGGCGGCTCGGTGGGCATGAGCGTCGGCCTCGACTACCGCCAGCAGCGCCTGGACTTCGAGTACGGCGGCAAGCTGGCCGAGGGCCTGAGCTACCAGCTCGGCGGCTTCTACCGCATCGGCGACGGCACCCGCCACACCGACGTCACGGCCGAGGACGGCGGCCAGTTCCGCGCTGCCATCACCAAGGACCTGGACGGCAACGGCAGCTACGTTCGCGTCACGCTGAAGCAGCTGAGCGACAGCACGCCCACCTACCTGCCGGTGCCCGTGCGCCTCGAAGGGAACACGATCAAGACCATCCCCGGCATCGATCCGCGCGATGCCTTCTTCATCAACCACCACTTCCCGACCGACGTGGTGGTGGGCCGCGACGGCAACACCATCGCCACCCGTCCCGGCGACGGCCTGAAGGTCGATGTCACCTCGATCGGCGTCGAGTCGCAGCTCAAGCCGGGCGATGGCTGGACGGTGACCGAGCGCTTGCGCAAGAGCGCCATCAGCGGCCGCTTCATCGGTGTCTTCCCCGCGGGCAGCCAGCCGGCGGACTACACCGGCGACACGCCCGTCTTCTCGGCCCACCTGTTCAACAGCTCGCTGGACGACATGGGCAACGTCTTCAACGACCTGCGCGTGCAGAAGGAGCTGAAGCTGGGCGAGCAGGACAAGCTGACCGTGACCGGCGGCCTCTTCAGTGGCATCCAGCACATCGCGCAGACCTGGTACTGGAACCGCTACAACATCGGCCTGACCGGCGACGGCGCGGCGCTGTACGACAACGAAGGCAACGTCACCACGCAGCCCGTCGGCGACGCCACGACCACCTGGGGCGGCTGCTGCTTCCGCTCGATCGACGTGAAGCTGACGGCCGTCGCGCCCTACGCCGCGCTCACCTGGGATCACGGCCCCTTGAGCGTGGACGCCAGCGTGAGGCAGGACCGCCAGCGCGGCAGCGGCTCGCAGCGCTTCGGCGATGCGGCTTCCGGCGGCACGTGGAATCCCGAGCGCACGACGGCCGTCGGCTACAAGACCGACGCCACCTCGTACTCGCTGGGCAGCAACTACGAGTTCGCCCGCAGCCTGGCTGGCTTCGCCCGCTACAGCCACGGCGTGTCGTGGAAGTCGCCCGACCGCGTGATCTGGGACACCGACGTGGCCACCGGCGTGCATCCCTACCCGGTCAACGAGGTCGACCAGCTCGAGCTCGGCGCCAAGTACCGCGATGGCGGCCTCAACGCCTTCGTGACGCTGTTCGACGCCCGCACCAAGGAAGGCGCGGGCTTTGAGGTGACCACGCAGACGATGAAGAGCGACAGCTATGTCTCGCGCGGCCTGGAGGCCGAAGTGGCCTGGCGCTTCGGCGACTTCCGAATCAGCGGCGGGGCGACCTGGACGCACGCCGAGATCGACTCGGGCGACTTCAAGGGCAACACGCCGCGCCGGCAGGCCGACTGGATCTACCAGCTCAGCCCGAGCTACAGCTTCGGCGCGCTGGAGCTCGGCGGCGCGATCATCGGCACGACCAAGAGCTACGCGCAAAACGACAACCAGGTCGTGCTGCCCGGCTTCACGGTGGTGAACCTGTTCGCCAACTACGAGCTGAGCGACAAGGCGCTGCTCTCGCTGGGCGTCAACAACGTCTTCGACCAGCTCGGCTACACCGAGGCCGAAGGGCAGAACAACCTGGGCAGCAACCCGGTCTACGTGGCCCGCGCGGTGAACGGGCGCAGTGCGAAGCTCTCGTTGCGCTACACCTTCTGATCCATGAGCCAGGCCCCTCGTCTGCCCCTCGGCCGCATCCTGAGCATGAATGTCGGCTTCCTCGGCATCCAGTTCAGCTTCGGGCTGCAGCAGGCCAACATGAGCCCGATCTACCGCATGCTGGGGGCCGACGAGGCGAGCCTGCCGCTGCTGTGGCTGGCCGGGCCGATGACGGGCCTGCTGGTGCAGCCGGTGATAGGCGCGATGAGCGACCGCACCGTCTCGCGCTGGGGCCGGCGCACGCCGTACTTCCTCGTCGGCGCGGTGCTGTGCAGCCTGGGCCTGCTGGCCATGCCGTTCAGCCCCGCGCTGTGGTTCGCGGCCGGCCTGCTGTGGATCCTGGACGCGGCCAACAACGTGACGATGGAGCCCTACCGGGCCTACGTCAGCGACCGCCTGCCGCGCGAGCAGCACGCGCTCGGCTTTCTCACGCAAAGCGCCTTCACCGGCTTGGCGCAGACGCTGGCCTACCTCAGCCCTTCGCTGCTGGTGTGGTGGGGGCTGGACCGCGACGCGGTCGGCGCCAACCACATCCCGCTGGCCACGGTGATCGCCTTCGTCGCCGGCGCCGTGCTGTCGCTTGCCACGGTGCTTTGGTCGGTGTTCCGCGTGCCCGAGTTTCCGCTGTCGCCGGCGGAGCAAGCGGCGTTGCGGGCCCGGCCGCGCGGCCTCGGAGCCACGTTGCGCGAGATCGCCGACGCGGTGCGCGAGATGCCGCCCGCGATGCGCCGCCTGTGGTGGATGAAGCTGTTCCAGTGGTACGGGATGATGTGCTACTGGATCTACATCGTCCCTGCGCTCGCGAAGACGATGTTCGGCACTTCGGACGCGACCTCGGCGGGCTTTCGCGAGGCCAGCCTGCTCAACGGCCAGATAGGCGCCTTCTACAACGCCGTCGCCTTCGTCGCGGCCTTCGGCCTCGTGCGCTTCACGCGCCGCTTCGGCGCGCACGTCAGCCACGCCGTCTGCCTGGCGGCAGCCGCCGCCGGCATGTGGGCCCTCCCGGCCATCCACGACAAGGCCTGGCTGTTCCTGCCCATGGTGGGGGTCGGGCTCGCCTGGGCCAGCATGATGGGCAATCCCTACGTGCTGCTGGCCGGCTGCATCCCGCCCGAGCGGGCCGGGGTCTACATGGGCATCTTCAACATGTTCATCGTGATCCCGATGCTGCTGCAGATGCTCACCCTGCCGCTGTACTACCAGGCCTGGCTCGGCGGCCAGCCCGACCACGTCATCCGCCTGGCCGGCGTGCTGCTCTGCGCCGCCGCGGTGGCGGTGCTGCGCGTGCCCGGCGCTTCCTCCCGTTCATGAAGAACCAAGTCCAACTCATCACCTACGTCGACCGCCTCGGCGGCGGCGGCCTGCGCGAGCTGCAGGCGCTGCTGCAGGGGCCCTTGCGGGGCCTGTTCGGCGGCGTGCACCTGCTGCCCTTCTTCCACCGCATCGACGGCGCCGACGCCGGCTTCGACCCCATCGACCACACGCGGGTCGACGAGCGCCTCGGCACCTGGGCCGACGTGCGGGCGCTGGCCGGCGATGTCGACGTGATGGCCGACGTGATCGTCAACCACGTGTCCACCGAGTCGCCGCAGTTCCGCGACTGGGTGCAGCACGGCGATGCCTCGCCCTTCGCGGGCCTGTTCCTCACCTACGACTCGGTCTACCCGCAAGGGGCGACGCAGGACGACCTGCTGTCGGTCTACCGCCCGCGTCCGGGCCTGCCCTTCACCACCGTCACGCTGGCCGACGGCAGCCGCCGCATCCTGTGGACCACCTTCACGCCGCAGCAGGCCGATATCGACGTGCGACACCCCGCGGGCCGGGCGTATCTCGAGAGCATCCTGCGGACGCTGGCCGACGCTGGCGTGCGCATGGCGCGGCTGGACGCGGTGGGCTACGCGATCAAGAAGGCCGGCGAGAGCTGCTTCATGATGCCGGAGACCTTCGGCTTCATCGCCGAGTTCGCGGCGATGGCGCGGGCGCGCGGCATCGAGGTGCTGGTCGAGATTCACGCCTACCACCAGCGCCAGATCGAGATCGCGCGCTCGGTGGACTGGGTCTACGACTTCGCGCTGCCGCCGCTGGTGCTGCATGCCTTCAGCTTCCACACTGCCCAGCCGCTCAAGCGCTGGATAGGCATGCGGCCCGCCAACGCGCTGACGGTGCTCGACACCCACGACGGCATCGGCATCATCGACATAGGTGCCGACAGCGCCGACCGCGCGGGCCATCCCGGCCTGGTGCCCGACGAGGAGCTGGACCAGCTCGTCGAGCGCATCCACGAGGCGAGCCGGGGCCACAGCCGGCGTGCGACCGGCGCGGCCGCATCCAACCTCGATCTCTACCAGGTCAACTGCAGTTTCTTCGATGCCCTGGGCCGCGACGAGCGGGCGTACCTGCTGGCGCGGGCGCTGCAGTTCTTCCTGCCCGGCGTGCCGCAGGTCTACTACGTCGGCCTGCTGGCGGGCGAGAACGACATGGCGCTGCTCAGCCGCACGGGCGTGGGGAGGGACATCAACCGCAGCCACTTCAGCCGGGAGGAGATCGACGCCGCGCTGCAGCGGCCGGTGGTGCAGAGGCTGCTGGCCCTCATCCGCCTGCGCAACCAGCACCCAGCCTTCGGTGGGCGCTTCGAGCTGCGCGAGAGCAGGCCCACGGTGCTTTCGATGGCCTGGCAGGCCGGCGATGACGAGGTCTCGCTGGAGGTGGACTTCGGCACGCTCGAGCACCGCCTCGCCGG
>CAMLGG010000241.1 GCA_946479475.1 uncultured Ideonella sp. | reverse complement strand
CGGGGGAGATGCCGGTTGCCTCCCTCGACCAGTCCGGCACGAAGGCCGAAGCGAGGCCGCTCAGGCACAAGCCTGGCGAAGCTCCGAGCGGCGGGAGAGCCGGCACAAGGTCTCGGCGGAGAGGTTCAGATGCGAAGCCAGGTCCTTCTGCACCAGCCGCCCCATGAGGTGCGGATGGCGGCGCGAGAAGGCGTCGACGCGTGAAGGTGCATCGAGCAGCAGCAGGCCCACCGCATGCTCGACGAGCGTCTGGCCGAGCGCGACAACCCGGTCGTGGAAGACCTGCTGCGCCTGCGGATGCCGCGCGAGGAAGGCGCACCACTCGCCCATCGGCAGCGAAGCCACGCAGCCGCTCGCTGCGCAGACGACCGAGTAGGCGACCGCATCGTCGCGGCGCCACGCGTCGTAGCAGGTCTCGAAGTCGCCCTCGCCTGCGAAGCGCAGGGTCATCTCGCGCCCCTGCGGGCTGGTGACCATGCGCTTGAGCAGGCCCTCCAGCACGAAGTACTGGCGCAGCTCGCGGCTGCCTTGCGCCAGCATGCATTCGCCGCGGTGCGTGTCGTGCATCTCGAGAAGCTCGGCGAGGTCGGCCAGGGCGGCCTCGTCGAGCTCGCACAGCAACGGGTGCCGAGCGAGTTGCAGGCCCAGGAAGTGACGGCGCGGATGGGTCGACAGGTGTTGCTTCATGCGAGGCAACTCTAGGTCGCGCCACGCCTCGTGCCTCCAGTGAAACGTCATCGCCCGCATGCGACTTCATGCACGTCCCGCACGTGACGAAGGTCACGCCGATCGTGCGGGAAATCCGCGATGCCCGTTCCCGGAAAGTTGACTCGGGTCAAGAGAAAACAGACCCCCTCGGCGAGACATTGACCCGGCACCTGACAGCCCGCTTTTCCGCACCGCTGTCGCACCCATCGCGAGTCCACAGGAGCCCATCAGGAGTCACCGTCTCATGAGCCAAGCCAACCCCGCCTTTGCCACCTCCAGCACGCGCAGTCCGCAGTTCCGATGGGGACAGCTCGTGATGGGCATCGTCTGCATGGCGATGATCGCTAACCTTCAATACGGGTGGACACTGTTCGTCAACCCGATCTCCGAGAAGTACGGCTGGACGCGCGCCGCGATCCAGGTCGCCTTCACCATCTTCGTGCTGGCCGAGACCTGGCTGGTGCCCATCGAGGGCTACCTCGTCGACAAGTTCGGGCCGCGCCCGGTGGTGCTCGGCGGCGGCCTGCTGTGCGGCCTCGGCTGGGTCCTGAACTCCTTCGCCGATTCGCTGCCGCTGCTGTACGTCGCGGCGGCCATCAGCGGCGTCGGCGCCGGTGCTGTCTACGGCACCTGCGTGGGCAACGCGCTGAAGTGGTTCCCGGACCGCCGCGGCCTCGCCGCGGGCCTCACGGCCGCGGGCTTCGGAGCCGGCTCGGCGCTGACCATCCTGCCGATCACGATGATGATCAAGTCGCAGGGCTACGAGTCCGCCTTCCTGTACTTCGGCATCGGCCAGGGCGCGATCGTGATGCTGATGTCGCTGTTCCTCGCGAACCCGAACCTCTACGTGAAGAAGGGCAGCTCGCCGGCCTCGCACCTCACGCAGAGCCGCCGCGACTACGCCCCTTCCGAGGTGCTGCGCAAGCCGGTGTTCTGGGTCATGTACGCGATGTTCGTGATGGTGGCGGCCGGCGGCCTCATGGCCACCGCGCAGCTGGCGCCCATCGCCAAGGACTTCAAGATCATCGACGTGCCGGTCAACATCATGGGCCTGGTGCTGCCCGCGCTGACCTTCGCGCTGGCCATCGACCGCGTGCTCAACGGCGTGACGCGTCCGTTCTTCGGCTGGGTCTCCGACAAGATCGGCCGCGAGCAGACGATGTTCATCTGCTTCGCCCTCGAATCCGTCGGCATCCTCGCGCTGTACCAGTTCGGCTCGAACCCGGTGGCCTTCGTGGTGCTGACCGGCCTGGTGTTCTTCGCCTGGGGCGAGATCTACAGCCTGTTTCCGTCGACCTGCGCCGACACCTTCGGCTCCAAGTACGCCGCCTCCAACGCCGGCATGCTCTACACCGCCAAGGGCACGGCCTCGCTGCTGGTGCCGCTGTCGAGCGTCCTGATGTCGGCCACCGGCAGCTGGCACGCGGTGTTCATCGCCGCCAGCTTCATGAACGCCGCCGCCGCGCTGCTCGCCTGGTTCGTGCTGCGCCCGCTGCGCCAGCGCCAGATGGCCGAGGCGATGTTCGTGCCGAGCACGGGCACGCCACGCGTCGAGCCCGCCGCCCAGGGAGCCCGGGCCTGACCGGCACCGCCTGAGCCGCCTTCACCGGCCCGGCTCCCGCGAGGGACCGGGCCGCTTTGCCGCCCCGCCGGGAGACCGCCCCATGTCCCTCGCCACCCCCGAGTTCTGGATCGCCCTGCTGCAGATCATCGGCGTCAACATCGTCCTGTCGGGAGACAACGCGGTGGTGATCGCCCTGTCCGCGCGCAGCCTGCCGCCCGAGCAGCAGAAGCGCGCGGTTGCGTGGGGCAGCGGCGCGGCGGTGGTCATGCGCATCGGGTTGACGCTGCTGGCGGTCGAGCTGCTGCGCCTGCCGTACCTGAAGCTGGTGGGGTCGGCGCTGTTGCTCTGGATCGCGCTGCAGTTGCTGATGCCCGAAGGCGAGGAGGGCAAGGACGGCCACGCCACTGCGAGCGGCATGGCGGCAGCCATCAAGACCATCCTGCTGGCCGACCTGGTGATGAGCCTGGACAACGTGATCGCGGTGGCTGCCGCCGCCAAGGGCAGCACCCTGCTGCTCGTCATCGGCCTGGCCATCTCGATCCCGCTGGTCGTCTTCGCGAGCACCCTGCTGCTGAAGCTGATGACGCGCTGGCCGGTCATCGTCACGCTGGGCGCGGCGCTGCTCGGCTGGGTCTCCGGGGAGATGGCCATCAGCGACCCGGCGGTCAAGGGCTGGATCGACGCGCAATGGCCGGTGCTGCACTACGCGGCACCGATCGCCGGCGCCGCGGGGGTGGTGATCGTCGGCACCTTGCTGACGCGCCTGCTGGCGTCGCGCGGGAGCGCGGGCGAGGCGGCCGACAAGCCCGATTCCTTGCCAACTCCTCCCTGAGGTTTCTTGTCCGCCGTCAGGCGGCATACAGGTAAACCCTGAGAAAATGGCTCCCAGTTGTCATCGGACCGGGAGCCTGAAGTGCATTTCGCCCTTGCCCTCTATCACCTGAGCAGATCGCCGCGCGTTCGCCGCGCGGCCCGAACCCTCTTGCTCGAAACCCGCACGCTGCTGGCGGCCTTGGCGAACCCCCACCAGATCATCGATGAAGTGAAGACCATGCGCGCGATGCAGGTCGAGGCGGATCGTCTCGAGCCCACGCAGCCCGCTCGCGCCGCGGTCCTGCGCTATCAGGCTGCGCGCATCGGCCTGTAGGCTCGTCGCCACACGGCTCGTCGGGAGACGAGCCTTCGTTGAAGGGAAGTGACCTTCGTCACTTGCGGCGTCGGCGTAAACGCGCACGCGGCCTTCCCGGAATCTTGACTGCGGTCAACGGCGCTTTGCCGACCGCGGTTCGACCATGTCTTCACACACGCATACGACTCCCCTTCGGGAGCGTCCACAGGAGACATGGCATGAACGCAGCAGCATCCCGCCTCTCGATCCCGGCGCGCTTCGTCGCGCGAATCACTGCAATGGCCGCCGGCGCGATGGCGCTGGCCGCGCCCGCATGGGCCTGGGAGCCCGCCAAGCCGGTTGAATTCGTGGTGCCCGCGGGCACCGGTGGCGGCGCCGACCAGATGGCGCGCCTGATCCAGGGGATCATCGTCAAGCACAAGCTGATGAACCAGTCGATGATCGTCGTGAACAAGTCCGGCGGTGCTGGCGCAGAGGGCTTCCTCGACATCAAGGGCGCCAAGGGCGACCCGCACAAGATCATCATCACCCTGTCCAACCTGTTCACCACGCCCATGGCCACCGGCGTGCCCTTCAACTGGAAGGACATGACGCCCGTCTCGATGATGGCGCTCGACCAGTTCGTGCTGTGGGTCAACGCCGCGTCGCCGTACAAGACCGCTTCGGAGTACATCGCCGCCGTCAAGGCTGCCGGCCCGAGCAAGTTCAAGATGGGCGGCACGGGCTCCAAGCAGGAGGACCAGATCATCACCGTCGGCCTCGAGAAGGCGACCGGCACGAAGTTCATCTACGTGCCTTTCAAGGGCGGTGGCGAAGTGGCCGTGCAGCTCGTCGGCGACCACATCAACTCGACGGTGAACAACCCGATCGAAGCGGTGGCGCAATGGCGCGCCGGCTCGCTGCGGCCGCTGTGCGTCTTCGACCACGAGCGCATGCCCTACAAGACCAAGGTCACCGAGACCCAGTCCTGGGCGGACATCCCGACCTGCAAGGAGGCCGGCGTCCCCACCGACTACGTGATGCTGCGCGGCATCTTCATGGCCCCCGGCGTCACGCCGGACCAGCAGGCCTACTACGTGAACCTGATGAACAAGGTTCGCGAGACGCCGGACTGGAAGGAGTACATGGAGAAGGGCGCCTTCAACACGACCGCGATGTCGGGCGCCGACTTCCAGAAGTGGCTCGCCACGGCCGAATCGGCGCACAAGGCCCTGATGACCGAGGCCGGTTTCATCGTCGCGCAGCAGTAAGCGCGCCGCCGGCCCCTTATTCCTTCACTGGAGCGATCCATGGCTCATGAACAGCCTTCGGTCGAAGCCCGCCCGATGGCGCGCAACAACCGGGTCGATGCGCTGGTGGCCGCGCTGCTGACGATGGTCGGCCTGGTCGTCGTGGTCGAGGCCCGGCGCCTGGGCGCCGGCTGGACCAGCGATGGCCCCGGCCCCGGCTACTTCCCCTTCTACATCGGCGCCATCCTCGCCATCGGCGGCGTCGGCATCCTGTACCAGTCGCTGTTCTCGAAGTCCTCCAACGGAGGCACCTTCGTCGACAGCGAGCAGCTCAAGCGCGTGCTTTCGGTGCTGGGCCCTTCGGTGCTGTACGTCGGCGTGATCATGGTGCTCGGCCAGTACATCGCCTCCGCGATCTTCATCGCGTTGTTCATGGTGTGGCTGGGCAAGTACTCGTGGCTGAAGAGCGCGGTCGTCGGCCTGGCCGTCAACGCGCTGTTCTTCGCGATGTTCGAGGTCTGGTTCAAGGTGCCGCTCTACAAGGGCGCCCTCGATCCGCTGGCCTTCCTCGGCTACTGAAACCGGGCAGGAGCAGATTCAAATGGAAGAGATCTCCGCCCTGTTCCAGGGCTTCGCCGTGGTGCTCACGCCGATGAACATCGGCCTGATGTTCATCGGCATCACCCTAGGCGTTCTCATCGGCGTGCTGCCGGGCCTCGGCGGCGCCAACGGCGTTGCCATCCTGCTGCCGCTGACCTTCACCATGTCGCCCACCTCGGCGATCGTGATGCTGTCGTGCATCTATTGGGGCGCGCTGTTCGGCGGTGCGATCACCTCGGTGCTGTTCAACATACCGGGCGAGCCCTGGTCGGTGGCCACCACCTTCGACGGCTATCCATTGGCACAGAAGGGCAAGGCGGGCGAGGCGCTCACGGCGGCCTTCACCTCGTCCTTCGTCGGCGCCTTCGTCGCGGTGCTGATGATCACCTTCCTCGCGCCGCTGGTCGCGAAGTTCGCGCTGAAGTTCGGGGCGCCGGAGTTCTTCTCCGTCTACCTGCTGACCTTCTGCAGCTTCGTGGGAATGGGCAAGGGATCGCCATTCAAGGTGCTCGTGTCGATGGCGCTCGGCTTCGCCCTGGCCACCGTCGGCATGGACACCGTGACCGGCCAGCTGCGCATGACCTTCGGCATCCCCGACCTGATGCGCGGCTTCGACTTCCTGATCGCGGTGATCGGCCTGTTCGGCATCGGCGAGATCCTGCTGTCGATGGAGGAGGGCCTGAGCTTCTCGGGCAAGTCCGCGAAGATCAACCCGAAGGTGGTGTGGGAGACCTGGAAGCAGCTGCCGCGCTACTGGATGACCTCGATCCGCAGCTCCATCGTGGGCATGTGGATGGGCATCACCCCGGGCGGCGCGACCCCGGCCTCCTTCATGAGCTACGGCCTGGCCAAGAAGATGTCGAAGAACGGCGAGAAGTTCGGCACCGGCGAGGTCGAGGGCGTGGTCGCGCCGGAGACGGCGGCGCACGCGGCAGGCACGAGCGCGCTGCTGCCCATGCTCGCGCTCGGCATCCCCGGCTCGCCCACCGCGGCGGTGCTGCTGGGCGGCCTGCTGATCTGGGGCCTGCAGCCCGGGCCGCTGCTGTTCACCGAGCAGAAGGACTTCGTCTGGGGCCTGATCGCCAGCATGTACCTGGGCAACCTCGCGGGCCTGATCGTCGTGCTTTCGACGGTGCCGCTGTTCGCGTCGATCCTGCGCATCCCGTTCTCGATCGTTGCCCCGGTGATCATCGTGATCTGCGCCATCGGCGCCTTCACGGTGCACAACGCGATGCTCGACGTCTGGTTCATGCTCGGCTTCGGCGTCATCGGCTACGTCTTCAAGAAGCTCGACTACCCGCTTGCGCCGCTGGTGCTGGCGCTGGTGCTGGGCGACAAGGCCGAGGACTCCTTCCGACAGGCCATGCTGGTCTCGCAAGGCGAGGTCGGGATCATGTGGTCCAACCCGCTGGTGGGCACCATCACGAGCCTGGCGCTGCTGATGCTGGCCTGGCCGCTGATCTCGAAGGCGATCTCGCTGGTGCGCACCCCGAAGGCCAAGCCGGCCTTCGCGGAGGAGCAGCCGGTGGACTAGGAAGCAGGGCGGCCGGCCGCCCTGCCTGCCTTGTCTTCCAAGCTGGAGCCTCCCTTTCGAAGGGAGGCTGGTGGGTTCGGTCCTTCATGCCGGAGCCCCTTCGCGCAAGGGGCTGGGGAAGCCGAACATTCGCCGCATCGCGGAAAGATCTGGCCGCTGCAGCGGCTAGATCTTTCCGCTGTGCCTCAGGCGGCTGAGCGTCTCTGCGGAAAGGTTCAGGTACGACGCCAGCTGCTTCTGCGGAATGCGGTCGACCAGATCGGGATGCTTGCGCACGAAGCGGTGCACCCGCCCCGGCGCATCGAGCAGGTGCAGCGTGATGGTGTGGGCCATGATCTCGCTCATCACCCGCATCACGTAGAACTCGAACGAGGCCTTGGCCTTCGGGTGGGCATCGAGGAAGGCGGCCCACTCCTTCAGCGGCATGCGGATCACGCGGGCCTTGGTGACGCAGACGATGCCGTAGGGCGTGGGCGTGCCCAGGCGCCAGGCGGCGTAGCTCGTCTCCATGTCGTTCTCGTCGGCGAAGCGCAGGATCATCTCCTTGCCTTCCTGGTTCGACACGACGCGCTTGAGGATGCCGTCGATGATGAAGTACTGCTCCATCTCGCGCACGCCCTGGTAGAGCAGGAAGTCGCCCTTGCCGCCGTCGAACACCGACATGTAGGGCTCGAGCTCCTCGCGCTCGGCATCGTCCAGGTCCTTCAGCACGTCGTTGTGCTTGAGCTCCAGGCGGATCACGTTCTTCTCGGGATGGCTGGCGAGCAACGTCATGGGTACGGCGCTTGATTTTTTGAATGTTGACCGCGGTCAACGGAGAAATCGAGGCCCACGAATGATAGTCGCCGCACGCCATTGATTCCCACCCGGGATACCTGAAGGAGACTCATGTCCACCGTCCTCGACAACCCACCAGCGGCCCGCAAGGAGGCCGCCGCTGCCGAACAACCGGTCCGTGCGCAGACCGACGGCTTCCACCTGGTGCTCGATGCGTTGAAGCTCAACGGCATCGACACGATCTTCGGTCTCCCCGGCATCCCCATCACCGACCTGACCCGGCTCGCGCAGGCCGAGGGCATGCGGATGATCTCCTTCCGCCACGAGCAGCATGCCGGCAACGCCGCCGCGGCCGCGGGCTTTCTCACCCAGAAGCCGGGCATCTGCCTGACGGTCTCCGCCCCGGGCTTCCTGAACGGCCTGACCGCGCTGGCGAACGCGACCACCAACTGCTTCCCGATGATCCTCATCAGCGGCTCCTCCGAGCGCGAGATCGTCGACCTGCAGCAGGGCGACTACGAGGAGATGGACCAGCTC
>CAMLGG010000240.1 GCA_946479475.1 uncultured Ideonella sp. | reverse complement strand
GCCCAAAGCACTCAACTCCAAACACCCACGCTTATCGGCTGTTACTTGTTAAAGAACTTCGTCGTCAGCAGTGCTTTTCGACGTCGCCGATCAGTGATCAGCAAAGAAGGTGGATTATGGTTCGATTTAAAAACCTTGTCAACTGCTTGGGCATTTGACTTTCAAACCACCTTCACCGGTTGCCGAAACCCTGGTGGGCTTCGAAACCCCTTCGTCGTCTTGTTTCAAACGTCGAAGGCGGTGCGCAACCGAGCCAATGACTATAGCAGATGTTTCGAGCTCGGCGCAAGCCTCTTGCCGGCCGAAAGGAGGAATGTGGATTCGGCCCGCGGCTTCAGTGAGGCTTCTGCCTCAGCAGGGAGGCCGACGCCTCCAGCGGAGACTCGGAGGCCAGCACGGCGCCCAACTGCGTCCGCAAGGCGCGGACATCGGCTCTCAGCACCCGCTGTTTGATCGAAGCGATCTGCGCGGGGTGCATCGAAAAGCTGCGCAGGCCCATGGCCAAAAGCAGCTCGGTGAAGGAGGGATCGCCGGCCATCTCCCCGCAAACGCTGACCCCCTTGCCCGCTTCGTTCGCGCATGCGATCGTGCGCTCGACCAGCTGCAACACGGCCGGGTGCCACGGGTCGTACAGGTGAGCCACCGCCTCGTCTGCCCTGTCTATGGCCAGGGTGTACTGGATGAGGTCGTTCGTTCCTATCGAAACGAAGTCGAAATGCCGCACGAGCGTCGGCATCATGAGAGCCGCCGCGGGCACCTCGATCATCGCCCCCAGTTCGACCCTGGAATAGGCATGGCCCGCCTCGTCGAGCTGGGTCTTTGCCCGCTCGATGGCCTGGACAACCTGGCGAGCTTCGGCCACCTGCGCCACCATCGGGATGAGGATCCGAACCTTTCCGAAGGCGCTCGCCCGCAGGATCGCGCGCAGCTGCTCCCCGAACATCTCGGGCTCCGCGAGGCTCCACCGGATGGCGCGCAGGCCCAACGCGGGATTGAGCGAGTGCTCGTGCCTCAGCTCATGAGCCGACATTCGATCCAGCGGCTTGTCCGCGCCGATATCGACGGTTCGGATGGTCACCGGCAAGCCACCCATCGCCTGCACCACCGAGCGGTACGCCTCGAACTGCTCCTCCTCGCCGGGCAACTGGCCGTCGCGATTCATGAACAGGAACTCGCTGCGAAACAGGCCCACCCCGACGGCGCCGGCCTCGATCGCCGGTGCGGCATCCGCGGGCAGCTCGATGTTGGCCAGCAGATCCACCACCTGCCCGTCGAGCGTGACTGAAGGCGTGTGCCGCAGGCGGTTCAGCTTGGCGCGCTCCAGCTCGATCTGCCGCTGCCGGAAGCGATATTCCTCCAGGACGATCGGAGACGGGTTCACGATCACGATCCCCGCGTCCCCGTCGATGATGATCCAGTCGTCCTGCCGCACGATTCGGCTCGCTTCGCGTGCACCCACGACCGCCGGAATGTCCATGCTGCGCGCCACGATGGCGGTGTGCGAAGTCCGGCCGCCAACGTCGGTGATGAAGCCGGTGAAGACGCTGCGCTTGAACTGCAGCATGTCCGCAGGAGCGATGTCGCTCGCCACCAGGATGAGCGGGTCCTCCCCCGCGAAGTCGCGTGCCGCGCCGGCGTTCGCGGCGGACCCTGGGCCCGCTTGCCGCGACATGGCCTTGAGCAGGCGTTCGACGACCTGCTCCAGGTCGGCCTTGCGCTCGCGGAGGTAGTCATCCTCCATCTCGTCGAACTGGCGGGCGATGACCTCGAGTTGTGCGGACATCGCCCATTCGGCGTTGTAGTGACGCTCGACGATCCACTGCTTCGTCGCGTCGGACAGAAGCTCATCGTGCAGCAGCATCAGGTGGACGTCGAGCAGGGCCACCAGCTCGGCATGCGCCTCTTCGGGCACCTCGCTCTTCAAGGCGACCAGTTCGGCGGCGACCTCGTTTCGGGCATCCCGCAGGCGCGCGACTTCGGCGTCGACCTGATCGGGATCGATGAAGTAATGGGCCACGTCGACCCGGCTGGACGCCACCAGCACGGCACGCCCGATCGCCACGCCACGAGACACCGGCTGACCGAAGACCTGGATGCTCATGCGGCCACTTTAGCAGCGGGCCGACGCTCCCAGCGGCCCTCCCGAACCGGCCTGTCACGCGAACGTCACCCCGCGGTCATGCGCGGGTCATCGCACGGGGCGAGCATCCCTGCCGAGGATGCCAAAGGAAGACGCTGTCATGAAGGAACTGCCCAGCCCCACCCTGCCCCTGACCAGTTTGCTGGACTTCCGTCTGGGTTTGGGGATGCTGGTCCCGAAAGTCCGGCGCCAGCCTCCGATGCCGGTGGCACGGCCGAGTCCGTCCATCACGGCCGTCGAGTCCGCCGCCAGCCCCGACTTCGAGGTGACCTGGGCGAGGCACGCCGACGAAGTGCGCGCAGCACAGCGTCTTCGCCACGACGTCTTCGTGGATGAGATGGGTGCCCGCCTGAACGTGCCCACCGGCACGCCGCCAGGTCACGATGCCGACCTGTTCGACGACTTCTGCGAACACCTGCTGGTTCGCACCCTGCCTCATGGCGACACGCCGGCGCAAGTCATCGGCACCTACCGCGTCCTTACGCCGGCCGCGGCGCGGCGCGCCGGAGGCTATTACAGCGACACGGAGTTCGACCTGACGCGCCTGCGGCCGCTGCGGGAACGCATGGCCGAGCTGGGCCGCTCCTGCGTGCACCCTGACCATCGGGCAGGCGGGGTGATCCTGGCGCTGTGGGGTGCCCTGGCGGCGTTCATGAAGGACAACGGCCTCGACACGGTCGTTGGCTGCGCCAGCATAGGGATGCGCGACGGCGGCCACACCGCTGCGAGTCTGTGGGCGCGCCTGCGCGAAGCGCACCTGGCCGGCGTCGAATACCAGGTGCGGCCCCGCCTGGCCCTGCCGGTGGACGAACTGGACCAGAGCCTGGCCGTCGAGGCGCCTGCGCTGGTCAAGGGCTACCTGCGATGCGGAGCGAGGGTGCTCGGCGCGCCGGCCTGGGATCCCGACTTCAACACCGCCGACCTGCCGATGCTGCTTCGCCTGGCCGACTTGCCGGCGCGCTATCGCAAGCACTTCCTCGGCGAATGAGCCGAGGCCGAGCCGCCCTGGCGGCTACTGGCCTTCGCCGAACTTGTCGTCGATCAACGAGACGATGGCATCCATCGCCGCCTGCTCGTCCGGCCCTTCGATCTCGACCTCGACTTCCGCGCCCATACCCGCCGCCAGCATCATCACGCCCATGATGCTCTTGGCGTTCACGCGCCGGCCGTTGCGGGTCATGAAGACCTCGGCCTGGAAGCTGCCTGCCAGCTTCGTGAGCTTGGCCGACGCGCGGGCGTGCAGGCCCAGCTTATTGCTGATGGTGACGTTGCGACGGATCATTCGGCAGCGAGTGTAGTGGCTGGTCCTGGGGTTTCTGGGGCGAGGCCGGCATCACGCCCTGGGTGGCACCGGCCAGGGCTCGCTCGACGAGTTCGTCCAGCGGACGTTCGGCGTAGCAGAGGGCACGCCACAGCATCGGTACGTTGACACCGGCCACGAGCCGCCAGCGGTTGCCATCGGCCACGCGCTGGGCGGCATTGCACGGGGTCGCTCCGAAGACGTCGGCCAGGATCAGGATCTCGTTCGTGTCGCCGCCCGCTTGCGCGACAGCATTGCGCAGCGCCGCCTCGGCCTCCTCCGCCGACCATGGCGCGGGCACGTCCACGGCCACCAGCGCGGCCGCGCGATCCGGGAACACATGCCCGGCGACGGCCTTCAGGGCAGTCGCCAGAGGTTCGTGCGCAACGATCACCAGTCCGGCCATCCGGCCATTATTGGCGATGACCGCGAGGCTCAGTGCGCGAAGGCGAGGCCCTCGAAAAAGGGCTCGCTGGCCCGCTCGACGGAGGCCGCCGGGCCGATCACGCTGGCCTGGATCACCCAGGCGCCGCGAGCGAAGAGTGCAGTGTCCATCCGGGCAGGCTTGTCGGCGCCTCGCGCGTGCGTCACCGTCCATCTGCCGGCGGCTGGCTGGGGCGTCATGCCGGCGACCCGCCAGCCGGCCTGCGGGGACGAAGCGATGCCCGCTGCGTCGAGCTTGGCCAGGCTCGTGTCGCGCAGGGACTCCAGCATCGCATTCACCGCGGACGGGTCCGTCGCCTGCACCGCCATGACGGCGTAGGTGCCGCCGTCGGCCTCGCAGGCCTGCAGCTTCATGGAGAGCGGACGGCCAGCCAGGCTCACCTCGCGCGTCTGGGCCACCGGCCGGCAGGGGAACATCGCCACCAGGCCAGGCTCCTGCAGCCGGACTTCACGCCAGTTCAGAGCAGGCGAGCAGCCCCACAGCGCCAGCGGCAGTGCGATCATCCCGGCACGGGCGGCGCCGTGCCGCGATCGCGATGGGTGGGCCGAGCCGAGAGTCATCGAGGCATTATCCGGTCGCCCTTCGCCTGGAGAGGAGCAGCACGATGGCCGACTTCGTTCTGGTGCATGGCGCCTGGCATGGCGCGTGGTGCTGGCGAAAGCTGCTGCCGTTGATCTGGTCGGCCGGCCACCGCGCCTTCGCTGTGGACCTGACCGGCCTGGGCGCGCGCCGCCACCTCGCCCGCCATGACGTCGGGCTCTCGACGCACGTGCAGGACGTGGTTGCCACGCTCGAGGCGGAGGAGCTTCAGCGCGCAGTGCTGGTGGGCCACAGCTACGCCGGCATGGTGATCACCGGGGTCGCCGAGCGGGCCGGCAGCCGGCTCGCCGCGCTGGTGTACCTCGATGCGGTGGTGCCGCGCAGCGGCGAGCGCTGGTCCAGCACCCACACTCCGGCCACGCAGGCGGAGCGCCGTGCCGCCATCGCCGAACACGGCGGCATTGCCGCACCGGATCCATCGGTGTTCGGGCTGACGGGCGACGATCGGGAGTGGGTGGCCCGTCGGCAATGCGACCAGCCCGGCGGCTGCTACGACGAGGCGCTGCATTTCGACGAGGCCAGGTGGCGCGCCCTGACCAGGCACTTCATCGACTGCAATGCCCCGGCCCTGCCCACCATCGCGGCCAGTCGCGAGAGAGCACGCAGAGACCCGAGCTGGCGGGTCAGCACGCTGGCCACCGGGCACGACCCGATGATCTCGGCGCCCATCGAACTCGCTTCCTTGCTGGGCGAGATCGCCGCGACAACCTGAAACGCGCAGTAGTTCACACGGATCACTTGTGCGACGTCGCGCATCCCAACATCTGGGGGATGTGCCAGCCTGTCACAAACGGTCACCATTGCGGCCAGCTCAACGGGCTTCCGCTGACCCGACACCGATCCGACATGAACGCGCCCGAACGTCTTCCCCCCACCATGCGTGCCACGAATGATCCATGGCCGCCCGAAGGCCAGGAAGAGCATTTCCGTGCGCTGATCGCGCAGATCGGCAGCGAGATCGGAAGTTCGCTGTCGAGCGCGCTGGAACGCGTCACGGCACTCGCCACGACCGGGAAGATCGACCGGCCCGGCCTGCGTGCCCTGCGCGACGAGATCGAGCAAGCCCGGCGGGCAGGCATGATCGGCCAGCAGCTCGCAAGGTTCGCGTCGGGCCGCATCCGCCAGTCCCCCGAGGCGCTCAGCCTGACGCAGATGCTGCGTGACGTGCTGGTGCAGCGCGGACGAGAGATTTCGGCTCGGGGCATCGATGTCCGCCAGGCCATGCGCCCGGTCGAGGTCATCGTCGACGCGACCTTGCTGCACACGCTCCTTCAGGCTCTGGTCGATTGGACCTTGGAACATGCGCTGGCCCACCTGGAATTCCGAATCGACCTGCGCCCCTGGCCGCCGCATGCACGCCTGAGCTGCCACTTCAGCCACCGCCCGCCGGCAGAGCTGGAAAACGGCGTGGTGGCGCTGAACGACGACGACGCAGCGCCTGACGCGCTGGACACCCTCAGCTGGCGGCTCGTCCAGCAGATCGCCAGGACCCTGAAGCTGGGCCTGGAGCGCATCGACGGGCCGGAAGGCATCGCCGCGGTGACCCTGGAGTTCCCGCAGACGGTGACCGAACAGCTGGAGGGGGTCACCGCGATCGAGATCGACCAGGGATTCGGCGTCTCGGACAACTCCAAGCCGTTGGCCGGCGCGCATGTGCTGGTGATCGCCGTGCGGCGCGACCTGCGCAACGACATTCGCGAGGCCACCCGGCACATGGGACTGGTGGTGGACTTCGTCGGCTCGGTCGAAGAGGCGGAGGAGTTCTGCCGCGACGCGCTGCCGCAGGCCGTCATCTACGAATCTTCGCTGTCAGGGCAACGCTTCGCCCGCCTGCGCCAGGGCATCGAGGCGGACGTGCCGGACTTCGTCTTCATCGAGATCGCCCAGGAGGGGCACGGCTTCGCGCTCTCCAACGAGGGCCAGCGCCAGCACGCCACGCTGGGCCGCGACGCGGTGCTGGCCTCGCTGCCCTCGGCGCTGATCTTCGAGCTCTCGCGGACGCTCTGAACGGCTCGCTCAGCCGCCGAAGACCTTGCGCAGGATGTCGCTGCCGGTGCCCACCGGATCCCGGCGGATCTTCTTCTCTTCCTCGCCGATCATCCAGTACAGGCCGTCGAGCGCCTTGCGCGTCACGTAGACCTGGACGTTGGCGTCTTCTTTCTTCACCAGGCCGAAGCTGCTGGCCTTGCCTGCCACGGCGTTGTACTTCTCGGCCAGCGAGACCTTCTCCGTCGCCGCCGTGACGATGGGCAGGAACTTCTCGCCCAGGGGAGCGCGGGTGCGGCTCGAGAAATACTGGGTGACGGAGGTGTCGTTGCCCCGCACGATCTTCACCGCGTCGGCCACGGTGAGCGATTTCACCGCGTCCAGCAGCAGTGCCTCCGCTTCAGGCACGGCTGCCTCGGCGGCGCGGTTCATGGCGGTGACCAGTTCGTCCACCTTCTGCTGCTGGCCAGCGAACTTCAGGATCTGCGCCGCGTCCTTCAGAACGCCCGGCAGCGGGATCATGACCTTCGGATTCTTCAGGAACCCGTCGGGCCGGCCGAGAAGGCTCACCGCCTCGCGTGCACCCCGCTCGAGGGCCGTCTTGACGCCCAGCGAAGCATCGCCTTCGCTCAAGAACCCGCCCAACGCCGCCCGGGCGGGGGCAGCCAGGCCAAGCCCCGCCAGGAGCGCGCCGCCGGCCGCCGTCGTAAACTCGCGTCGCTTCATCGCCTCACCTCCATGGATATCCAGCGTCGCCGCCATCTTGCCTTGTCGCTCGGCCTTGCCGCGGGCGCCTTCGGCCTGGCCGCCTGTTCAGCGCGCGAAAACGCGCCAGACGTACGCTACACCCTCCTGGACGGCGCAGGCTCGAATCTGAAGGCGCAGCAGGGCAAGGTGATGCTGGTGAACTTCTGGGCCACCAGTTGCACGACCTGCATGCACGAGATGCCGCAGATCATCGCCACCCACGAGAAGTTCAAGGCGCGAGGCTTCGACACCCTGGCGGTGGCCATGAGCTACGACCCGCCGGCGTATGTGTCGAACTATGCGCAGTCACGCCAGTTGCCCTTCGGCGTGGCCATCGACAACACCGGCAGCATCGCCAAGGCCTTCGGCGACGTGCGCCTGACGCCCACCACCTTCCTGATCGACAAGCGCGGCGGGATCGTCAAGAAGTACGTCGGCGAGCCGGATTTCGCGGCCCTGCACGGGCTGATCGAAGACCTGCTGAAGGAGGCCTGAGCCTCCTTCCCGCTTCAGGCGACGACGCCTGCCTGCTGCGCCTGCTTGTCGGCGTGGTAGCTCGAACGCACCATGGCGCCGACGGCGGCGTGGCTGAAGCCCATCTTGGCGGCCTCCACCTCGAACATCTTGAAGGTGTCGGGGTGGACGTAGCGGCGCACCGGCAGGTGATGCCCCGAAGGGGCGAGGTACTGGCCGATGGTGAGCATGTCGACGCCGTGGGCGCGGAGGTCGCGCATCACCCCGAGGATCTCTTCATCCGTCTCGCCCAGGCCCACCATCAGGCCGCTCTTGGTCGGCACCTCGGGCACGGCCTCCTTGAAGCGCTTGAGCAGGTTCAGGCTGAACTGGTAGTCCGAGCCGGGGCG
>CAMLGG010000239.1 GCA_946479475.1 uncultured Ideonella sp. | reverse complement strand
TGGGGCCGGCGTGCATGGCGGTGTGCATCTCGTCGCCCGTGCGGTCGAGGAAGCCGGTGTTGATGAACGCCACGCGTGACTTCGCGGCGGCGATGCAGGCCTTGAGGTTGACCGAGGTCCGGCGCTCCTCGTCCATGATGCCCAGCTTGACGGTGTGCTTCGGCAGGCCCAGCAGCTTCTCCACGCGGCCGAAGAGCTCGTCGGCAAAGGCCACTTCGGCCGGGCCGTGCATCTTGGGCTTGACGATGTAGACGCTGCCGGTGCGCGAGTTGCGCAGGCCGTTCACGCCGTGGCCCTGCAGGTCGTGCATCGCGATGGCGGTGGTGATCACCGCATCCATGATCCCCTCGGGGATCTCGCGGCCTTCGGTGCCCCAGAGGATGGCCGGGTTGGTCATCAGGTGGCCGACGTTGCGCACGAAGAGCAGCGAGCGGCCATGCAGCGTGACGGTGCCCTGGCCCTTGGGCGCGGTGTAGACGCGGTCGGGGTTCAGGCCGCGCGTCATCTGCTTGCCGCCCTTGACGAAGGTCTCGGTCAGCGTGCCCTTGAGGATGCCCAGCCAGTTGCCGTAGGCCAGCACCTTGTCGGCCGCGTCGACCACGGCCACCGAGTCCTCGAGGTCGAGGATGGTGGACAGGGCCGCCTCGACCACCAGGTCCGAAACGCCTGCCGGGTCGTTCTGGCCGATCGGCGTCTCGCGGTCGATGCGGATGTCCAGGTGCAGGCCGTTGTGCTCGAGCAGGATGGACGATGGATTGCTGGCCGCGCCCTGGTAGCCGATGAAGTGCTTGTTCTTCTTCAGGCCGGTCGTCGTGCCGTCCTTCAGCGTGACGACGAGCGCGCCGCCCTCGACGCGGTAGCCGGTGGAGTCCACGTGCGAGCCCTGCGCCAGCGGCGCGGTGCGGTCCAGCACGTGGCGGGCGTACTCGATCACCTTGGCGCCACGCACCGGGTTGTAGCCCGGGCCCTTCTCGGCGCCATCCGTCTCCGGCAGCGCGTCGGTGCCATACAGGGCGTCGTAGAGCGAGCCCCAGCGCGCATTGGCCGCGTTCAGCGCATAACGGGCGTTCGTGATGGGCACGACGAGCTGCGGCCCGGCCTGCGCAGCGAGCTCCGCATCCACGTTCTTCGTCTTCGCCTTGGCGTCGGCCGGCTCTTCGACGAGGTAGCCGATCTTCTCCAGGTGCTTGCGATAGGCCTTCTGCTTCGCCTTCCTGTCCAGCGGACCGGGGTTGGCGCGATGCCACTCGTCCATCGCCGCCTGCAGGCGGTCGCGCTCGGCCAGCAGGGCCGCGTTCTTGGGCGCGAGGTCGTGGACGATGCGGTCGAAGCCGGCCCAGAAGTCGCCCGCTTCGACGCCGGTGCCCGGCAGCACCTGCTCGTCGATGAAGGTCTTGAGTTGGCGATCGACCTGCAGGCCGTGGAGGGAGATGCGTTCGCTCATCGGGGTTGCCTCTTGCAGTTTTCTCGTGAGGTTCAGGAAGGGAAGAAGTCCAGGACTTCGCGCAGGCTGCGGCCGGTACGGGTGGGCTCGGTGCCCAGGCGCTCGGCGGGCAGGCCCATGCGGTTGACCCACAGCGTGGTGAAGCCGTACCAGGTGGCGCCTATCGCATCCCAGCCGTTGCTGGAGACGAAGAGGATCTCGCGCGCCGGCAGGCCCAGCGCGGCCGGGCCGATGGCGTAGGCGGCCGGGTCGGTCTTGAAGCGGCGGGTTTCGTGCACGCTGAGCACCGGGTCGATCAGGTCGGACAGGCCGGCGCTCTTGACCGCCACGGCGAGCATTTCCGGGTCTCCGTTGGAGAGGATGCCGGCCCGGACGCCTCGCCGCTTCAGCTCGGCCAGCACCGCATGGTTCTCCGGGAAGGCCGAAAGGTGGCGGTACTCGTTCATCAGCCGCTGCTCGGCCTCTGAGGTCAGCGCCAGGCCCAGGCGCGCCGCGCTGAACTGCAGGGCCGCGCCGGTCAAGCTCCAGAAGGGCTGGTACTGGCCGCTCATCGAGACCAGGCGCGTGTACTCGATCTGCTTGTCCCGCCACAGCTGGGCGAGCCGTTCGCCGGCACCGGGGAAAAGCTGCTCGGCCGCCAGCCCGACGCTGTAGACGTCGAACAGCGTGCCGTAGGCATCGAAGAGCACGGCGCGGGGCGCAGGCGGCTTGAGGTCCATGGCTTGGCAATTTATTCGATACCTGGCCAGAGATTAAGAACCGCCAGCGCGATGGATTTGTGACTTGGACGCAAAGATGGGCCGGCGTACGATGCGCCGATGGACCGGCTGAAGCAGATCGAGACCTTCGTCGCCGTGGCCACCAAGGGAAGCCTGACGGCGGCGGCCATGGCCGAAGGCGTCGCGCCTGCGGTCATAGGCCGCCGCATGGACGCCCTCGAGGCGCGGCTGGGCGTCAAGCTGCTGCAGCGCACCACCCGGCGCATCAGCCTTACCCATGAAGGCAGCGCCTTCCTCGAGAACTGCCAGCGGCTGCTGGTGGACTTCAACAACGCCGAGGCGAGCGTGTCGGCCGGCGGCGTGAAGGCGAGCGGCCACTTGCGGATCACCGGCCCGGCCGGCTTCGGCCGGCGGCACCTCGCACCGCTGGTGCCGGCCTTCCTTGCCCGCCATCCGGATGTCAGCCTGTCGCTGAACCTTTCGGACCGCGTCATCGACCTGGTCAACGAGGGCTACGACTGCGCGGTTCGCGTGGGCGACCTGCCCGACTCCAGCCTCATCAGCGTCCGCCTGGCCGACAACCGGCGGCTTTGCGTGGCCGCACCCAGCTACCTGTTGAAGGCCGGCACGCCGCAGCATCCGAGCGAACTGGCCAGGCACCAATGCCTGACGCTGAGTTCTGAAGCCAGCCAGTCCCGCGGCTGGGCGTTCCAGGTCGACGGCCAGGTGATCCACCTACGGCCCTCCGGCCGGCTGGACTGCACCGACGGCCAGGTGCTGCACGAGTGGTGCCGCGAGGGCCTCGGCATCGCCTGGCGCTCGACATGGGAAGTGCAGGCCGACATCGCGAGCGGCCGCCTGACGAGCGTGCTGGACGACTTCGCCGCCCCGCCCAACGGCATCCACGCCGTCTTTCCGAGCGCCCGCCACCTGCCGCTGCGGGTGCGCTTGTGGATCGACTTCCTCAAGCACAGCTACGGCGACCCGGGCTACTGGACGCGCGGGGGCTGAATCCGCGGCGCTCGCCGCCGGCCGGTCTCCCGACCGGTCCTAGGGTTTCTCCGGATTATTTGCAAACCGCGAACACGCTGTACGCGGCGCCGATATTTATTGCCTGAGCAACCATCTCTACAGTTGAGCCCATCGATGAGCCGCAAACGTCAAACGACTCACCGAGGCTGGACAAGACGGAGCGCAGTAGTAAGCCCTCACGCCATGCCCGGAAACGATTGGACAGTTTCACTCAAAGGATGACCACCATGTTCGCCAAGCAAGCCCAGATCGCCGTCGCCGCCCTCGCCTTCGCCGTTGCCGGCAGTGCCTTCGCCGCCGACAAGACCGAGCGCAATGTCTTCGACACCGAGACCGCCATCGCGCTGCCCGCCGCCAAGTCCGAGACCGGCCTGACCCGCCAGCAAGTGCGCGCGGAGTTCCTGGCCGCCCGCGCCAGCGGCGAGATCAACGCCTTCGACTACGAGACCGTGGCCTACCGCCCGTCCGTCGAGCGCGCCCAGCCCACCCGCCTGGCCTCCAAGTAAGCCGGCCCCCGAACATCAATCGATACAGGCCGATACCCCGCTGAAAGGACGCGCCACGAGCGCCCCCGCAGGATCGGCTCCCGTCTGACCAAGACCCGAAAGGACACCATCATGTTTGCCAAGCAAGCCCACATCGCCCTCGCCGCCATCGCCCTGACCGCCGCCGCCGGCGCCTTCGCCCAGTCGCCCGAGCGCAACGTCTTCGACAGCGAAGCGATCCTCGCCCAGCCGGCCGCGCAGTCGGCGAACGGCCTGACCCGCGAAGCGGTCCGCAACGAGTACATCGCCGAGCGCAGCGCCAAGAACATCTCCAGCTTCCGTCCCGAAGCGTGGCGCCAGGCCGAGATCGCCGGTGCCGGCGAAGGCTTCGTTGCCCTGTTCAAGGGTGGTGATGCGTCGAAGACGGCAGTCGCCGCCGGCGGCAAGACCCGCGACGAAGTCCGCGGCGAGTTCCTGGCGGCCCGCGCCAAGGGCGAGCTGAACCCGTTCGACACGGAGACCTACCAGCGCGTCGGCCCGACGCTGCGCCAGCCTTACGCGACGAACCTCGCGCAACGTTGATCGCCCGGGGCGCTCGACGCCTCTGAAAGAAGCAAAGGGCGGGGAGCCGACGCTCCCCGCCCTTTCCTCGTTCCCCTACCCCCTTGGTATCCTGGCCCTCAATGTAGGCCGCTCGGCCGGATTTGCCACCCACAAAACCGTGGAGTGGCCCGCGGGGGCGCGGCATCCGTCACGGATGGGCCGCGATCACCTCCGCGACGGCCGCCGTGAGCCGCTCGCCGTAGCCCAGGTGCAGGAATTCGTTCGGTCCGTGGGCGTTGCTCTTGGGCCCCAGCACTCCGCAGACCATCATCTGGGCCTGGGGGAAGCCCTGCTGCAGCAGGTTCATCAGCGGGATCGTCCCGCCCTGGCCGATGTAGCCCAGGGGCGCGTCGAAGTGGGTGCGCGAGGCGGCGTCCAGCGCGCCTTCGAGCCAGGCATCCGTCGCCGGCGCGTTCCAGCCGGTGGCGCCCCAGTCGTTCGCCCGGCCGTCCGGCTCGAACGTGACCTTGGCGTTGTACGGCGCGTTGTCCTCCAGCAGCGTCTTCAGGGCGACCGCGGCTTCGTGGCCCGGCACCAGCGGGGGCAGGCGCAGGCTCAGCTTGAAGGCGGTGTAGGGGCGCAGCACGTTGCCGGCGTTGGAGAGCGGCGGAATGCCGTCGACGCCGGTGATCGACAACGTCGGCCGCCAGGTGCGGTTCAGCAGCGCCTCGACCGGATCGGTCGTGGTCGGCAGGGCCAGGCCGCCTTCCGCTCCGCAGGCCCAGGGGTAGCGCTTCCACACCTCGTCGCCCAGGATCGCGGCGGTGGCGCGGGCCTGGGCGATGCGCTCGGCCGGGATCTCGCAATGGAAGACCGAAGGCAGCAGGTCGCCGGTCTTCGAATCCTCCAGGCGGTCCAGCACCTGGCGCAGGATACGGAAGCTCGAAGGCACGAGCCCGCTCGCGTCACCGGAGTGGATGCCCTCCGTGAGGATCTCGACCTTCAGCGTGCCGGTGATGTTGCCGCGCAGGCTGCTGGTCAACCACAGCTGGTCGTAGTTGCCGGCGCCGGAGTCGAGGCAGACCACCAGGCTCACTTCGCCCAGGCGGCCCTTCAGCTTGTCCAGGTAGAACGGCAGGTCGAAGGAGCCGGATTCCTCGCAGCTCTCGATCAGGCCGACGATGCGCGGATGGGGGATGTCCTGCGCCTTCAGCGCCTCGATGGCGCTGACCGCGGCATACACCGCGTAGCCGTCGTCCGCGCCGCCGCGGCCGTACAGCTTGCCGTCCTCGATCTTCGGTGTCCACGGCCCCAGGTCGCTGCGCCAGCCGTTGAACTCGGGCTGCTTGTCGAGGTGGCCGTACATCAACGCCGTCTGGGTGCTGCCAGGCTTGGTGGATGCGACTTCGAAGAAGATCACCGGCGTGCGGCCCTCCGCGCGGATGACCTCCAGCTTCAACCCGGCGACCTTGCGGCCTTCGACCCAGGCGGCCGCATCGCGCACCACGCGGTCGATCAGCCCGTGCGCCTCCCATTCAGGATCGAACAGCGGGCTCTTGGCCGGCACCGCGATGTAGTCGGTCAACTGAGGGACGATGCGCTCGCGCCAGGCTTCGTCGACGAAGCGGCCTAGGGCGGCGGAATCCAGCGAGGGCAGTTTGTCGGGGGCGTTCATGGTGTGAACCTCGATCAAGGCGGTGGCCGGTGGGCCGGTGCGGGATTGTGCGCCGGCGCCCCGGGGCCCGGCCGGGCGCGGGCTATTCGCTGCCGCCGGGACGGAAGTTCTGCCAGCCCAGGTTCTCGGGCGCCGGCTCGCACTGGTAAGGACGCGGGCTCTCGGCCATCCGCGCCGGATCGTTGCAGGTCTCGAAGAACTCCGCCGAAGCCGGGTTGCGGAACTCGCGCAGGCGCTGCGCGATGTAGCTGGCCTTCTCGCGATGACCGGATTCCTCGAGCGCGTCGGCCCAGGCCATCATCAACCGGGTGTCCAGCAGGGAGTGCGTCGTGGTGTTGAACGCCGCCATGGCCATGGACGGCGGCTGCGTCGTCGTCGCCGCGGCGTAGTCGGCGTGGTGCGAGAAGAGCAGGCTGCCCTGCCCTCGCTCGATGCGCTCGTCCAGCGGTCCGGCGCCTTCGCCGGGCGCGTAGATGACCACGACCTTCCAGTAATCCCACAACGCGTAGGCGCTGCCGGCCACCATCAGCGTGCCGGCGATCGGCCAGACGATGCTGCGGCCGGCCCGCCGGAGGATCTGCTCGAAGGTGGAGTCCAGCGGAAAGCCGCTCTCCGGCTCGCCCAGTGCATGCCCCCACGCCCACGCCGTCGGCAGCAGGAAGTAGGCGTACCACAGCGGGTACTCGAACAGGCTGTGCACGCCGATCATCAGCACCATCACGAAGGCGGCCCGCGAGCCCGCGCCCGTGTCGCCCTGGACGCGCCAGGCCCGCGCGCCTGCCAGCGCGAGCGCCCAAAGCAGCAGCCCGAGCACGAGGGTGCCGAGCGGGATGCCCAGTTCCACCCACAGCTGCAGTGGCAGGTTGTGAGTGTGGTCGAAGAAGGCGACCGGCCGGCCGGGGAACGGCGTCAGCGTCCAGGCGAAGTTGAACTCGCCGAAGCCGACGCCGGCCCAGGGATGCAAGCGGATCAGCTGCAGCGTGTTGGCCCAGATGCCCCAGCGGGAGGATGAGATGTCGGTTTGCGAGAGCCTTTCCTCCCCGCCGAAGGTGTGGCCCGTCCAGTGAGCCCAGCCCGCCATCAACAGCCAGAACACCAGGTAGGCGACCGGAGCGCTCCCGAGCGTGACGCGCACCCAGCGCGCGAGCCGCTTGTCCACCAGCCCCCAGATCGCCAGCAGCACGACGCCGACGATGCCCGTGCGGGACGCGGTCAGCACGTCGGCACAGACCAGCAGCGCGGCCAGGACCAGTGCCGGCGCGCGCCCGAACCTCCAGCCCAGGACCCGCCCGGCCTGGGCCAGCGGCACCCAGGCCACCAGCGCCCACATCAGCAGGCTGCTCAGGTGGTTCGGTTGCCTCACGTTGCCCACCGCCCGGCCCGGATAGCCGGAGCGTGCGATGAAATTGCCGTCGGCCCATCCCGGCGCGAAGACCTGGATCAGGGCGACGAGCATGCTGGCCAGCCCGGCGGCCAGCATGGCGGCGTGGAATGCTTCGGCCGTGGCCCGCGAGTCCGGGCCTTCCGCGGCGCCATGGGCCGCCACCAGCGCCGCTGCACCGACGCAGGCCAGGGCCGACAAGGCCAGCGAGGAAGGCAGGCTGACCTCGGCCGAAATCAGGATCCCGACCGCAGTCAGCGCGAGAGCTGCAGCCAAGGGCTTGATGCGGGAGAGGCTGCCCGCGTAGCCCTCGCGCGCTCCGATCACCGTCAGCACCGCGCCCCACCCGGCGAGCGCGAGCAACTGGTTCAGCAGGGTGGCCGATGGCGACAGGTTGAACGCCAGCAGCGTGGGGCCGAGCAGAGCAAGGGCGAAGACCACGAGGGAGTGCATGGGTGGTTCACGGCGACGAAACGGCCGCCATTGTTCCAGCGTTTGCCTCGTTCTCAGAACCAGCCGTCGGACCAGAAGCGGGGGCTGGTGCGCGCATTGCGCACGATGTCTTGCTGGACATGAGCCAGATGGGCCCTGAGGTCGCTTGCTTCCGGCCACACGTCGACCACGAGCCACAGTTGCGAAACCAGCAGGGCCGCCGCCGCCGCCGCCCGATGCCAGACGGGCGCCCAGGGCGGTGGGCTGGCCGTCGCGGGGCCGTGCCGGCGGTACCAGGCGATGGTCCAGGCGCAGCACAGCACGATCCACATCTGGGAAGCAGGCATCACGAAGTTGCCAGAGACGAAGCCGTC
>CAMLGG010000238.1 GCA_946479475.1 uncultured Ideonella sp. | reverse complement strand
GCGCAGACCTGCCGCGACTGGGGCCTGACCTGGGGCTCGCACTCCAACAACCACTTCGACATCTCGCTGGCGATGTTCACGCACGTGGGTGCGGCAGCGCCCGGCAAGGTGACGGCCATCGACACGCACTGGATCTGGCAGGACGGCCAGCGCCTGACGAAGGAGCCGCTGAAGATCGAGGGCGGCCTGGTGCAGGTGCCGCCCAAGCCCGGGCTCGGCATCGAGCTGGACCTGGCCGTGGTGGAGAGGGCCCATGCGCTGTACCGCGAGCACGGCCTCGGCGCGCGAGACGACGCCGTCGCCATGCAATACCTGATCCCCGGCTGGAAGTTCGACCCCAAGCGGCCGTGCATGGTGCGCTGATCTTCCACCGCGCCGTCCCGGCACGAGCTCCACCCGTTCGCCCTGAGCCTGTCGAAGGGCACTCGTGCACGACCTCTCCATCTGCTCCGCCCGAGCGCTCGAAGGACCCTTCGACAAGCTCGGGGCGAACTTCAATGAGATGCTCGCGTCCTTGAAGCGAGGACCCTCCATCATGTTCAAGAATCTCATCGGCGGCGAATGGCGCGAAGGCCCGCGCACCATCCGCAACATCAACCCCTCGGACACGCGCGACCTCGTCGGCGAGTACGCCCAGGCGGACGCCGCGCAGGCGCGCGAGGCCGTCGCCGCCGCGCAGCAGGCCTTTCCGGCCTGGTCGCAGAGCACGCCGCAGCAGCGCTTCGACATCCTCGACGCCGCCGGTACCGAGATCCTCGCCCGCAAGGCCGAGCTGGGCGACCTCCTGGCGCGTGAAGAAGGCAAGACCTTGCCTGAGGCGATAGGCGAGGTCGGCCGCGCCGGCGCCATCTTCAAGTTCTTCGCCGGCGAGGCGCTGCGCGTCGGCGGTGACGTCGTGCCCTCGGTACGCCCGGGCGTGGGGGTCGAGGTCACGCGCGAGGCGCTCGGCGTCGTCGGCCTGATCACACCCTGGAACTTCCCCATCGCCATCCCGGCGTGGAAGCTCGCCCCAGCCCTCGCCTACGGCAACACCGTGGTCCTCAAGCCCGCCGAGCTGGTGCCCGGCTCGGCCTGGGCGCTGGCCGACATCCTGCAGCGCGCCGGCCTGCCGGCCGGCGTGTTCAACCTGGTGATGGGCCCCGGCTCGCAGGTCGGGCAGGTGCTGCTGGAGGACTCGCGCGTCGCGGCCATCAGCTTCACCGGCTCGGCGGCCACCGGCGCCCGCGTGGCCACCGCCTGCGCGGCCCGGCTGGCGCGCTTCCAGCTCGAGATGGGCGGCAAGAACCCGATGGTGGTGCTGGACGATGCCGACCTCGGCGTCGCCGTGAACGCTGCGCTCAACAGCGGCTTCTTCTCCACCGGCCAGCGCTGCACCGCCTCCTCGCGCCTGATCGTCACCAACGGCATCCACGACCGGTTCGTGGCCGCGCTCGCCGAGCGCATGCAAGGCCTCAGGGTCGACGACGCGCGCCAGGCCGGCACCGACATCGGCCCCGTCGTCGACGAGAGCCAGCTCTCGCAGGACCTGGAGTACATCGCCATCGGCGAGCAGGAGGGTGCCAAGCGCATCGGCGGCGAACGCGTGACGACGAGCAGCGCCGGAGCGCCCGGCTTCTACCTGCGGCCCGCCCTCTTCACCGAGACCACGCCCGAGATGCGCATCAACCGCGACGAGATCTTCGGCCCGGTGGTCAGCGTCATCCGCGCCAGGGACTACGAACACGCCCTGCAACTGGCCAACGACACGCCCTTCGGCCTTTCCGCCGGCATCGCGACCACCTCGCTGAAGCACGCGACGCACTTCAAGCGCCACTCGCAGGCGGGCATGGTGATGGTCAACCTCCCGACCGCGGGCGTCGACTACCACGTGCCTTTCGGCGGCCGCAAGGGTTCGAGCTATGGCCCGCGCGAGCAGGGCCGCTACGCGGCCGAGTTCTACACGACCGTCAAGACGGCCTATACGCAGGCTTGAGCGGGGCGCGGCCAGGCGCCGCGGAAGCGGCGTTCCTGGCCGCCAAGCCCTGCCCGGCCAGCTGGACGGCCTCGACGCGGGACTGCTCGGCTCCATCGACGGAAGAGCGTATGCACAGGACGTCCTGCTGGAAGTCCACCGACCACCAGCAGTCGGTCGTGCCCGCGGGATGCGGGTCGTCCGCTCCGCCCGCCCAGCCGTAGGACGTGTACTCGGAAACGATGTGGAGGGCCAGGAACGCGCCTGCCGGCACGGCCACGGTCTCCACGCCGACGACCTGGTTGTGGGCGCCGTACTTGCGAGCGTCGTCGAACACGCATTCGAACTCCCACCGCGTGTCCCACTCCTTGCCGACGTACAGCGGGAAGGCCTTGGTCAGCTCCCCCGGGGTCTCCTGGCACCACTCGGCATCCCAGTATTCGCCGGTCCACCAGTCCGATCGGCGGTAGGTGTGGTTGCCGGCCAGGTCGTAGGTGTCCCGGATGCTGTAGTCCGCGTACGGCTCGGTGAGCATCGTGTAGCTCGTGGCGTCCACCGATTCCACCTGGTGCTCATAGCGGCGCGTGGAGCCGTCGAACTGATAGGTCGTCTCGTCGACCACCGTCTCGCCCACCGTCCAGGTCCTGTTGTCGAAGCGATGCGACTGAACCGTCAGGACCACGGACAAGCGGTCCGCCGCATCCGCCCGCGAGGCCACCTTGATGGTCGCTGCCCCGCCGCTCACCGACAGAGGCACGAACTGGTAGCCCGTGTCGTCGCCGGCGGCCTCGGTGACCTCGACCTGCGACGGCTCCACCGAGAAGCTGGCGCCGGCCTCGGACTCGACAACGACCTCGTCGCCGGAAGCCACGATCACCGCCTCGTCCGCGCCGCGGCCCAGCGGCCCGGCCACCTGCTGGCCATTGACCTTGACCACGACGCGCAGGTCGGACGAATCGCCGTCACCACACCCCGCCAGCGCCAGGCAAAGCCCCGCGACCACCGCGGCCGGCCACTTGAGCCAGGGCCGGCCGCCCCCCCATCGAACAGCTCGCACTATCGTCCTCCCTGGACAGGCAATCAGCCTTGCATCCTAGCCTTCCTTGGCCCCGCGAAGCCTCAATACTTGAATGATTGCAGCGTGTCGAGGTCGGGTGCGGCGATGACGAAGCCGCGCCGCTCGCTCGGCTTGAGCGCCATGAAGGCCGGGCTCGCGGGCAGCTGGAAGCCGTCGAGCGACTCGACGAGGGTTCCCTTCTCGTCGTAGACGTGGATGCTGCTGCCGCTGGCTGCCGTGCTGGAGATGGGCTGCCCGACGAGGAACAGCTTGTGCAGCGGATCCACGGCGACTGCGCGGCCGCTCTGCGCCTGGCTGGTGGCGCCGGGCAGCACGACCTTCAAGCCGATCCGCTTGTCCAGGTCGTAGAACTCGACGCTGAAATCGTCCTCGCTGGTGGTGCACGCCACGCCGGTGTTCGGGTCCACCGCGATGCCGTTGAGAAAGCCGAAGCCGGGCCCGAAGAAGCTCAGCAGCGTGCCGGTGTCCAGGTCCACCAGCCCGATGCGCGAGCTGCAGCCGAAGCAGCCATCCGACGAGCCGACGACGGCGCGCCGCTTGACCTGGTCCATCGCGATCACCGGCGAATGGCTCCAGTCGAACACCGGGTCGTCCAGGCGGTAAAGCGGGCCGAAGGTGTTGGCCGACACGTTGGTGCTGAAGACGTAGGAAGCGGAATCGCTGCCGTCGTTCTTGAAGCCGAGCGCCACCGTCTCGTCGAAGCCCTGGTTCGGCGCGAGGGCCGAGATGATGTGGTTCGCCTGGTGCAGCGGCGGCGTCCAGCGGCCGGTGAAGTCGTTCGCGTCGACCGGGTCCATCGTCCAGTAGACCCGCCTGTCGACGAACAGGTCGCTCACGTGCTCGAACTCGACCAGGCCGGTGCGCTGGCGGCCGAAGATGCCGAACACCAGGTAGTCGTTCCTGGTGTCGCGCTTCACTCGCACGCGATCGATGATCTTGCCGGTGGCCTGGTCGAAGGTCTCGACCGCCACGTCATGTCGGCCGTTCCCCAGCGTCACGGCCTCGGCCAGCAGGCCGGTCGTGCCGGCCTGGTCGATGTCGTAGCCGAGGATGAAGCCGCCGAGCGCCGTGCGGACGATGGTTCTGGTGGGGCCCACCGTTTCGCCCTGCGCGCTCGCGAGCGCTGCGAAGGCGAGGGCGGCGAGACCACAAGCGAGGCGCGTCGGCATGGCCATCTCCCGGCTGCGTGGACGGCAGCGTGGCGGTGTGTGCGCGGCCGGCCCTTCGAGGTTGTGTCGCCTCAGCGCTTCACCGCTCCCGCGGGCGTTCGCCGGCCATCGAGCGCGCCGGTCGCCGCCGCCTTGAGCAAGCGCCGGAACGCAGGGCACTCCGCGTGGCTTGGTGCCGGGCACCTCGCCGCGTGGCGCAGGCCTCGGCTCATGGCGCGCATCCGCACGAACGTCGCGTCGATCTCGTCCGCCTTGGCGGCCAGGGCCTGGCGGTCGATGTTCGCGCCGCCGCCCGGCGAGAGCATCGCCAGGATCTCGTCGAGCGAAAGGCCGCCCGCCTGCCCCAGCGCGATCAGCGCCAGCTGGTCCATCACCTTGGGCGAGAAGCGCCGGCGGCTGCCGGGCTCGCGCGACGAGGCGATGAGGCCCCTCTTCTCGTGGTAGCGCAGCGTCGATGCCGGCACGCCCGTGCGCCGGGCGACTTCGGCGATGTCCATCATGGCGGTGGGGCCCTTGACTTGAAGTTGACTTCAACTTGCACAGTGCCTTCCCACGCCACGCAAGTCAAGGAAAGGACCCTCGCATGGAAAGCTTTCAAGTCACAAGCTCGATGGGGCTGGCCGCCGCGCTGATCGGCATTGGCGCCACCGCGCTCATGGACCTCTGGCTGGCGCTGCTCAGGCGGCTCGGCGTGGCCACGCTGCCCATGGCGCTCATCGGCCGCTGGGCGGGCCACCTCGCTCGCGGGCGCGTGGCCCATGCCGCCATTGCGCGCGCCGAGCCGGTCCCGGGGGAGAACGCATGGGGCTGGGCGGTGCACTACGCCGTGGGCATCGGCTTCGCGCTGATCCTGGTC
The DNA here is from genome assembly GCA_946479475.1 of uncultured Ideonella sp. The sequence continues at coordinate 3,097 of CAMLGG010000238.1, read as the reverse complement.
GCGCTGCAGGGTGGGGATTGGCTGCGGAATCCCACGCCCGGACCGGCCGTCGCGGTGGGCGTGGCGACCGTGCTTGCGCCGCTGGCGGTCATGCAGCCCGCCATGGGAGCCGGCTGGTTCGCCTCCAGGACCCCGACGCCACTGAAGAACTGCCTGCGCAGCCTGGCCAACCACGCCGTCTTCGGCCTGGGCCTTTACCTCGGCGCCGCGGCGCTGGCTTCGCTGAGCCGTTGAACACCATCCCGCTCCCGGCCACGCCATGAAGAAACTTGCCGTCGTCTGTCACAGCGCCAATGGCCACACCGGCCACACCGGCCACATTGCCCGATGCCTTCGCGCCCGGCGACGTCAGGACCGCCCGCCTGTTCGGCCGGCATTTCGCCGAGACCCTGGACCGCCTGGCCGTCAGCGTGTGATCTCGACTTGCAGCGCGACGACCTGGCCGGCCGGGCCCGCCGGCTGCGGGTGGGCAAGCTCGCCCGGGGCGCTGCTGGCCTCCTTCGCCGGCGAGTCGGCCGGCTCGGCCCGGCTGGCGTGCATCGACGCGAAGGAAGGCGGACCGCCCGCCAGTGCCCACTGGGCCGCCAGGGCCACCAGCACCAGAGCCGCCTTGCCCGATTTCATCTCTCGTTCCTCGAATGGATCCGGGCGCCGGTCGATCCGGCGCCTCTCCTTCAAGAACGAAATCGGCGGTCCAATCCCGCCAGGCGGGGCCGAAAAAGCCTGGGCACCTCGACGGGGCCCTCAGGCGGCCGGCCCGTACCCCGGCTTCTTGTACAGCGCCTGCAGCTTCGGCGCGATCTCGGGCTCGTAGACCTGCGGCATCCAGTCCTCCGGCGCGACCTCTTCGATCGCGACCGAGATGGACGAGTCGCTGGAGCCGACGGTGCTCTTGAGCGCGTCGACCATCGCTGCCGCCAGCGCCTGCTTCTGCTCGTCTGAGCGGCCGGCGTACATCTTCACGACGACGTGGGGCATGCTCGATCGCCCCTTCAGCCGCGCAGCTGCGCCTGGTTCTGGACGATGCGCCCGACCAGGCCGTAGTCGATCGCCTCCTCGGCCGAGAGCCAGCGGTCGCGCTCGATGTCGGCCAGCACGCGCTCCAGCGGCTGGCCGGTCTCGCGCGCGATGACGCCGGCGATGCGCTCGCGGGCCTTCACGATCTCGCGCGCCTGGATGGCGATGTCGGTGGCCTGGCCGCCCGCGCCGCCGCTGGGCTGGTGGATGAGGAAGCGCGTCTGCGGCAGGCAAAAGCGGCGCTCGCGGGGCACGGCCAGGTAGACGTGGCAGGCCGCGCTGCCGACCCAGCCGGTGCCGATCATGTTCACCGGCGCCTCGATGTAGCGGATCACGTCGTGGATGGTGTCGCCGGATTCGAGGTGGCCGCCGGGCGACGAGACCAGCAGGTCGATCGGCTCCTTCGAGTCCGCGGACAGCGCGATCAGGCGGCGCACCGTGTCCTGCGCGGTGACGTCGGTGATGGCGCCGAACAGCAGCACCGTGCGCGACTTGAAGGCCTTCTCCTCGAGGAAGCTGGTGCGGGGGTCGACGAGCGTCTGGGTGGGGTTGGGAGTGGTCTCCATCGTGGGTCTCGGTCTCGGTTGCGATGGGCCAATCATGCCGCAGGCTGTTGTTCGGGGGGCCGACGGCCGGCGTGTATCAGCGCCACCATGCAGGCCTCTGTCGCTCACCCTGTGCTGTCGTCGAAGGAGTGCGCCATGAACCTCACGTCCCGGCTTGCCGGAACCGCCGCCGCCGTGGCGGCGCTGCTGGCCCCCGCCGCCCCGGCCTGCGCGGCCGCCCATCCCAACGGCAAGATCGCCTACCAGGTCTGCGACTACTCCAGCGGCCCGTACCAGTGCGACATCTGGACCATGGAGTCCGACGGCAGCAACCCGGTCAACATCACCCACACGCCCGAGGTGTCGGAGTACGGCCCGGTCTGGTCGCCCGACGGCCTGCGCATCGCCTTCTCGCGCGGCGACGACTACTTCCGCGACCTCTGGGTGATGGCCGAGGACGGCAGCAACCAGCTCAACATCACCAACGACCCGGGCTGGACCTTCGGCCCCAGCTGGTCGCCGGGCGCCACCCAGCTGGCCTTCGTCAGGAACATCCCGGGCGACCACATCACCGCCCAGTTCGACATCTTCGTGCACGACCTCGGAACCGGCGAGCAGCGCAACCTCACGCACAGCGACTTCGACGAGCTGGAGCCCGCCTGGTCGCCCGATGGCGGCCTCATCGCCTTCTCGGCCGTGCGCCCGACCTGGGACGGCTTCGGCGCCTGGGAGGTGGTCACCGTCGAACCCACCGGCGCCAACGAGCTGGTCCTCACCGCGCCCGAGGGCCGGCATTTCGAGGACCGCGCTCCGGCCTGGTCGCCCGACGGCAGCAAGCTCGTCTTCATGAGCCAGTTCAACGACCCCTGCTGCGAGCCCTGGGACATCTGGGCGATGAACCGCGACGGCTCGGGCCTGACCAACCTCACCCAGCACCCGGCCGACGACCTGTTCCCCAGCTGGTCGCCCGACGGGCAGCTGATCGTCTTCACCAGCACGCGCGACGGCGGCTGGGACCTGTACTCGATGCCCGCGCCGCCCGTGCTGCCGCCAGAGGCCAGGCAAGCGCGCCTGCGCGCCGCCGGCCAAGTGCAGCGGCTCACGAGCAACGGCGCCGCCAACAACGCCGACTGGGGTTCCGAGGCGCACGACATCGAAGGTACGTTCGGTCTGTACGTCTCCGTGAAGGGTGGGGGCCGCGTCGTCAGCGAACCGGCGGGCGTCGCCTGCGGCAAGGACTGCGACGAGCGCTATCCCAAGGGCACGGTCATCACGCTGCGGGCGCGTCCCAAGGCCGGCTACGGCTTCGTGCGCTGGGATGGTGCGTGCCGCGGCAAGAGGAATACCTGCCAGCTGACACTCGAGGATGCGGCGGTGGTGATCGCGAAGTTCAAGCCGGTCGTGGCGTCACCGCGCTGAGCGAGAACCTGACCGCAGGGGCCCGAGCAGTCCCAGGCTGGCGGTGGCCGACGTGCAGGACATGACGGGGCATGAACCTGCTCAACGCCGGCAACAAGGCCGCACGCGGCTGGAGC
>CAMLGG010000237.1 GCA_946479475.1 uncultured Ideonella sp. | reverse complement strand
TCATCGGCGTGATCGACGGCATCGCGTTCCAGACCAACATCCTCGCGCTCAACGCCGCGGTGGAGGCTGCCCGCGCGGGTGAAGAGGGCCGCGGCTTTGCGGTGGTCGCGGGCGAGGTGCGCTCGCTCGCGCAGCGCAGCGCCGAGGCGGCCAAGGAGATCAAGAGCCTGATCGGCGCCAGCGTGGAGAAGGTGGACGTCGGCTCCCGGCTGGTCGACGACGCGGGCAAGACCATGGACGACATCGTCTCGCAGGTGCGCCGGGTCACCGACCTCATAGCCGAGATCAGCTCGGCGACCATCGAGCAGAGCTCCGGCATCACCCAGGTCGGCCGCGCGGTGAGCCATCTCGACGAGATCACGCAGCACAACGCGGCGCTGGTCGAGCAGGGCGCAGCCGCCTCGAAGAGCCTGAGCCAGCAGGCCGAGCGCCTGGTGGAGGCGGTGAGCGTGTTCCGCTGACCGCGCAAGCTCCTGCGAGAAGGCCCGCCGCCGGCTCCCAAGGCGGCAGCCGATCTGTCACCGCGAGGATGGGGAGGAGAAGGGAGCCGGCCCGCGGCAGGGCGCGGTACTGGCGGGGTGTTGCCAGTGTCGGCCCCGGGGCGTCCCGGCCCCATCCCCCTGAAGAGGGCCCTACGGGATCCACGGGCGGCCCCAGGCGCCGCCCCCCGGCTGCGCTCATCCGCACAAGTCGCCCCCCTAGTTGATGGGGCTTCAGACTGCCCCCGCGGAGCCGGATTTGCCGTCTGTGGGACGTGACGGGCTCTGTCCGCGCATCGCAGGAGGGTATATGCATAACGTCCGTCTGGCCGCGCCGGCGCTGGTCCTTTTCTGCGCCGCCAGCGCCCTGGCCCAGGAAACGGCAAGCGCCGGCGAATACGGGCTCTCGCCGGAGGCCTCGTTTGCGTCCGCAAGCGGGATGCCCAGCTGGCCGTCGACATCACCGTTGGGCGGCCTCGCTTTCGGGCGCGTGCCTGCGCCGGTGATGACCGAGGTCGCCGTCCCGGCCGAGCTGCCCGCAGCCGCGGCCAAGGCGGCTGCCGCCCAGGCGGAAGAAGCCGGCGCCGGCAGCATGAACGATGCCCGGCCCGTGCCCGAGCCGCCGGCGCTGCTGATGCTCGTGGCGGGCCTCGGCGTACTCGGGGTGGTCATCTCGCGCCGCCAGTGAGCCGGCGAGGGCACCCCGCCGGGTGGGCGCGATAGAGTGGGCGGTCGCCGCCCGACGGTCGTCGATCCAGCACCCCTTGCCCTCCCACCATCCGCCCCTGCCAGAGCAACGCGGCCCACGCCTACAAGAAGCGCAAGGTCGGCGCCTGCGAGTTCACCTTCGATGGATCGGGGCTGGTGCGCCACTGCCGGATGGGCGCGCTCGAGGTGCCCTGGTGCCGCCCCCCTGAACACCGAACCCATGCACGAAAGACAACTCTACGAGACCCTGCTCGACCAGCTGGCCGAGATGCCCGTCTTCCTCCGCCGCACGCTCTGCGGCCTGCCCCGCGAGGCGCTGCTGCGCCAGCCGGAGAACGACCGCTCGCCTCTTCTGGAGCACCTGTGGCACACCAAGGACTGCGACTCCGACCTGTACGGCCTTCGCATTCGCCGCATCCTCATGGAGGACCGGCCGCACCTGGAGCCCGTCGACGTGGGCGCGTGGCGCGAGGAACACCGATACGACGAACGTGAAGGCGATCAGGCCATCGCGGAGTTCGAGCGCGAGCGCGCCGCGCTGATCGAAGAACTCAAGACCCTCGCCCCCGAAAGCCTGGCCCGCGTGGGCATCCGCGCGGATGGCTCGGAGAGCACGGTGCTGGACGTGATCCGGCAACTGGCCGAGCACGACCAGGACCATCGATGGCGGGTGACGGCCATCCTGCGGGGCTACGCCGGGTCGTGAGGGTGGGCGAGAGCGTTCCAGGGCCGATCGAAGTCGTCCCGTACGACCCGGCGTGGCCTGTTCGGTTCGAGGCCGAGAAGCAGGTGCTGCGCGTGGCACTCTCGGCCTGGCTCGCCGGTGAGAGACAGCGTATTGGGGAGCCGGCCTGAGCCGGCAGCCAGGCGCGCAGGCGCACAGGTACATTTCGTCGCTCTGGCGCCAAGGTCCGGGCGGCTGGCTGAACGTGTTCAGCCAGGACACGCCGGCGGCGTGACAACCGGCGCCAGCAGGACCACCCGACGAATCCAAGGAAGCACGGTGTCACTGACCACCCTCAAGTCGCTCTTCGGCCACAAGGCCTGGGCCAACGAAGAGCTCTTCGGCAAGCTGGCCACGCTCGCGCCCGAGCATGCCGACCAGCTCCACACCTGCATCAGGACGCTCAACCACATCCACGTCGTCGACCGGATCTTCCGGGCGCACCTGGCAGGCGAGCCGCGGCCCTTCGATGCCACCAACACCAAGGACACGCCCTCGCTCGAGCAACTGCGCGCCGACGTGGCCGACACGGATGCCTGGTACTTGCGGTACGTGGGCGGCCTGGAGGAGCCCGCGCTGTCGGAGGCCCTGTCGTTCACCTTCACCGACGGCGACGCCGGTCGCATGACGCGCGAGGAGATCCTGCTGCACGTCGTGACCCACGGCGGCTACCACCGCGGCAATGTCGGGCAGGTGCTCAAGTCGATCTCGGTGAATCCGCCGCGGGACCTGTACACCAAGTTCCTGCACCTCCGCGAGCCGGCCCGGCGAACGGCCTGAGATGAAGGTCCGGCTCGGGTCGTACCGTGACGATCCGCTGAGCGTGTTCATGCGAAAGGCTGTCGTGACCGGGTCCGCGCCCGCATGACCACGTCTGCCGTCCAATCGATCAAGCTCGCCATCGTCTCGGCCACCGGCCTGTCGAAGGATGCGCTGCACGTCTACGTCGGGCTGTCGGTCTTCCTCCTGGTGGCGCTGCTCGGCAGCAAGCCGCGCACGTCGTGGAAGCCCTGGCTGGCCGTGCTGGTGGTCGCCGTCTGCGGCGAGTTGCTGGACATGGCCGACGATCTCATGAGCCTCGGGCACTGGCGGTGGCATGCGAGCCTGCATGACCTCGTCAACACCTGCTTCTGGCCGACGGTGCTCACGATGCTGTCGCGCCTGCGCCCTGGTACCGTCTGAGGCATGACCATCCTCCCGCTCGCCGCCGGGCACGCGGCCAGGTACCGCGAGCTGATGCTGCATGGCTACGAGCATGCGCCCGATGCCTTCACCTCCACGCCACAGGAGCGGGCTGCGCTGCCGCTGTCGTGGTGGGAGCAGCGCATCGCCGATCCGCAGGGCCTGGGCATCGCCTTCGGGGCGATGGAAGGCGACGAGCTCGTCGGCACGGTGGCGGTCGAGTACTCGTCCAAACCCAAGACCTGCCACAAGGCCCACCTGATCGGCATGTACGTGCTCGATTCGTGGCGCGGCCACGGGCTCGGGCGCCTGCTGGTGGACGCCGCCCTGGCGCACGCCGCGAATCGCCCGGGCGTCGTCGTGATGACGCTCACCGTCACCGAGGGCAATGCCCCGGCCGAAAGGCTCTACGAGGCGGCCGGCTTCCGCGCCTTCGGCGTGGAGCCCATGGCCATCCGCACGCCCGGCGGCTACAAGGCCAAGGTGCACATGTGGAAGGACCTGCCATGAACCTGAAGGCCGTCGAGATCAAGGCTTTCGTCCCCGCTCTCGATTTCGAGCGAAGCAAGCGCTTCTACGCGGCACTGGGTTTCGAGATCCCGTGGGCCTCGGAAGATCTCGCCTATGTCCATCACGGCGATTGCAGCTTCCTGCTCCAGGCCTTCGCCCATCCCGAGTTCGTCAAGAACTTCCAGATGAGCCTGCTGGTCGAGAACGTCGACGACTGGCATGCCCAGGTCATGGCCTCGGGCGTGGTCGAGCAGTTCGGGGTGCGCGTCGACCCGCCCGCCGAGCGGCCCTGGGGCATGAGGGACTTTCCCCTCTTCGACCCGAGCGGCGTGCTCTGGCGGATAGCGCAGAACACGCCGTAGCGGCTCAGTGCTGACCCGTCGGATCGCCGTGCGGCGTCTCGGTGTGCACCACGCAGATCCAGCGATCGCCCACCTTCTTCCACACGCTGCAGTCGTAGGCCTTGAGCTTGAGGTCCCGGCCTTCGAGCTGGCCGTCCTCGTCGACGGTGTAGGCCACGGCGACCACGTCGTCGCTGATCTGGCGAACGTGCACGTCCTTCAGCGAGTAGCCGGCGATGGCCCACTTGTCCTGCTTCATCAGCTGCGAGAAGGCCTCGCGGCCGATTTCGCCGACGCCGTGAGAACCGACGACGATGCAGGGGTCGTCGCTCAGGCTGGCGGCGGTCTGCGCATCGCGGGCCTGAACGGCGTCCCAGAAGCGCGTCTCAAGCGCGATGATCTCGTTCTTCAGGGCATCCTTCTGCAAGCGTTGCATGAGCAGCTCCTTCGTGGCGTGGAAAGCCTCGAGGGCAGCAATCGCCGTTCCTCGCGAAAGGCACGGCCAAGGAGAGAGCGACTTGTTTTCCCATGTCTTCATCGGCGTCGGCGATTTCGAGCGGGCCCTGGCGTTCTACCGCCCGCTGATGGACGCCCTCGGCATCCGGCCGCGCTTCTGCGAGCCCGACCGGCCCTGGGCCGGCTGGCAGTCGAGCCCGGATCCGCGGCCGCTGCTGCTGATCGGCAAGCCCTACGACGGCCAGTCCCACCAGCCCGGCAATGGCCAGATGGTCGCGTTCATGGCCGGCGACCGGGAGACGGTCGATCGTGCCCACGCGATCGCACTCGCGCACGGCGGCACCGACGAAGGCCCGCCCGGGCCGCGGCCCGAGTACCACGAGCACTACTACGGCGCCTATTTCCGCGATCCCGATGGCAACAAGCTCTGCGTCGCCTGCCACGAGCCAGCCGATGAGTCCTGACCGGGTCGAGGTCGCCGACCCCAGCTCGGCGCAGGCGCAAGAACTGCTCGCCTCGCTCTCGCTCACCCTGCAACGGATCACCGGCAGCGACGGCAAGGCCTCGTTCCATGTCCAGGATGTCCAAGGCGAGCGGGCGTGCTTCGCCATCGCCCGCGCCGAGGACGGCACGCCGCTGGGCTGCGGCGCGATCCGGCCGCTGGAGCCGGGCGTCGCCGAGCTGAAGCGGATGTTCGCGGTGCCCGGCACGCGGGGCGTGGGCAGCGCGGTGCTCGCCTTCCTCGAGTTGCAGGCGCTGGCCTTCGGCTACGCCCAGCTCTGGCTGGAGACGCGCCGGGTCAATGAACGCGCCGTCGCCTTCTACGAGCGGCACGGCTACCGCCCCATCCCGAACTTCGGGCGCTACGTCGGCCGGCCCGACGCGATCTGCCTGGGCAAGACCCTCCGCTAGCCGCCGCCGCGCCGCATCCGCAGGTCGAACAGCCGCATGAACTGCGCCCGCGCCTCGGCCGTGACGCCCTCGCTGAACGCGTAGCCCACCTGCATCCGCGGCAGGCGGATGAGCGCGATCTGCCGTTCGGGCAGCACCTCCCAGCGCAGGCTCAAGGACCCGCCGCCTTCCAGCAGCACCTCTGCACGGCCGGGACCGGCGAGCTTGAGGACGTGCCGCCCGACCGCCTCGGGCAGCTCACGCAGCCAGTCGCCCTCGGTGCAGCCGTGCTCGCGCTCGAACGCCGGCGGAATCTCCGTCATCGGGCATCAGCCGCCCGCGATCGGCGGCCAGATCGCGAGCACGTCGTCCGGCTTTAACGCGCGGCGGGTGCGCTCCTCGGGCGGCACGAAGACGCCGTTGATGAGCACCAGGTGCACCAGCTTGTGCGGCAGGTTGAAGGGCGCGATCACCTCGGCCACCGTGGCGCCCTCGGCCACTTCGAGCTCGATGGCGTTGCCAGGCCGCCGATCGGGCGGGAGGTGGTCGGTCAGGCTGGCGTAGAGCTTGAAGGTGATGCGCATCGGGCCTTCAGGCGGCCAGGTGGCCGCGCTCGCCCTGCGCCTGGGCGCAGGCGAGGTAGGCCTCCATCAGCAGCGTCGGGTCATCCAGCAGCTTGTCCTTCCAGGGGCCCAGCCGGACCTGGCCCTCCACCAGCCCTCGCATCACGCCCACGTGTTCAGTCCAGCCGACGGAGTTGCAGCCGACCAGCTGGTCGCCGTCGAACTGCAGGCTCAGGTGGCGGCCGGCCGCTTCATCGGTGAGCTCCACGTGCTGCCCGCCCGGCACGCCCTGCCAGTTGCCGAAGCTGGTGGAGATGAGGCCCATCGTGTCCAGCACGTTGATCTGCGTGACGCCCCTGAGCGAGACCGGCTGGCCGACCATGTTCAGCGCCGCCACGCGGGCCTGCTCGGCCGCGTTGGGCTGGATGGCGCTGACGATGGTCGTGCCGCTCACCTTGTCGAAGGCCTCGGCGCAGTCGCCCGCCGCGTAGATGCCGGGCACGCTGGACTGCATGTGCTCGTCGGTCAGCACGCCGGCCAGGCAGCGCACGCCGGAGCCTTCGAGGAAGGTGGTGTTGGGCTTGACGCCGGTGGCGCGGATGACGAGGTCCGCCGCCAGCACTTCGCCGGTGGACAGCCGCAGGCCGATGGGCGCGCCCTCCGGGCCCGGGCGCGTCAGCTCCTCCACCTTCGCGCCGGTGTGCACCGCCACGCCCTTGGCCTGGCACCACTGCTTGATCATCCGCCCGGCTGTCGGGCCCATCATGCGCGGCACCATGCGGTCGCCCATCTCGACCACGCCCAGCTTGACGCCGCGCGCGGCCAGCGCCTCCATGATGATGCTGCCGATGAAGCCGGCGCCCAGCTGCACCACGCGCGCGCCCGGCGCGGCGGCGGCCGCGATGGCGCGCGCATCCTCCATCGTCCAGCAGGGGTGGACGCCCGGCCCTTCGATGCCCGGGACGGGCGGCGTCGCGGGCGAGGAGCCGGTGGCGATCAGCAAGCGGTCGAACGGCACGCCGCTGCCGTCGTCCAGGATCACCTGCCGCCCGGCCGGGTCCACCTGCGTGGCCCGGCCTTGCTTCAGGGTGATGTACTGGCGATCGAAGTGCGCCGCGCCGCCGCGGCGCAGGTGCGTGCCCTCCTCGCCGATGTGGCCCATCAGCAGGTAGGGGATGGCCATGCGCGAGTACGGCAGGCCGGGCTCGTCGCCGATGACGAGGACCTCGTCCTGCGGCGCGTGCTTGCGGATGGTCTCGGCCGCGATGACGCCGGCCGGGCCGGCGCCCAGGATGACGTGCTTCATCGCCTCACAGGCCCAGCCGCGATCGGGTCTCGGCGGTCAGCTCGCCCTCGGGCGTCCAGCCGCGGGCCGCGTAGTACTTCGGCAGCATCTCGGGCAGCTTGTTCACCAGGCCCTTCGCGGGGCCGGTCTTGGCAGGCTCGTTCAGCAGCCGCGGCGGCAGGGTGTCGTCCTTGGCGGTCAGGCCGGCGCGGTTGTTGAAGTCGCGCTCCATGTTCCAGATGCGCTCGCCGATCTTCTCCATGTTCTCCAGCGTGAACTCCTCGCCGCAGGCCGCGGCCACCTGGGGCGCCACGTCGGCCAGCGTCCAGGCGAAGCTGGTGAAGATGCACACGCCGGCGGAGTCGAACGCCGCCGTCGCATCCTGGAAGGCCTTGACCAGCTCGGGCTTGCCCTCGGCGCTCAGCGGGTCGGTCTTGACCGGGATCCCCAGCACCTCGCTGGCCACCGTGTAGCCGCGCAGGTGGCAGGCGCCGCGGTTGGACGTGGCGTAGGCCAGGCCCATGCCCTGGATGCCGCGCGAGTCGTAGGCCGGGAACTCCTGGCCCTTGACGCTCATGCTCAGCTCCGGATGGCCGTACTTGGCGGTCAGCCGCTTGCTGCCCAGCCCGATCTCCTTGCCGAAGCCTTCGCCCCGGGCCGTCATCTCCGCGAACTGCGCCAGGGCCTGCGCAGATCCGAAGGGCGCCTCCACACCCAGTTGTTCCTTCGTGAGCACGCCCATGTCGTACAGCTCCATCACCGCGCCTATGGTGGCGCCGAAGCTGATCGGGTCCATGCCCTGTTCGTTGCAAAGCAGGTTGGCGTACTGCAGCGCCTCGAGGTCGTTCACCCCGTTGGCGGCGCCCAGCGCCCAGGCCGCCTCGTACTCCAGGCCGCCGGAGGCGCCCCAGTACTTCGGCTTGTTGTCCACGGTGAAGTGGGTCTTGTCGATCTTGCTGATGCGGCCGCAGGCGATGGTGCAGCCGAAGCAGGCCTGGTTGGTCACCAGGTGCT
>CAMLGG010000236.1 GCA_946479475.1 uncultured Ideonella sp. | reverse complement strand
ACGGGCTTGTTCACGCGGTCTCCTTGGGGGCGGTCGATGTCGATGGCACTCACCATAGGTTGCGCAAGAACTAAAGAAAAGTCAGACTTCCTTCCTGCAAGATTCAGCTTTGGCTTAACGATGAACCTGACGTTCCGGCAGTTGAGGGTTTTCACGGAGGTCGTCCGGCACGGCAGCATGGCCCGCGCGGCCGAGTCGCTGCACCTCACGGCGCCCGCGGTGTCCATGCAGATCAAGGAGCTGGAGGGCCAGGTGGGCCTGCCGCTGTTCGACCGGCAAGGGCGCCAGGTCAACCTCTCGACGGCCGGCGAGTACTTCCTGGTCCATGCCAAGCGCCTGCTGGCCGCGCTGCGCGACGCCGAGAACGAGATGGCGCGCATGAAGAAGCTGGAGGGCGGGCGGCTGACCATCGGCATGGTCAGCACGGCGCAGTACTTCGTGCCCCGCCTGCTGGCGATGTTTCGCAAGGAGCACCCGGGCGTGGACGTGAGGCTGGTGGTCGCCGCCAACCGCGCTGCGCTCGTTTCGCTGATGCAGGCCGGCGAGGTGGACCTGTCGGTGATGGGCCGCCCCCCGAAGGAGCTGGCCACGCGCTCCGAGGCCTTCGCGGCCCATCCGATGGTCTTCTTCTGCGCGCCCGGGCATCCGCTGCTGTCGGTCGATCACTCGCCGGTGACCGCGCTGGCGCCCTACCCCTTCATCGTCCGCGAGCATGGCTCGGGCACGCGGGCCGCCATGGGCCAGTTCTTCGCCGAGCACCACTTCGAGCCGCAGATCACGATGGAGATGACGAGCAACGAGACCATCAAGCAGGCCGTCATGGCCGAGATGGGCGTGAGCTTCCTGTCGCTGCACACCATCGGCCTGGAGTTGCGCGCCGGCCTGCTGAAGCTGCTGCCGATAGACGGCACGCCGGTGATGCGCACCTGGCACATCGTGCGGCTGCAGAGCAAGGTGCTGTCGCCCGCGGCCGAGGCCTTCCGCTACTTCGTCGTCGAGCGGGCCGAGCCCTTCCTGAGGGCCGAGATGGGCGACCTGGAGGACGCCCTGGTGCACGCGCCTGCGCGCGCCTGATCCGCACGAACGACAGGCACTGCCCTTGCCATGCCGGATGACGACTCCTGGAGACCGTCATGAGCATCTTCGGCGACATCCTGCGCAAGATCTTTCCGGCACAGCATCCGGCCGTGGTCAACGCCCCGGCGCCTGGCCCCGCATCCGCCGCCCAGGGCGCGCAGGCTGCCGGCGCGCCGGGCGTGCCTGCGCAGGCCGTCCCCCCGGTCCCCTCGGCGGCGCCAGGCCCGGCAGCACCGGCCCAGACGCCCATTGCCGCGCCTCCGACGCCGCAGGCCGCGCCTCCGGTGGATGTCGAGGCCGTCCTCGACGCGATGGCCGGGAAGAACCCGCAGCCGCTCAACTGGCGCACCTCCATCGTGGACCTGATGAAGCTGCTCGACCTCGACAGCAGCCTTTCCGCGCGCCAGGGACTGGCCAAGGAACTGGGCTACACCGGCGACCTGCACGACTCGGCCTCGATGAACATCTGGCTGCACAGGCAGGTGATGCACAAGCTGGCCGACAACGGCGGCAAGGTGCCGGCCGACCTCAAGCACTGAACGCCGTTCAGGGCTCGGTGGAATAGCCGGCCATGAACACCCGCACCGCCTCCTTCAGGAGGGCCTTGTTCTCGCGCGCCTCGGGCACTTCCAGCATCAGCAGGCCGCGCATGTGGCCTTCGCCGAGGAACATCGCTAGGAACAGGTCCGCTGCCAGGCGCGGGTTGCGCACCTTGAGCGAGCCCGCCGCATCGGCGCGGCGCAGGTAGGCGGACAGGTCGCCGATCAGCCGTTCGGCACCCTGCCGATGGAAGGCGCGGCAGGCCTCCGGCTGAGCGCCTGCGGCGCCGTACAGCGTGCGGAACTTGCCGAGCGCCTCCTCCTCGCGCGTCAGCGCGAGGAACCGCTCGCCGATGGCCGTCAAGACCTTCTGCGGCTGCATCGGGTCCATGGCCATGGCGCCTGCGAAGCCGCCGACCACCGCCTCGGTGCGTTGGCTCACCACGGCCTCGAACAGCGCCTCCTTGGACGGGAAGTGGCTGTAGATCGTCATCTTGGAGACGCCGGCGTCAGCGGCGATGGCATCGACGCTGGCCCGCTCCAGCCCATGGGCATAGAAGTGGCTGCGCGCCGCCTCCAGGATGCGCTGCAGGCGCGCCGGGTCGCGTGGCCGGCCGCGGCGCTTCGGCGCCTCTTCGTCGTCGGTCTTGCTCATCTTTTTTAATGGACTTGACAGTCCAGTATTGACCATTAAACTTACTGTACTTCTTGGTCCAGTATTTCAACCACCACGGCTCTCCGGCCTCCGAGGACAACGAACATGACCCCCGCCGCCACCGACAACGAATCCGGGATCGTCGTTCCGGGCATGCGCAGCCAGTATCTGGAGCCGGCCGATTCTGGCTCGTCCCAGGGGCGCCTGCGCTATCTCACCGGTGGAAAGGGAGCGCCTCTGGTCCTGCTGCACACCGTGCGGACGCAGGCCGAGCACTTCCGCCACCTCATCGCGCTGGTCAAGGATCGGTATGCGGTCTACGCGCTGGACCTGCCCGGCATGGGCTACTCGCAGATCGTGCCGGGGGCCTCGTACGACGAGCCGGCGATGCGCGCGGCGGTGAAGCGCCTCATCACGCAGCTCGACCTGCGCGACGTGACCCTGCTCGGCGAGTCGATGGGCGCGACGCTCGCCCTCACGACGGCGGCCGAGCTGCCCGACCGCGTGCGGCGTGTCGTGGCGATCAACGCCTACGACTACGCGGGCGGGATCGCACGCTCCAGCCTCCTGGCCCGATTCGTCGTGGCCGGCGTGCTGGCACCAGGCATCGGCCCAACCATCGCCGCTGTCGAACCCAAACCCGTCATGCGCGCCGTCCTGCACGGGGGCCTCGGCAACCCCGCCGCCCTGCGCGACGACTATCTCGAAGAACTGCTCAAGGTCGGACGCCGCCCCGGCTACCCGGTGGTTGCCCGTGCGGTATACGGCAACCTGCCCAGCCTCATCGCGGCACGCTCCCGGTATCCCGAGATCAGGGCACCCGTCCACCTGCTCTACGGAGAAAAGGACTGGTCGCGCCCCTCGGACCGGGAGGCCAACCGGCGCCTGCTGCCAGCCGCCGGCTTCACCGAGTTGCGTGGCGCGGGACACTTCATCGCCCTGGAGCGGCCGGAGGTTCCGGCCGGCCTGCTCGACCGGGTGGCGTGAGCGGCGCCATCTCCTGCCTCGGGGGACCGCGCCCTCGGAGCCTTCACGGCGCCGGAGGGTCCGCAATCGCCCGGGCCGGTGAAGGCCCCTGCAGCGGCAGCCGGACACGAACGGTCTCGCGGTCGTCCGGGTCGCGCAGGCTCTCGAAGCCCAGCTGCCGGGCCAGCCTGAGCATCGGCTCGTTGGCCCGCAGCACCAGGCCCACCATCTCGTGCAGGCCGCGCGAGCGGGCCACCTCGATCAGCGCATGCATCAGGATGCCGGCCAGGCCGCAGCCGTGCCATGCATCGTCGACGGTGACCGCGAATTCGCAGCCGATGCAGGCCGGGTCGACGACGTAGCGGGCCACGCCCACCAGCATCGGGCCGTCATCGGCCCGCGCCAGGGCCGCCAGGGCCACGTGCCGGCGCTGGTCGACGGCGGTGAGGTCATGGAGCTTGCCCGGCGGCAGCTCCTTCATCGTGACCATGAAGCGCTTGTAGCGCGTCTCGTCGGACAGCCGCCGGACGAGCGCGGCTTCGAGCTCGCTGTCCTCCGGCTGCAGCGGTCGCAGGGTGACCCAGGTCCCCTTGACCAGGTACTGGGCCTGGGGCAGCCCGGCTGAGTCCTGCGTGCCCTCGCGCCGCGCAGGCGGCGACCGTGCCAGCGCCTCCGCCAGGGCATCGAGCGTCCACGATGGGCTGAGCCCACCCGGCTGCTCCACGCCAAGCCGCTGCTGCAGCAAGTCCGAGACGTTGAGCCAGTCCAGCGAGTCGAGCGCCAACTGCTCGCCGAGCGGCCGGTCGCCGGCGATCGAACGCGCGTCCCGCTCCGGGGCGACGGCGCCGATCACCTCCAGCACCAGCGGGCGGATCTGCTCGGCGCGCATGAGTTGGGGAGCGGCCCGGCCGGGCGTACCCGCGCTACCTGGCCTTGGGCAGCCCGGCGCAGGCGTCGCGGCGCGGCTTGGCAGGAACGGCGAGGCCCTTGTCCCTGGCCCGCGCCATCATGTCCTCGTGGTGCTGGTCCATGTAGGCCCGGCACTCCTCGTAGGTCTTCAGGCCGGCCAGCTTCTGCTGGTGCTCCTGGCGCTCCGACGGCGTCATCATCGGCCAGCCGGAGGTGTAGCCCGGGCCCCAGTGGGCGCCCATGCGCCCCCGGCCTGCGGCCGGCCGGCGCGGGCAATCCGCGGCATTGGCGCTCGCCCCGGCCATGGGTCCGCAGCCGGGGCCGGGCGCGCTGGAGGCAGGACCCGGCTGGGCGCCTGCCGTGCCGCAAGCGAGCAGCAGGCCGGCTCCGAGGATGGCGAGATGGCGGATGCTCATGGTCTGTCCTTTGGCGATGTTCGATGGGATCCGCCCAGTCTAGGAACGGCCGGCTGCGCGGCCTTGCGCCAGCGCAATCGAAGGGGGGCGTGGCCGGCACTTGCGATTGCTCAAGGTCGCCCGCGCCCGCAGCGCGAGCATCGCGCCATTGAACCAAGGAGATCCCATGACAGCAGCCAGCCGGAAAGAGCGCCCCGAATGGGTGCTGGTGGCCAACGCCGCGCGGGCCCGATGCTTCGAACGCGACCCGCAGACCAGCCACTTGCGCGAGCTTGCCGATTTCGTGCACGAGCAGAGCCGCATCAGGACCAGCCAGCTGGGCGACGACCGCCCCGGGCAGGCCATGAAGGGCCAGGCGAGCACGCGTTTCGAGGCCCGCACCGGCGAGCATGAGAAGCAGCGGACCGCCTTCGCCCGCGAGCTCGCCGCCTACCTCGAGGAGGCGGCCCTCGCCCATCGCTACGACCGGCTTGCGCTGATCGCCTCCAACCCCTTCCTGGGGGAGTTGCGCTCGCACCAAGGCGACGCCAGCAAGCGCTGCACCATCACCAGCCAGGCCGTGGACCTGACCGAGCTGGCCGGCCCCGAGCTGGAGGCGCGGGTGACCTCCGCCATGCGCGGCCACAGCGTCTGAAGGCCCGCGCCGCGAGGTAGCCACCATGTACGACCGGATCCTGGTGCCCGTCGACGGCAGCGCGACCGCCGAGCTCGGCCTGCGCGAGGCGATCGCCCTGGCCGCACGCCTGCAGGCCCGCCTCGTGCTGCTGCACGTGGTCGACGACTTCCCGTTCATGATCGAGCTCGCCTCGGCCGCGAGCTTCGACGAGACGCGCACCCGCCTGCTCGGCATGGGCAAGGAGGTGCTGGCGCAGGCGAGCCGGCACGCCACCGAAGGCGGGGTGCAGAACGAGACCGTGCTGCGCGAGGTCACGTCGCTCAGGGCGGCGGACGCGATCGTCGAGGAGGCGGCGCGCCGGCAATGCGGCCTGATCGTGATGGGCACGCACGGCCGGCGAGGCTTCAACCGCCTGGCGATGGGCAGCGACGCCGAACTGGTGCTGCGCGAGGCTTGCGTGCCGGTGCTGCTGGTGCGTCACCAGGACTGAGCTTTCGCGGAGGCCGGCCATGCCGACGGACCTGATCCGCAAGTCCGCGCGCGACGCCAACATGCCCGACTACGAGGCCGCCTGCCGCGGCTTCGACTGGGCCGGCGAGCGCAGCCCACTGCTCGACGCGCAAGGCGGCCTCAACATGGCCCGGCTGGCGGTGAGCCGGCACGCCGGAGGACCCGAGGGTCCCCGGACAGCCCTTCGCTGGATTGCCAAGGACGGGACGCGGCACGACATCGCCTACTCGGAGCTCGAGGCCTCCAGCAACCGCTTCGCCAACGCCATCGCCGGCCTGGCCCTGGCGATGGGCGATCCGGTCTTCCTCCTGCTGGGCCGCACGCCGGCGCTGTACATCGCGATGCTCGGCGCGCTCAAGCACCGTTGCACGGTCACGCCCTTGTTCTCCGCCTTCGGCCCCGAGCCCATTGCCACCCGCATGACACTCGGCGGCGCGAAGCTGCTGGTGACGACGAGCAGCCTGTATCGCCGCAAGGTCGAGCCGGTGCGCGGCCGCCTGTCCGATCTGCGCCACGTGCTGCTGCAGCGCGACGACGACGCTCCCCTGCCCGAAGGGACGCTCGACCTGCAGGCCGTGCTCGAAGCAGCCGGCGCGAGCTACGACATCGGCCCGACCCCACCCGAGACACCGGCCCTCCTGCACTTCACCAGCGGCACCACGGGCAAGCCCAAGGGCGCGCTGCACGTGCATGAGGCCATCGTGGCCCACCTGGCCACCGCGCGCCTGGCGCTGGACCTGCGGCCCGGCGACGTCTATTGGTGCACGGCCGACCCGGGCTGGGTGACAGGCACCTCCTACGGCATCCTGGCCCCCCTGGCGACCGGCGCCACCGTGGTGGTCGACGAAGCCGACTTCGATGCCGAACGCTGGTACGGCATCCTCCAACGCGAGGGCGTGAACGTCTGGTACACGGCCCCGACGGCAGTGCGCATGATGATGCGCAGCGGCGCCGGCGCGGCGCGCGCGCACCCCTGCCCGGCCCTGCGCTTCATCGCCAGCGTCGGCGAGCCGCTGAACCCGCTGGCGGTGCACTGGGGCATCGAGGCCTTCGGCCTGCCCATCCACGACAACTGGTGGCAGACCGAGACGGGCGGGATCATGATCGCCAACGTCGCGTCCATGGACATCCGGCCCGGCTCGATGGGGCGCCCGCTGCCCGGCATCGAGGCGGCCATCGTCCGCCGCCTGCCCGACGGCACGGTGCAGCCCGTGGCAGAGTCCGACGTGGAAGGCGAACTGGCCCTGAAGCGCGGCTGGCCCTCGATGTTCCGCACCTACCTGCACGAGGAGGAGCGCTACCGCAAGTGCTTCGCCGGCGACTGGTACCTGAGCGGCGACCTGGCGCGGCGCGACGCGGACGGATACTTCTGGTTCGTCGGGCGCGCCGACGACATGATCAAGTCCTCCGGCCACCTCATCGGGCCCTTCGAGGTCGAGTCGGCGCTGATGGAACACCCGGCTGTCCACGAGGCCGGGGTGATAGGCAAGCCCGACCCGGTCGTCGGCGAGGTCGTCAAGGCCTTCGTCGCCCTGAAGCCCGGCGTGCAGGCGAGCGAGGCGTTGCGGCGCGAACTGCTCGGCTTCGGCCGCACGCGCCTCGGCCCCGCGGTGGCGCCCAAGGAGATCGCCTTCGCCGAGGTGCTGCCCCGCACCCGCAGCGGCAAGATCATGCGGCGCCTGTTGCGCGCCCGCGAACTCGGGCTGCCCGAGGGCGACACCTCGACGCTGGAGGCGGGCGCATGACGCATCCGCTCTCGGCCGAGCAGGCCCAGGCCCTGCTGCACCGGATGATCCGCATCCGGCGCTTCGAGGAGGCCTGTGCCCAGCTCTACGGCGCCGGCAAGATCCGCGGCTTCCTGCACCTGTACATCGGCGAGGAGGCCATCGCGGCCGGTGCCATGCCGCACCTGCGCGACGACGACAGCGTGCTCGCCACCTACCGCGAACACGGCCATGCGCTGGCCCGCGGCGTGCCGATGAACGCCGTCATGGCCGAGATGTTCGGCAAGCGCGAAGGCTGCTGTCGCGGGCGAGGCGGCTCCATGCACCTGTTCGACGCCGGACGGCGCTTCTTCGGCGGCAACGCCATCGTGGCCGGCGCGCTGCCGATGGCCCTCGGCTTCGCCCTGGCCGAGCGGCTTCGCCACACCGACCGCATCGCCGCGTGCTTCTTCGGTGAAGGCGCGGTGGCCGAAGGCGAGTTCCACGAGACCGCCAACCTCGCCGCGCTGTGGCGGGTGCCGCTGCTGATGCTGTGCGAGAACAACGGCTACGCCATGGGCACCGCCCTGGCGAGGTCGGAGTCCGACACCGACCTTTGCGCCAAGGCGCGCAGCTACCACATGAGCGCGGTGTCGGTCGACGGCATGAACGTGTCCGCGGTCGACGATGCCATGCGCCACGCGGTGGCCCACGTGCGCAGCGGCGAAGGGCCGATGTTCGTCGAGTTCCGCACCTACCGCTTCCGCGCGCA
>CAMLGG010000235.1 GCA_946479475.1 uncultured Ideonella sp. | reverse complement strand
CATGGCCCAGTACGTTTTCACCATGAACCGCGTCGGCAAGATCGTGCCGCCGAAGCGGCAGATCCTGAAGGACATCTCGCTGTCCTTCTTCCCCGGCGCCAAGATCGGCGTGCTGGGCCTGAACGGCTCCGGCAAGTCCACGCTGCTGAAGATCATGGCCGGCCTGGACAAGGAGATCGAGGGCGAGGCCACCCCGATGCCGGGCATCAAGATCGGCTACCTGCCGCAGGAGCCGCAGATGAACCCCGAGCAGAACGTGCGCCAGGCCGTCGAGGAGGGCATCGGCGGCGTGCTGGCCGCCAAGAAGCGGCTGGACGAGGTGTACGCCGAGTACGCCGAGCCGGACGCCGACTTCGACAAGCTGGCCGCCGAGCAGGCCGAGCTGGAGGCGATCATCGCCGCCGCCGGCAGCGAGAACACCGAGCACCAGCTCGAGATTGCCGCCGACGCGCTGCGCCTGCCGCCGTGGGACGCGGTGATCGGCCAGCTCTCCGGCGGCGAGAAGCGCCGCGTCGCGCTGTGCCGCCTGCTGCTTTCCAAGCCCGACATGCTGCTGCTGGACGAGCCCACCAACCACCTGGACGCCGAGTCGGTCGAGTGGCTGGAGCAGTTCCTCAAGCGCTTCTCGGGCACCGTCGTGGCCATCACCCACGACCGCTACTTCCTCGACAACGCGGCCGAGTGGATCCTCGAACTCGACCGCGGCTACGGTTATCCGTACAAGGGCAACTACTCCGACTGGCTGGACGCGAAGGAAAAGCGCCTGGAGCAGGAGCAGAAGACCGAGGACGCGCGCACCAAGGCGATGAAGCAGGAGCTGGAGTGGGTGCGCAAGAACGCCAAGGGCCGCCAGGCCAAGAGCAAGGCGCGCCTGGCCCGCTTCGAGGAATTGAGCGACGTCGAGTACCAGAAGCGCAACGAGACCAACGAGATCTTCATCCCCGTGGCCGAGCGCCTGGGCAACGAGGTGATCGAGTTCGTCAACGTCACCAAGAGCTTCGGCGACCGCGTGCTGATCGACAACCTGAGCTTCAAGGTGCCGGCCGGTGCCATCGTCGGCATCATCGGCCCGAACGGCGCCGGCAAGTCGACCCTGTTCCGCATGATCCAGGGCACCGAGAAGGCGGATTCGGGCGAAGTGAAGATCGGCAAGACGGCCAAGCTCGCCTTCGTCGACCAGAGCCGGGCCAGCCTGGCCAACGACAAGACGGTGTGGGAGGACGTCTCCGGCGGCCTGGACAACATCGTCGTCGGCAAGTTCGTGATGCCCAGCCGCGCCTACATCGGTCGCTTCAACTTCAAGGGCAACGACCAGCAGAAGCTCGTCGGTTCGCTCTCGGGCGGCGAGCGCGGCCGCCTGCACCTGGCCAAGACCCTGGCCCAGGGCGGCAACGTGCTGATGCTGGACGAGCCCTCGAACGACCTCGACGTCGAGACCCTGCGGGCGCTGGAAGAGGCGCTGCTCGAGTTCGCCGGCTCGGCCATGGTCATCTCCCACGACCGCTGGTTCCTCGACCGCATCTGCACCCACATCCTGGCCGTCGAGGACGAGTCGCAGTGGTACTTCTACGAAGGCAACTACCAGGAGTACGAAGCCGACAAGAAGCGCCGCCTGGGTGAAGAGGGCGCCCGCCCGCACCGCATGCGCTTCAAGGCACTGAAGTAAGCCGGAGGGCGCCGCGAGGCGCCCTTCGGCTTTCAGTACCATTCGCGCCTCGCGGCAAGGTGCCGCCTGCTAGCTGGAAGGGAAATCCAAGATGGCCATGGACGTGGTGGACTACGAGATCAAGGGCTCCGAGATGCAGTTCGTCGAGGTCGAGCTCGACCCCGGCGAGGCGGCGGTGGGCGAGGCCGGCAGCCTGTTCTTCATGGACAGCGCCATCGCCATGGACACCATCTTCGGCGACGGCTCCAACCAGGGCGGCGGCTTCTTCGGCAAGCTGCTGGGCGCCGGCAAGCGGCTGATCACCGGCGAGTCGCTGTTCACCACCGTCTACACCAACCAGGGGTCGGGCAAGCAGCGCGTGGCCTTCGCCGCCCCGTACCCGGGCAAGATCATCCCGATGGAGCTGCGCCAGCTCGGCGGCATGCTGATCTGCCAGAAGGATGCCTTCCTCTGCGCGGCGCGCGGCGTCTCCATCGGCCTGCACTTCCAGCAGAAGCTCTCGGTCGGCTTCTTCGGCGGAGAGGGCTTCATCATGCAGAAGCTCGAGGGCGACGGCCTGGCCTTCGTGCATGCCGGCGGGACGGTGGTGCGCCGCGAGCTGGCGCCGGGCCAGACGCTGATGGTCGACACCGGCTGCGTGGTCGCCTACACGCCCAACGTGAACTTCGAGATCCAGTACGTCGGCAAGATCAAGACGGCGCTGTTCGGCGGCGAGGGCCTGTTCTTCGCCAAGATGACCGGCCCGGGGACGGTGTGGCTGCAGAGCCTGCCTTTCTCGCGCCTGGCCAGCCGGGTGTTCGCGGCAGCGCCGCAGACCGGCGGCTCGCGCGAGGAGGGCTCGGTGCTGGGCGGCTTCGGTGCCGGCGGCCTGCTGGGCGCGGTGCTGGGTGGCGACGACGACTGACGTGCTGAAGCAGATCCTGCGCTGCGGACTGCTGCTCCTGGCAGTGGGCTCGGCCTCGGCCGCCACTGTCGCCCTCGACGAGATGACCTCGCCCGAGCTGCGCTCGCGAATCGCCGGCGGGGCCACCACGGTGCTGCTGCCCATCGGCGGCACCGAGCAGAGCGGCCCCCAGCTGGCGCTCGGCAAGCACAACCAGCGCGTGCAGGTGCTGGCCACGCAGGTCGCCGAGAAGCTCGGCCAGGCGGTGGTCGCGCCGGTGCTGGCCTACGTGCCCGAGGGCAGCATCGAGCCGCCGGCTGCCCACATGCGGTTCAGCGGCACCATTTCGATCCCCGAGCCGGTCTTCGAGTCGCTGCTGGTCTCGGCGGCCCAGAGCCTGTGCCACCACGGTTTTCACGACGTGGTGCTGCTGGGCGACCACGGCGGCTACCAGGGCAGCCTGGAGCGCGTCGCCGCGAAGCTCGAGAAGGAGCGCAGGCATTCACCCTGGCCGGCCTGCCGCACCCATGCCGTGACCGAGTACTACCGCGTCACCCAGACGGCGTACGTGCAGTGGCTGGAGTCCAAGGGCTACGCGAAGGACGAGATCGGCACCCACGCTGGCCTGGCCGACACCGCGTTGACCCTCGCGACGGCACCCGCGCTCGTGCGGCAGGATTTCCTCGGTCGTCCGCTGGCGCCCGCCGAGCGTTCAGGGGTGCAGGGCGATCCGCGGCGCGCCACGCTTGCGTTGGGGCAAGGCGGCGTCGGGCTCATCGTGGAAACTACGGTCCAGGCGATCCGCCGCCGGCTGGAGCAGCCGCGCTAGGCCGGGCCGCACGCCTTTTTCCAGGCCCTTTCTTCTTCCTTGTTGGACGGTTCGATGACGATCAAGCGCAGGTTCACGCGCGCGCTGCTGCCCGCCGCGACAGTGTTGTTGGGGCTCGGTGGCCTGCTGGCGCACCAGGCGGGTGGCGCGGTGGCCCAGACCGCGTCCTCGCCCGCGGCGACGGTGCAGACGGTGCCCGGCATGCCGGCGGTGCCCGATGCGCGCAACCTCTACAGCGAGACGGCCGCCGGAAAGGTCAAGCCGGAGATCGCGGCGGACCTCGAGCGCATCTACGTGCCCAATCTGCGCTCCGACGACGTCTACGTGATCGACCCGCGCGAGATGAAGGTGGTCGACAAGTTCAAGGTCGGTGTCAGCCCGCAGCACATCGTGCCCTCGTGGGACTTGCGCACGCTCTGGGTGACGAACAACGCCGAGGGCCGGACCGACGGCAGCCTGACCCCGATCGACCCACGCACCGGCAAGCCCGGCAAGCCGGTGCCGGTCGACGATCCGTACAACATGTACGCCACGCCGGACGGCAAGTCGGCCATCGTGGTCGCCGAGGCGCGCAAGCGGCTGGATTTCCGCGACCCGCAGACGATGGCGATGCAGTACTCGATCGACGTCCCCGGCTGCCCGGGCGTCAATCACGCCGACTTCTCCATCGACGGCCGCTACGCCATCTTCACCTGCGAGTTCAGCGGCGCGGTGGTCAAGATCGACCTGGTCAAGCGCGAGGTGGTGGGCTACCTGAAGCTGCAGATGCCCGCGACCCGCTTCAAGGAGACGGCCACCCCGCGCACTGCGCCGGGCAAGGTCTGGGAGCCGGGCCCGACCGAGGTGTGCACCGCCAGCAAGGGGATGCCGCAGGACATCCGCGTCTCGCCCGACGGCAGGCGCTTCTACGTGGCGGACATGCATGCCGACGGCGTGCACGTCATCGATGGCGATGCCTTCAAGCAGGTCGGCTTCATCCCGACCAGCCTGGGCGCGCACGGCTTGTACCCGAGCCGGGACGGCAAGCGCCTGTACGTGGCCAACCGCGGCTCCCACAAGATCCACGGGCCCAAGCGCGGCGACGGCGGCGTGACGGTGATCGACTTCGCCACCGACCAGGTGGTGGCCCGCTGGGCGGTGCCGGGGGGCGGCAGCCCCGACATGGGCAACGTGAGCGCCGATGGCCGCTGGCTGTGGCTCGCCGGTCGCTACGACGACGTGGTCTACCGCTTCGACACCACCAACGGCGAAGTCGCGCAGGTCAAGGTCGGCGCCGAGCCCCACGGCCTGACGGTCTGGCCGCTGCCGGGGCGCTATTCGCTGGGCCATACCGGCAACCTGCGCTGATCCTGCGCTGCAGGCGCGGCGAGCTATGCTCGCCCCATGAAACTGCTGCTGGATTCGTTCTGGCGCGCATTGGCCTACCTGCTTATGCCGCGCGTGATCGGCCTGTCGCTGCTGCCGCTGCTGATCGCCGGCGGCCTGACGCTGGGATGGGCCTGGTTCTTCTGGGACGACTCCTACGCCGCGGTGCGACAGGCTCTGGAGAACTGGGGCCTGGTCGACGCCGGGCTGAAGTGGGTCGAGAGCATGATGGGCGCGCACTTCCGCGCGATGATCGTCGTGCTCATCCTCATCGCGCTGGTGGCACCCCTGGTCATCGTGGCCTCGCTGCTGCTGGTGGCCGTGCTGATGACCCCTTCCATCGTGAGCCTGGTGGCCGAAAGGCGCTTTCCGGGCCTCGAGCGCAAGCACGGCGCGGCCTTCTGGCAGAGCACGTTGTGGTCGATCGGAGCCACGCTGCTGGCGCTGCTGGCCATCTTCGCCACGCTGCCCCTGTGGCTGATCCCGGGGGCGGTGCTCATCGTCCCGCCGCTGATCTGGGGCTGGCTGACCGCCCGCGTGATGAGCTTCGACGTCCTGGCCGAGCACGCCAGCCGTGAAGAGCGGCGCGCCCTGGTCGCGGAGCATCGCTTCCAGCTGCTGCTGCTGGGCGTGGCCACGGGCTTCCTCGGGGCGGCGCCCACGCTGATCTGGGCGGTCAGCGCGTTGGCCCTGGTGCTTGCACCTCTGATGGTGGCAGCCACGGTGTGGCTCTACACGCTCGTCTTCGCCTTCTCCGCGCTGTGGTTCGCGCATTACCTGCTCGCCGCCCTGGCAGACCTGCGCGCCACGGCCACGGCCGGCGTGGTCACGCCCACTCCCGCGGCCGCCGCACCGCCGCCCGAGCCCATGCCCGACCTGCGAGGGCCGCTCTGATGGCCTTCGGACTCATCATCATCGGCGACGAGATCCTCTCGGGCCGTCGCCAGGACAAGCACCTGCCCAAGGTGATCGAGCTGCTGGGCGCCCGCGGCCATTCGCTCGCCTGGGCGCAGTACATCGGCGACGAGCGGCCACGCATCACCGCGGCCTTGCGCGAGGCGCTGGACAGCGGCGACATCGTCTTCTCGTGCGGCGGCATCGGCGCCACGCCCGACGACCATACCCGCCAGTGCGCCGCCGCGGCCAGCGGCCGGCCGCTGGTCCTTCATCCCGAAGCAAGGCGGCTGATCGAAGAGCGGATGCGCGACGTCGCGGCGGAGCAGGGCGTGCCCTACGAGGCCGACCGGCCGGACAACGTCCACCGGCTCAACATGGGCGTCTTTCCGGATGGAGCGACGCTCGTCCCGAACCCGTACAACAAGATCCCCGGCTTCAGCCTGGGCGACCTGCACTTCGTCCCAGGCTTCCCGGTGATGGCCCACCCGATGATCGAGTGGCTGCTGGACACCCGTTACGCCGGCCTGCAGCCGCCCGCGCATCTGGAGCGGGCGCTGTTCGTCAAGGGCAGCATGGAGGCCACCCTGACGCCGCTGATGGAGGCCATCGAGGCCGAGTACGCCGGCGTGCGGGTCTTCAGCCTGCCGAGCGTCGACCACCCGCAGCGCGGCCGGCACATCGAGCTCGGCGTGAAGGGCGAGCCGGCGGCCGTGGAGCGCGCGTTCGAGGCCTTGCAGGCGGGCCTGCGGGTGCTTCCGGGCGTCCAGTTCAGCACCGAGTAGGTGCGCTACCATCGCCCCAATCTGGTGCCATGGATGACCCCATAGTGGTGCAAACCGAAGTCCTGCGGACGCCGCGCCTGCGCCTGCGCTGGTTCGAGCCCGGCCTGGAGGCCGACCAGCTTTTCGTCATCGAGCTCCTCAACGACCCGGACTGGATTGCCAACATCGGGCAGCGCAACGTGAGCACTCGCGAACAGGCGGAGGCTTATCTTCGCGAAGGGCCGCGCGGAATGTGCGAGCGGCTGGGGTTCGGCCTGTACCTGGTCGAGCGGCTGTCCGACGGCGCGCCGGTCGGCATGTGCGGCCTGATCAAGCGTGAAACACTGCCGGACGTCGACATCGGCTATGCGTTCCTGCCTGCGGCCCGGGGCCAGGGCCTGGCCCGCGAGGCGGCACGTGCCATGCGCGATTGGGGCCGCGAGCAGCTGCGCCTTTCACGCATCGTGGCCATCGTGACGCCCACCAACCGGCCTTCGCTGGCGCTCTTGGCAGAGCTCGGCTTCGCCGACGAGGGCGAAATCCGCCTGGCGCCAGAGGATGAGCCCCTGCGGCTGCTGGGCTGGTCGGCCGCCAGTTGACGCCGCGCAGTCGCCGCTGAAATGCCCACGGTGGGGGCGCTCGCGCTCACCAAATCTGGGCATGGATTCTGCTAGATTACGCGCGCCGTGCTCGCCACGGGGCGCTCACCGGCACTGGCTGGCGCGTGTCCGGATGGCGGCATCGACCTTGCGATCCCGTTCCACACAATCATCCCGCCAGGAGCCTTTTTGATGGCCAAGACCGTCGCCGATGTGATGCAGATGGTGAAGGACAACGAAGTCAAGTTCGTCGACTTCCGCTTCACCGACACCCGTGGCAAAGAGCAGCACGTCACCGTCCCGGTGTCCGCCTTTGATGAAGACAAGTTCAGCGGCGGCCACGCATTCGATGGTTCGTCGATCGCGGGCTGGAAGGGCATCGAGGCCTCCGACATGCTGCTCATGCCGGACCCGAACACCGCCAACATCGATCCGTTCTTCGAAGAGCCCACGCTGCTGCTGACCTGCGACGTGATCGAGCCGGGCGACGGCAAGCCCTACGAGCGCGACCCGCGTTCGCTGGCCAAGCGCGCCGAGGCCTACATGAAGAGCTCCGGCCTGGGCGACGCCGCCTTCTTCGGCCCCGAGCCCGAGTTCTTCGTGTTCGACAGCGTCCGCTGGGACGTCTCCATGGGCGGCGCGTTCTACAAGATCGACTCGGAAGAGGCGGCCTGGAACAGCGGCAAGGAGTACGAGCACGGCAACACCGGCTACCGGCCCACCGTCAAGGGCGGCTACTTCCCCGTGCCCCCGATCGACTCGATGCAGGACATGCGCTCCGAGATGTGCCTGCTGCTCGAGCAGATGGGCATCCCGGTCGAGGTGCACCACCACGAGGTCGCCAACGCCGGCCAGATGGAGATCGGCACCAAGTTCTCGACGCTGGTCGAGCGCGCCGACTGGCTGCAGCTGCAGAAGTACATCATCGTGAACGTCGCGCACGCCTACGGCAAGACCGCGACCTTCATGCCCAAGCCCATCGTCGGCGACAACGGCTCGGGCATGCACGTGCACCAGTCGGTCTGGAAGGACGGCAAGAACCTGTTCGCCGGCGACGGCTACGCCGGCCTGAGCGAGTTCGCGCTGTACTACATCGGCGGCATCATCAAGCACGCCCGCGCGCTGAACGCCATCACCAACCCGGGCACCAACAGCTACAAGCGCCTGGTGCCCGGCTTCGAAGCCCCGGTGAAGCTGG
>CAMLGG010000234.1 GCA_946479475.1 uncultured Ideonella sp. | reverse complement strand
CTCGGCATTGGCGCGCGAGCCGAGGGGGTGGCCGTTGTCGAAGAAGGCGCGCCGGTACCAGCGGCCGTCCCAGGCCTGCGATTGCATGGACTGTTCGAGGGCCTCGCGCTGGGAGGCCCAGCGCGTCGCGCGTGCCGGGTCGCCGCGCCGGCCGGCGAGGATCTCCCAGGCCGGCAGGATGGCGAGCAGGAACCAGCCCAGCCAGACCGACACGCCGTGCCCTTCGTGGCCCACCCGGTTCATGCCGACGGTCCAGTCGCCCGTGCCCATCAGCGGCAGGCCGTGCGCGCCGAGGCGCAGCCCGCGGTCGATGGCGCGGGCGGCATGCTCGTACAGCGTCGCGCTCGTCCCGCCGGTCGTCGGCACGTAGTAGGCATCCTCCCGCCCGTCCGGCACTTCGGCGCCTTCGAGGAAGGGCCGTTCCTCGTCGAGCACCGCCTCGTCCGCGGTGCAGTCCAGGTAGTGCTGCAGGGCATAGGGCAGCCACAGCAGGTCGTCGCTGAAGCGCGTGCGCACGCCCGCGCCGGTCGGGGCATGCCACCAGTGCTGGACGTCGCCCTCGGGGTACTGGCGCGTGGCGTGCAGAAGGATCTGCGAGCGCAGGGTCGCCGGGTCGGTCCAGGCGAGCGCCATCGCGTCCTGCAGCTGGTCGCGATAGCCGAAGGCGCCGCCGGCCTGGTAGAAGGCCGCGCGGGCCCAGAGCCGGCAGGCGACCGTCTGGTACGGCCACCAGCGGTTGACCATCGCATCGAACAGCGGGTCGGGCGTGTGCACCACCACCTTGGCCAATCGCTCGTCCCACGCGGCGAGGGCCCGCTCGGCGATGGACGCGGCGACGCCCGGCTCCTGCAGGCGGCGCAGGAGCGAAAGCGAAGCTTCCCGTCCGGACGCATAGCCCAGCAGCCAGCAGGCTTCGAAGGCCTGCCCGGCGGGCAGCTCGATCGAGGACTGGAGCGCGCCGCAGGGATCCAGCCCGAAGCCGGCCGCGCCGGCCAGCTCGTGCGGCGGGCGGAAGCCGCCCTGGGCATCGAAGAACTCGCTGCGGGCGCAGGTCCAGGCGGTCACCCTGGCGCCGGCCAGGGCCAGGAAGGCCGTGCCTTCGCCGAAGCCGCCCTGGTGCTCGAGCTGGCGCGCCAGCACCGCCTGCAGTTCCCCCACGTACTCGGTGGCCAGGGTCATGCGTTCGCGGCGGTGGGCGCCCATCACCCACTCGACGCAGCCCATCAGGCGCAGGTGCCTCGGGTGCGGCGAGCGGTGGTGCAGGCGCACGCGCACGCACTTCACCGCCTCGTGCGGATCGACCGCGATGGTGGCCGTGACCTGCAGGTCGCCCCGCTCGTGCATGAACTCGCTGGCTCCCTGGGTGTGGCGCACCCGCCAGCCCCGCGTGCCGTTTCGGTCCGCGCCCGGCAGCGCGCCGAAGACGCTGCCGTCGTCGGCATCGATCACCAGCCAGTGCTCGCCCGGCGGGTCCAGCAGGGCATCGTTGCTCCAGGGCGTGAGCTGGTTCATGCGGCTGTTGAGCGCCCAGCTGAAGCCACCACCCGACTCCGTCACCAGGCAGCCGAACTGCGGGTTGGCCAGCACGTTGGCCCAGGGCCGCGGCGTCAGGTGGCCGGCGTCCAGGTCGATGGTGAAGCCTCGCCCATCGCCGTCGAAATGACTGGGCGCCCAGGCGTCCGGCGCGACCGCCTCCCTGCCCGAAGGGCGAGGCGCCGTGCGCAGCGCCACGCCTGCGCGCGGCAGCGCCTTCGGCAGCAGGCGCGACAGCGAGCGTCCGTCCGCCACGATCTCGATGCGGGCACAGGCCTGGAGCGCTCCCAGCTCGGCCGGCGAGACCTCGGCCTCGCGCAACAGTTGCACGCTGCCGCGCTCGGGCTGCTCGTGATGGCCCACGGCCAGGCTGTTGCGCAGGCCGACCAGTCGCGAATGCAGCGGCATCAGGTACGACGCCGGCTCCCCGTCGAGGATCACCAGGTCGGTCGCCAGGCCCGCGATCTCCCACAGGCGCTGCGCCGCCATCAGCGCACGGATCGCGCCTACACCCTGCAGACCGTTCACGTGGACGAGCACCAGCGGCCGCTCGCCCGAGAGCCCGAAGCGCCAAAGTGCGCGGCGGTCCAGCGCCAGCCCGGGCGCCGGGCGCCGGCGGCCCCGGCCCATCACCATCAGGCTGGCCAGGTCCTGTGCCGCATGCAGGTCGGCGGCATCCATGCCGAGCTCGCGATGGCGGATGCGGGCGAGCGCGGCGGCCATGGTGCGGGCGCTCTGCAGGTGGATCTCCTGCCGGTACTCGTCCATCAGGCCGAGCAGCGTGTCGCTGTCGTGGGCAGCGGCGGTGGCGAAGGTCGCCGAGACGCGGGCGCGCGGCGGCAGCGTCAGCCGCAGGCCGATGGACGCGGCCGGATCCAGGCCGGTGTCGAGCAGCCCGCCGGCGATGACCGCCGGGCGCGCCGGGCGCAGGTACGCCCAGCCGCCGCCGCGCGGCAGCAGCTGCTCGCGGTTGCAGCACGGCAGGACCTCGTCGGGCTCGAGGTCGCAGGCGCCGAGGAAGTGGGCAGCCCAGACCACCGGCTCGCCCTCCAGCCTCGGCCTGCGCTCGAGCAGCAGCCCGCGGGGATCGTCGGCATGCGCCTTGACGAAGAGGTTGGAGAAGGCCGGATGCGCCTCGTCGGCCGCCGGCGGCGCGAGGGCGACCTCGAAGTAGCTCATCAGCTCCAGGACCAGCGGCTCGTCGCGCCGGTTGTGCAGGGACACGCGCCGGAACTCGATGTCGTCGTCGGAGCCGACCCAGACGCTGACCTGCGCCTCGAAGTCGTCGTTGTCGCACTGGAACTCGACGTGGTCGTTGAAGAAGCGGGCGCGGTAGTGCGTCCGCGGCCGCGGGTGCGGAGCCTCGGTGAGCGAATGGAAGGCCGGCTCGCCCGCCAGGCGCACCAGGAGCCAGGTGCCGTAGGCGTCCCTCAGCGCATCGTCCCGGCTGCGGCTGATCGCCCGGCCGCGCCAGCCGCTGCTGCCCGCGCCGTTCGGCCGCAGGCTGACCCCGTAGCGGCCGTTGCTGAGCCATTGCGTGGGCAGCCAGGTGCGCGGCTCGGCGAGGTCGAACTCGCGGACCGCGACGACGGCATCCCCTTCTCCCGCGGCGTGCGGGGTGCGCGGCTGGATCGGCTCCTGCAGGACCACTTCGCGCGGCATGCGTTCATGCAGCAGCGAGGCATGCGCCGCCACGGGGCCGGCACGGCCGAACCAGCCGCGCGGCGCACCTTCGCACAGGACGTCGG
Organism: uncultured Ideonella sp.; assembly: GCA_946479475.1. The sequence goes on along the minus strand of CAMLGG010000234.1, from coordinate 4,933 downwards.
TGAGCGCCGCCAGGCTCATGCCCTGGTGATGCGCCATGAAGGCGGCGACCCGCTGCGGCTCCTGCGTGCCGCCGCCGCGCGGCCGGGTGAAGTCCAGCGCCTCGATGAAGCCGAGCTCGCCGCGGCCGCCGAGCGCCTCGATGCGGCGAAGGTTGCGCACCGCCGCCGGCGCGTCGACCAGCGAGGCGAGCACCGTGGCGTACGGCGCGATGACGCGGTCCTCCACCGGCGTGCGGCGAAGGGCCAGGCTGGGCACCCCGAAGGGCGAGTACTGGAAGGCCAGGGTGTGGTCCTGCGCGAAGTAGGCGCACTCCGAGACGCCCCACGGCACGCCGTGCTCCCGCCCGAAGTGGCGCTGGGCCAGCACAGCCGCGCCGGCCACCCGCCGCAGCAGGCCGCCGGCCGGCTCGTCCATCAGCAGCGCCGGCATCAGGTACTCGAACATCGAGCCCGACCACGAGCGCAGCGCCGGCTGCCCGCCGAAGGCCAGGAAGGGCCGCCCCAGGGCCTCCCAGTGGCGGCGCGGCACGTCGCCCTTGGCGATGGCCACGAAGCTGGTCAGGCGGGCCTCGGAGGCCAGCAGGTCGTAGTAGGCAGGGTCGAGGGCGCCGTCCTCCAGGCGGTAGCCGATGTGGAACAGGCGCCGCCGGCGGTCGTAGAGGAAGCCGAACTCCATCGCCTCGACATAGGCATCGGCGCGGCGCGCCCGCTCCTGCCACTCGTCGGGCTGGCCGTCGCCCTGCGCGATCTCGCGGCAGGCCTGCCCGAGCGCCCACAGGCATGCGGCGAGGTTGCCGCTGTCGACGGTGGAGACGTAGTGCGGCGGCAGCGCCGCCAGGCCGAGGGTGTCTATCCAGTTGAAGAAGTGGCCGCGATGGCGGTCGAGCCGGTCCAGCGAGGCGAAGGTCTCGTCCAGCCGCCGGCCGAGCTCGGCCGCGTCGATGAAGCCCAGGCGCCGGGCACAGAGCGCGCCCAGCAGATACAGGCCGATGTTCGTGGGCGAGGTCCTGTGCGCCAGCATCGGGCGCGGCTCCACCTGCAGGTTGTCGGGCGGCAGGTGGTGGTCCTCCACGGTCACGTGCTGCTCGAAGTAGCGCCAGGTGTCGCGCGCCAGCCCGGCGAGGTAGCGGCGATCTTCCTGCTGCAGGGCCGGCTGCCGGCTCCGCGACAGCGGCCGGGCACTCGCCCAGAGCCAGGCCGGGGTCAGCAGCCAGAGGATGCCGAAGGCCAGCAGCCAGCCGTGCGCTGCGCCCGGCACGGCCCAGCCCGCGAGCGTCCAGGCCACGGCGGCCAGGCTGGTGCGGGCGTGGCGTCGCCAGAAGCCGCTCCAGTCGAGCTGCGCCTGCGCCTGGGCCTGCGCGGCGGTGGTCCACTCGAGCAACCCTTGCCGGCTCACGACCATGCGCCACAGCGCGCGGCCGATGGCATCGAGGTGAAGCAGCGCCGAGTGCATGAGCGTCGCGGTCTGCCACAACGCGCCCGCCAACGCCCGGGCAAGGTCGCGGCCCGCCTCGCGCAGCAGGTGCCGCCAGGCGACATGGAAGCGCCCCGGCGCGAAGCCGGCCAGCGCGCCGATCAGCGGCCCCAGGGTGTGAGCCGCCAGCACCAGCGCCGCCGCCACGGCCGGCGCCACCGCCCCCGTGACGAAGCTCCACCACAGCAGGGCCACGCAGGCGGGCGCGAGCACGCTGCGGCGCAGGTTGTCGAGCACCTTCCAGACGTTGAGGCCGCCGACCCCGCCCTTGAGCACGGCGCCCATGAAGGCCAGCAGCTGCCAGTCGCCGCGCGTCCAGCGGTGCGTGCGCGAAGCCGCGACGTCCGGATGCATGGGGTGAGACTCCAGCACCACCACGTCGCTCAGGTAGGCGCACCGCGCCCACAGCCCTTCGAAGAGGTCGTGGCTGAGCAGGCGGCCCGGCACCACGCGGCCTTGCAGGACCTGGTGGACGGCGCGCACGTCGAACAGCCCCTTGCCGTAGAAGCTGCCTTCGCCGAAGACGTCCTGGTAGATCTCGGAGCACCCGCCGTTGTAGGCATCGGTGCCCCACGGCCCGCCGAAGATCCAGCCGAAGGCCGTCGCCTCCCCGGGCGCCGGATAGGGCGAGGCCACGCGCGGCTGCAGGATGCCGTAGCCGGCCACGACGCGGCGCGTCGCCTCGTCGATGCGGGGCTGGTTGAGCGGGTGGGAAGCGATGGCGACCATCTCGCGCAGGCTGCCGGCCGGCAGCTCGGTGTCGCTGTCCAGCACGACCGCGTAGCGCACGCCCTGGGGCGGGCGGCTGATCGGACCGAGGTCGACGAAGGGCGAAGGCGGCCCGTCGGCCAGCAGCTGCAGCAGTTGCTCCAGCTTGCCGCGCTTGCGCTCCCAGCCCATCCAGGCCTTCTCGCCCTCGCACCATGAGCGCTCGCGATGCAGCAGGAGGAAGCGCGGGCCGCCGTCCGGCCCGGGATGCCGGGCGCCCAGGCGTTCGATGGCCTCGCACGCCGCCGCGAGCAGCTCGCCATCCCCGGGCGCGGTCGCCGCAGGCGCATCGGCCCAGTCGCTCAGGAGCGCGAAGACGGTGTGGGCCTCGGGGTTCGCGAGGTGGTGCAGCTCCAGCCGGCGCACGAGGGCCTGAACGCCTGCCGGCGAGACCAGCATGCAGGGCACCGCCACCAGGGTCGCGTGCTCGGCCTGCAGGCCCTCCTCCAGCGCCAGGCGCGGCAAGCGTTGGATGCGCACGGACTCGGCCAGCATGCGATGCACCACGGCCACCACGCATTCCAGCGCCGGCAAGGCCATCAGCAGCAGCGCGACCCCGGCCACCCAGCCGGCGGCGCCGCGGGCCGTTGCCAGCCAGGCGAGCAGGCCGACGGCGCCCAGCCCGAGCGAGCCGGCGTACAGGCTGGTCCGCCAGCGGCGCCAGAGGTCGGCCGGCGTGCGGGCCTGGGCCTGGGCATCGACCCCGAGCTCCGCCAGCAGCGCCGCGCGGCCGGCGCCGATGGTCCAGTGCGCCGGGCCGGCGTCGGGCGGAGTGCCCGGAGCCAGGCACAGGGCGGCCACGCGCTGCGCGATGTCGAGCTCGGTCTTGCGCAGGCGGCGCGCGAGGCGCTCGATCTCGTGCGTCGAGGCATCGCGGGTGAACTCGCTGTCGAGCAGGAAGGCCGGGACGCCGGCCAGGCATCGCAGCACCGGGCTCTCCGCGCGCACCAGCTCCATCCATTCGAAGTGGCTGATGCGGCGCAGGGCGGTCACCGCGTTGCTCACGCTCACGTTGTCGGCGGCCTGGGCGGCCTGGGCCTCGGCCAGCAGGCTCTCGGCATCGGGCACCTTGGCGTCCAGCCAGCCGAGCCAGTGCGGCGTCTCCTCGGGGGTCGCGATGCGGCGGCGCTGCACCATCTGCGCCAGGAAGACCGGCCCCACGCCCCGCTGTTCTGCGCTGGCGTACAGCTGATCCAGCCGCTCCATCTTCAGCCGGCTCCCGCGGTCGCAGCACCAGGTCGCCGCCTCGAGTGCCGCCTTGGTCGTCGCCACCGAGTCGGCCAGCCGGGCGAGGTTTTCCATGAGCACCACCCGCAAGGTGGCGGGCAGCGCCCACAGCTCGCCGAGCGTGAGCACGTCGACCTCCTGGTAGCCCTGGAGGAAGCGCGCGAGCAGCCCGGCGTCGAAGCTCGAATCGGTGTGGGCGACGAAGGCCCAGGCGATGCCGTAGACGCGCGGCAGGCCCACCAGCGGCGCCTGGCGCAGCTTGGGCAGCTCGGCGTAGTAGCTGCGCGGCATGCCGCTGCGCACCTCGGGCAGTTGCGCCTCGATGAGGTGGAAGTTGTCCAGCAGCCATTCGGCGGCCGGGCTGAGCGACTCGCCTTCGCGGTCGAGCACCTCCAGGTAGGTCCGGGTGCGCTCGAGCACCTTCACGTTGGCCTCGAGGCGGGGGAAGAAGTGCGGCGTCCTCACGCGCCGGCGCCAGGACCGCCGCCGCTCGACCGGCTGCGCCTCGGCCAGGCTGACGCCGTGCTGGTGGAAGCGGTCCAGGCCGAAAAGCACCGAACGGACCGCCGGGGGCAGGCGGCCCGCACGCGGCGAGAGGAACAGCTGGGCTTCGCGGCGCAGGGGTGCGTTCACCGGCGTCTCCTTCTGGATCGCGGCGACCACGATGTCGAATGCACGGGGCCGGGCCCTTGCGCTGGCTCAACGAACCGGCCAAGCATCCGATTCGACTCCCGCGGCTGATCTGGCGCAAGGCCTCGCCAGGGCGGGGGCCTAGATTGAACGGCCGCGTGACGGAAGTCCGCCGCCACGGTCAAGGAGATCGCCCCATGAGCATCCTCACGATCGCCCAGCGCCGCGTCGTCACCATCGACGCCCACGCCAGCCTGAGGGAAGCCGCGCAACTCATGCAGCAGCGCCACGTCGGCGCGGTGGTGGTCACCGAAGGCGATGCCGGCGCCTCGCGCCTGGTGGGTGTCGTCACCGATCGGGACCTGGCACTCCTGGTCGTGGCCGAAGGGCGCTCGGCCCACATGCCGGCGGGCCAGGCCGTGGGCGCGAATCCGGTCGCCATCAGCCCCTCGGCCAGCGCCGCCGATGCGGCCGAGGCCATGCGCGATGCCGGCGTGCGCCGCCTGCTGATCGTCGACGACCAGGGCCGGCTCGGCGGCATCGTCACCCTGGACGACCTGATCGCCTCCTACGCGGACCAGCTCGACGACATCAGCCGGGCCCTGGAGCGCGGCATGGAGCAGGAAGCCGAGCGCGGCGCCGGCGCTGGCGGAGTCGACCAGGCCGACGAGGCGGCCGTGGTGGTGCCGCCGGACCTGGCGGTCACCTGGCGCCGGGTCTTCGAGCCCTGAAACCGGCTCGCGCCCACTCGTCGACGGGCCGTAGGGATCGCCTCAGATCGACCCGAAGCCGGACATCTCGAAACGGCCCTTGCCGGACGCCTTGGCGCGGTAC
>CAMLGG010000233.1 GCA_946479475.1 uncultured Ideonella sp. | reverse complement strand
GCGAAGCTGGCCTGCAGCGGCAGCCAGGCGCCGCCCAGTGCGCGCGCATCCGAGCCGATGGTGCCGGGCTTCAACGTGGGGCGGGCCACGCCTTCCCAGGTGTAGCGCGGCAGGGCTTCGTCGACGGCCGCGAGCAGCGCGTCGAGCAGGGCGCGCGACAGGTTGCCGTCGAGGATCACGCTGTCCAGGTCGAGCAGGCAGGCGGCGCCGTGCACGGCCAGCGCGATCGCCGTACCGGCCTCCTGCAGCCAGGCGCGCGTGTGCGCGAGCCAGGGCGCTTGCAGCGCGCGCGCGTCGCTCGCGGCCTCGGGGTCCAGGCCGTGGGCCCGGTAGCTCGCTTCCAGCGTCAGCAGCGAGGCCACGCTCAGCAGCTGGGGCGGGGTGGCGCCGTCGGCGGCGGCCGTGCCCAGCGGCAGAGATCCCACGGCGCCGGCGTTGCCGTGCAGGCCGGCGCGCAGGTGGCTGTCGAGCACCAGCCCGCCGCCGATGAAGGTGTCGACGAAGATGTAGAGGAAGCTCTTGATGCTGCGGCCGCGGCCGGCCACCAGCTCGGCCACGCAGGCCGCCGCCGTGTCCTTCAGCAGCTCGACGGGCTGCCCGGTGCGCTGCTCGATCTCGGCGCGCAGGTCGATGCGCGCCCAGTCCTCGGCCAGGCTCGCCGGAAAGCCGAGCAGGTCCTGCCAGCCGCCCACCGACAACGGCGCCGCGATGCCTATGCCCTGCAGCCGCGAGCGGCCCGCCGCACCGAGGCGCTCGACGAGGGCCTGCGCTCGTTGCGCGATCTCGGCGATCACCACTTCGGCCCGCGGGAAGTCGTAGGCCACGCTGGATCGCTCGCGCACCTGCCCGGCGAAATCCACCAGCAGCACGTCCAGGCTCCGGCGGCCGAGCTTGACGCCGATCGCGAACGCGCCGTCCGGGTCCAGTGCCAGCGGCACCGAAGGCTGGCCCACCTTGCCGCGCTGCGGCGCGCCCTTGCGCAGCAGGCCCTCTTCGATCAGCCGCTTGGTGATCATCGAGACCGCCTGCGCCGTGAGGCCCGTGAGCCGCGCGATCTCGGCGCCCGGCAGCGCGCCGTGCAGGCGCACCGCCTGCAGGATGACGCGCTCGTTGTACTGGCGCAGGCCGCCCTGGCTGGAGCCCCGCGGCCTCAGGTGCTCGGGCGGCGTCTGGGCGTTCATTCAGTGCGCCCCGGCCATCGGCGCCAGGCACTCGCGCGGGATCTGCTCCGGCGGCAGGGCGCCGGTCATCACGGCCACGGTGTCGCTCATGCTGATCTTCTTCGGATCGAGCACGGCGGCTCGCCGACCCAGGCGGGCCACGTGGATGCGGTCGGCGATCTCGAAGACGTGCGGCATGTTGTGCGAGATGAGGATGACGGACAGGCCCTTGTCGCGGACCCGGCGGATCAGCTCCAGCACCATGTTGCCTTCTTTCACGCCCAGCGCGGCGGTCGGCTCGTCCAGGATCACCACGTGCTCGGCGAAGGCCGCCGCGCGCGCGACGGCCACGCACTGCCGCTGGCCGCCCGAGAGCGTCTCCACCGCCTGGTTCATCGAGCGGATGCCGACCTTCAGCTCCTGCAGCCGCGCGATGCTCAGCTCCAGCATCTTCTTCTTGTCCAGGCGGCGCAGCAGCCGCCCGCTCCAGCCTTCGCGGCGCAGCTCGCGGCCGAGGAAGAGGTTCTCCGCGATGCTCATCGCCGGGGCGACGGCGAGGTCCTGGTAGACGGTCTCGATGCCCAGGCGCCGCGCCTCCATCGGGGTGCGAAAGCGGATGGGGCGGTCGTCCAGGCGAATCTCGCCGGCGTCCGGCGGCGCCGCGCCCGAGAGCGCCTTGATCAGGCTGGACTTGCCGGCGCCGTTGTCGCCGATCACCGCGAGGATCTCGCCGGCGAGCAGGTCGAAGTCGGCGCCGTCCAGGGCCGTCACCGGGCCGTAGCGCTTCACCAGGCCACGGGCCTGCAACACGGTTCGGGGAGCATTCATCTCATCGACCTCCTCTGCGGGAAAGCTGATCGACAGCCACGGCCAGGATCACCAGGATGCCGGTCGCCAGCACCTGGTAGACCGACGACACGCCCATCAGCGTGAGCCCGTTGCGCAGCACGCCGACGACCACGGCGCCCGCCAGCGAGCCCAGCACCGAGCCGCGCCCGCCGAACAGGCTGGTGCCGCCGAGCACCACGGCGGTGATCGCGTCCAGGTTCTCGGTCTGGCCGGCGTTCGGGTCGCCGACGCCGGTGCGCGCCACCGCCAGCAGCGAGGCCAGGCCGTAGAACACGCCGGCCAGCACATAGGTGGCGAGCAGCACCCGCTCGGTGGGGATGCCCACGAGGCGTGTGGCCTCCGGGTTGTTGCCCACCGCGTAGACGTGGCGGCCGGCACCCGTCTCGCGCAGCCAGAACCACACGCCGAGGTACAGCAGGACCATCAGCAGCGTGCCGTACGACACCGCGGCGCCACCGAGAGAGAAGGTGCCGCCGAGCCAGGTCATCGCCTCCGGCACGTCGGTGACCGTCTGGGCCCCCGAGTAGAGCTGGGTGATGGCGAAGGCGATGTTGAAGGTGCCCAGCGTGACGATGAAGGGCGGCAGCTTGACGCGGGTGACGAGCAGGCCGTTGAGCAGCCCGAAGCCGGCCGTCACCGCGACGCCCGCCGCGATGGCCAGCGGCGCGGGCAAGCCCAGCTCGGCCGCGAGCTTGGTCATCACGATGCTGCCGAGCGCCATCACCATGCCGCAGGACAGGTCGATGCCGGCCGTGAGGATGACCAGCGTCTGGCCGATCGCGATCACCCCGACCACCATCACCTGCTGCAGGATCAGCGACAGGTTCTCGCCGCTGAAGAAGCGCTCGGTGGTGGCGGAGAAGAAGGCGCAGGCCAGGGCCAGCGCGATGAAGGGGCCCAGCTGGCCCAGGGGCGGCAGGCGGCCAGGCAGGCCGGGTGCCGATGTGTGCAGGGCGGCGGCCTTCATGACTTCCTCCCCCAGCACAGCGCGGCGCCGGCCGCGACGTCCTTGCTCTCGACGCCGGCCACCGGCGTGCCGGCGATCAGCGTGACGCCGGTGTCGGTGTAGCCGCTCGCCTTCTTGCCCGTCCTGGCGTAGGCCACGCCGGCCTCGACGCCCAGCGCAGCCATCTTCAGCGGGTACTGTTGCGAGGTCGCGGCGATCACGCCCTTGCCGACGTTGGCCACGCCCTCGCAGCCGCCGTCCACCGACACGATCACGACGCCTTTTTCCTTGCCCATGCGCTTGAGGGCGTTGTACGCGCCGGCCGCGGCGGGCTCGTTGATCGCGTAGACCACGTTCACCTCGGGCGCCTTCTGCAGGCAGTTCTCCATCGCCGTCTGGCCCTTGGCTCGGTCGCCGTGGCTGTCGGCCATGCAGACGACGGCGGGGTCCTTGCCCAGCTCGTTGCTCGCGCGGCCGGGGGAGGGCAGGCCGAAGCCCTCGAGGAAGCCGTTGTGCCGCTGCGCGCCCACCGGGTGGCCGGGGTGCAGGTCGATCGTGACGATCTTCGCCGGCTTGCCGCCGAGGGCGGCGCGGGCGTAGCGGCCGATCAGCACGCCGGCCCGGTAGTTGTCGGTGGCGAACAGGGCGTCCGTGCCTTCGGCCGGGTCGGTCGGGCTGTCCAGCGCGATGACCATCACGCCTTTGTCGCGCGCCTTCTTCACCGCCGGCAGGATGGCCTTGGCATCGCCCGGCGTGATGAGGATGGTCTTGGCGCCCGCGGCGACCATGTTCTCGATCGCGGTGACCTGACCGGCGTTGTCGCCGTCGGTCTTGCCGGCGCCGGTCAGCAGCCGGGCGCCCTGGGCCTTGGCGGCCTCGGCGGCGCCTTCCTTCATCTTCACGAAGAAGGGATTGGTCTCGGTCTTGGTGACCAGGCCGATCACCGGCGGGTCGGCGGCGGCCGACGCGGCAGCGGCAAGGCCGAGCGCTGCGGCGACCAGGGCCGGGCGCGAGACGGGACGGGCGGAAGGACGGGGCATGAGCGGATCTCCTGGGTCGGGCGGCAAATGTCCGGTTCGAGCCGGTGTGGGCCGGATCGTAGTGAATAAATCAAGTTGATTTATTAATGGAAAACCCCGAAACCGCCGGCGGCCCGCCCGCGGCATGCTCGGGGCGCTTCCATTCCTTGCTTCCTCTTCCTGGAGATCTGTCCATGTTCCTGGTCTGTGGCGAAGCCCTGTTCGATGTGTTCGCCGCCGGCGCCGCCCCTTCGGGGCTGACGCTCGATGCGCGCATTGGGGGCTCGCCGTTCAACGTGGCCCTGGGCCTCGCCCGGTTGGGGCAGCCGGTGTCCTTCTTCGGCGGCGTGTCGCGTGGCTTCCTCGGCGAGCGGCTGATGCAGGCGCTGGAAGTCGAAGGCATAGGCTCGGCCACGGTCCAGCGCCTGGATGCCCCCACCACCCTGAGCCTGGTCGGCGTCGATGCGAAGGGCGTGCCGTCGTACAGCTTCTACGGCGAGGGCGCGGCCGATCGCGTGTTGCCGGCGGCGGCGATCGAGGCGGTGCCTGCCGGGACGCGGGCCATCCACGTGGGCTCCTACGCCATGGTGGTGGAACCGGTCGCCGCGGTGCAGCGGGCGCTGATCGAGCGGTGGCAGGGCAGGGCGCTGATTGCCTACGACCCAAACGTGCGGCTGAACGTCGAGCCCTCGCTCGCGCGCTGGCGCGAGGCGATCGACTGGATGGCGCCCCGCTCCGACGTGCTGAAGGTGAGCGACGAGGACCTGGGCCTGCTCTATCCCGGCGCGACGGCCCCGGAACTGGCATCGCAGTGGCGCGCGAAAGGGACCGGGGCGGTCGTCGTCACGAGAGGCGGCGATGGCGCCCTGGCCTTCGTGGGCGAGGCGATCGTCGAGATTCCCCCCGTTCCCGTGAGCGTGGTCGACACGGTGGGCGCGGGCGACACCTTCCAGGCGGCGATGCTGGCGGCGCTGGCCGAGCGCGAGGCGCTCGCTCCCGCGGCCTCGAGGGCCTTGCCGGCGGCCGCGTGGAAGGAGGTCCTGCGCTTCGCGGCGCGCGCCGCCGCCATCACCTGCGGGCGCCGTGGTGCCGACCTGCCGCGCCGCGCCGAGCTGGAGTGAACCGGCGGCCCGGCTTCGACAAGCTCAGGCTGAACGGGGGGGGGGGTGCGCCCGGACCGAATCTGCGCACTTGTCGCGCTGAGTCTCGACACCGTTCGCCCCGAGTCCCTGCACCGTTCGCCCCGAGTCCCTCCACCGTTCGCCCCGAGTCCCTCCACCGTTCGCCCTGAGCTTGTCGAAGGGAACAGGGCGCCAAGGCTACGACAAGCACAGCCTGAACGGGTGGGATGCGCCCGGACCGAGTCCCTCACACCAGGCCGGGCCTGAAGAGGCCGGGGGTGCGACCGTCTCGCGTCCTCCGGGCCCTCGCGTTCCGCTCGGACCCTATCTCCTGAACTTGCCGTCCTCGCCGACGATGGACAGGTCGGCGTAGTCCAGGCCGGTGTGGTCGGTCGGGCTGTAGCTCACCTCCAGGCCGCCGATGTCGACGCGCTTGAAGCCCTCCAGCGCAGCCTTGAGCTTCTCCCGGGTGACGTTGGGGCCGGCGCGCTTCAGGCCCTCCACCAGCACCTTGGCCGCGGCGTAGCCCTCGAGCATCGCCGGCGTGACCTCGCTCATGCCCCGCTCGTGGGCGAGCTCGGTCGCCTCCTTCACGATGGGCGCCGACAGCGAGCGCTCGTAGGGGAAGACCTGGCTGACCACCGTGCCACGGGCGTAGTCGCCCAGCGACTTGACGAAGCCGGCGGAAGCGTTGTTCGACAGGGTCACCACCTGGGCCCGCGAGCCGCCCTGGCGAAGCAGCTTCACGCCGTCGGCCACCATGTTGCCCGAGCCGATGAAGATGACGGCCTGGGCCTCGGACTTCACCAGCTTCGGGATGATGGGCGCCATGTCGGGCTTGTTGCGGTCGAACTTCTCGTGCACCAGCGGCTGCTTGCCGACGGCGGTGAAGCCGGCCAGCGCGCCGGCGGCCGCATCGGCGCCGAAGGAATCGTCGACCTGCACCAGCGCGATGCGGTCCATGCCGATCAGGCTGAGGTGGCGCACCGCGCGTTCGGCCTCGCGCTGGTAGGTGGCCCGCACGTTGAACACCCACGGGTTCACCGGCTGGTGCAGGACCATCGCGCCGGTGGAGGGCGCGATCAGCGGCACCTTGTACTGCGCGAGCAGCGGCAGGACGGCCTGGGTGTGCGGCGTGCCTCGGGTGAGGAACAGGGCCGTCACGCCCTGGTCGATGAGCTTGCGGGCGTTCTCGGCGGCCAGCGGGGGCTCGAACTTGTCATCGAGAGAGACGAGCTCGATCTGCTGGTTGGCCACGCCGCCGGCCTTGTTGACCGCGTCGAGGTAGAGCTTCGCGCCCTCGGTCACCTCCTTCACGCCGGCGGCCACGGCGCCGGTGAAGCCGGCCGTCTGGCCGATGCGGATCTGGGCAGAGGCCGCCCCGCAGGCCAGGGCGCACGAGGCGGCGGCCACCCAACGAATCCAGGGGTTCTTCATGCCGGGTCCTACGGTAGGGAAGCCGCGATTCTGAAGAGGCCGGCCGACCTTGGCACGACCAGGCGCGAGCGGTATTTCACGCTTTCCCCTGCGCCGGCGCGAGGCTGCGCCGCCATGCCAACATAGAGGGTTCCACCCCGCCCGAGACCCTTCCATGTCTTCCGGAACCATCCACATCCGCGGCGCCCGCCAGCACAACCTGAAGAACCTGGACCTGGACATCCACACCGGCGAGATGACGGTGGTCACCGGCCCCTCCGGCTCCGGCAAGTCCAGCCTGGTGTTCGACACGCTGTATGCCGAGGGCCAGCGCCGCTACGTGGAGACCTTCTCCGCCTACGCCCGCCAGTTCCTGGACCGCATGGACAGGCCCGCGGTGGACAAGGTGGACGGCGTGCCGCCCGCGATCGCCATCGACCAGACCAATCCGGTGCGCACCAGCCGCTCGACGGTGGGCACGATGACCGAGCTCAACGACCACCTGAAGCTGCTGTTCGCGCGGGCGGCGGAGCTGTTCGACAGGCAGACGGGCCTGCGGGTGAGGCACGACACGCCGGAGACGATCTACGCGGACCTGCAGGCGCGAGCCGCGGCGGCCGGGGATCCCCGGCTGGTGGTCACCTTCCCGGTCGAGCTGCCCGCCAACACCACGGCACAGGAGGTCGAGCAGTGGCTGGCCGCCAGCGGCTTCACCCGCGTGCAGGCCGAGCGCACCGTGGGCGAGCGCAAGCTGCTCGACGTGGTGGCGGACCGCTTCCGCCTCTCCAGCGCCGAGCGGGTGCGGGCGATGGAGGCGATCGAGCTGGGCCTCAAGCGCGGCAGCGGCCGGCTTTCGGTCTACGCCTTGAAGGACGAGGGCGAGCCCGACCACTGGCGCTACTCCACCGGCCTGCACTGCCCCGAGAGCGACCTGCGCTATGGCGACCCGCAGCCGGCGCTGTTCTCCTTCAACTCCGCCTACGGCGCCTGCGACACCTGCCGCGGCTTCGGCCGTGTCATCGGCGTGGACTTCGGCCTGGTCATTCCTGACGAACGCAAGACGCTTCGCAGCGGCGCGATCAAGCCGCTGCAGACCCCGGCCTGGAAGGAATGCCAGGACGACCTGATGAAGTACGCCGGCGACGCCGGCATCCCGCGCGACACGGCGTGGAACCAGCTCACGCCGGCCCAGCGCGAGTGGGTCATCGAAGGCTCGCCGCACTGGAACGGCAACTGGAACAAGCAGTGGTACGGCGTGCGCCGCTTCTTCGAGTACCTCGAGAGCAAGGCCTACAAGATGCACATCCGGGTGCTCTTGTCCAAGTACCGCAGCTACACGCCGTGCACGGTCTGCGGCGGCGCTCGGCTCAAGCTGGAGTCGCTGCTATGGCGCCTGGGCGGCAGGAAGGAGGCGGATGGCGTGCTCGCGCCGTCGAAGCGCTTCATGCCCGTCGGCGTGGCCTGGTCGCGCGAGCAGCTCGAGGCCTTGCCCGGCCTGCACCTGCACGACCTGATGCTGCTGCCGATCAAGCGGCTGCGCACCTTCTTCGACCAGCTGACACTTCCTGACGCCCTGCGCGACGAGGCGCTGAAGCTGCTGCTCGACGAAGTCCGCACGCGGATCAAGTACCTCTGCGACGTCGGCCTCGGCTACCTCACGCTGGACCGCCAGAGCCGCACGCTCAGCGGCGGCGAGGTGCAGCGCATCAACCTCACCACCGCGCTCGGCACCTCGCT
>CAMLGG010000232.1 GCA_946479475.1 uncultured Ideonella sp. | reverse complement strand
GCCCATTCGTCGAAGCCGGACTGCGATTCGGCGACCACCGGCAGCGCCATCCAGGCGTGCTGCCAGCCGCAGAACTCCGCACAGGTGGCGCGGTAGGCCCCCGGGCGGTCGGCCCGCAGCACGAGCGTCGCGGTGCGTCCGGGAGTCAGGTCCTTCTTGCCCGCCAGGCTGGGAATCCACAGGCTGTGGATCACGTCGGCGGAACGCAGGGTCAGCACCACCGGCCGGCCCACCGGCAGGTGCAGCTCGTTGGCGGTGTCGAAGGTGCGCGAAGGATCGGCGTCGTCGTAGTGGACCGACCACCACCACTGGTGGCCGGTCACCTCGACGTGCAGCGCGCCCTGCAGCGGCAGCGCGGCCAGCGCGCGGTCGGTGGCCACGCTGGCCACGAGCAGCACGCCGAGCAGCAGGGCCGAGATCGAGATCGCCCAGGCGACAGCGCGCTTGAGCCGCGGCTCCGGTGCGACCAGGCCATCGATCTCTGGCGGGGTTCCGCGGTCACCACGCCGCGATCGCTTCAACGCGATGGCCAGCGCCGCCAGCACGGCCACGAAGACGAGCGTGCACATCGCCAGCGTCAGCCGCCAGAGCTCGAGGATCTGGGCCGACTGCGGGCCCGCCGTCCACAGGGCGCCGTGCCAGAGTCCGGTCTCGCCCATCGCCTCAGCTCCCGGAGGCCGAAGATGCGGAAGACACCGGGGCCGAAGGCGGCACTTCGCTGACCGGCACCAGCCGGTCGCGGCGCGACTCGGGCGGCCCGGCGCTGAGGGTGTCGCTGCGGTTGGCCGCGACGTCGGTGCGAAGCTGCCCGCTCATGGAGCGGATGTAGGCCGCCAGCTGCAGCGCCTGGTCGGGCGGGATGCGGCCGGCGAACGCCGGCATGCCGTTCGGCCGCCCCTGCAGGATGGACTGCGCGATATCGGCGCTGCTGGCGCCGTAGCGCCATTGCGCGTCCAGCAGCGGCGGGCCCATCCCGCCCCCGCCGCCGGCGCCGTGGCAGCCGCTGCAGTTGTACCAGCGGAACAGGCGCTTGCCCTGCGAGACGTCGTAGGCCACGCGCTCCTGGCGCGGCGTCACCTTGGCCATGTCGCCGCCCGGCGGGTCGGCCAGCGGCCCGTTCAGGTAGCGCTGCTCGCGCTCGCAGGCTCCCAGGGCCAGCGCGACGACGAGCATGGCCGCCAGGGGCCTCATCGCGGCTCCGCGCGCAACGGCAGCCGCGGCACGTCGTAGAGCGCCAGGATGGCCTCGACCTCGGGGCGCCGGCGCGCGAGGGCTTCGTCGAGCTCGTGCCGCAAGACCTCGCCATGCGCATCGCGGCGCACCCCGAGCGCGATCTCGTAGTCGAAAGGGACGGCCGCGAGCTCGGCCGGCGGCGCGAGGGGCGCGACCCGCATGGGCACCTCGGCCCGGGCCGCGAACCAGCCGGCCTGCGGTCCCCAGACCATGGCTGCGTCGAGCTCGCCGCGGGCGAGCGCCGCGACCATCCGCTGCGCGGCCGGGCCTTCGCCGGCGACGGTGAAACCGACGACGCGCTCGACCGCGCCGCGCAGCGCGAGCGCATGGCCGGGTGGCGTGGCGGCGAGGTCGTCGCCCACCAGCTGGACGCCGATGCGCAGGCCCTTCAAGCGCGGATCGTCGAAGCCGGCGAGCGGATCCGGGTCGGCAAGCCGCGTGACCAGCACGTAGCTCGAACGGTAGTACGGCGCGCTCGCCGCGACGCGATCCAGGCTCGCCGGAACGCCCAGCAGCACATCGCATTCGTTCGCGCCGAGCGTCTTGCGCACCAGCCCGCGTCGCTGGGGCTGCCACGCATAGCGCAGCTCGCGGTGCAGTTGCTCCGCCAGCAGTTCTGCGATGCGGTTCTCGAAGCCGCTGCCGTCGCGGCGCGAGTACGGCAGGTTGTCCGGATCCGCACACACGCGCAGCGCCTCGCGTGCATTCGCGGAGGGCGAGCCGAACACCAGGGCGAAGGCCATCGCCGTCAGCACCAGTGCGAACAGGCGCTCGAGCAGCCTTGGGGCCTTTTCAAGGAAGTGCGAAGACATAAAGCCTTCCTCCGGCCGACGTCGCCTGCGGCAGGTCCTTCATCGCGTTGACGAAGCCGCTCGCCGCGGTGGGATCGCGGCCGTCCAGCGGCCCGCTGACGATGGACCCGGCCCAGCCGCCCACGCCGGCGAAGACGGCGACGTACTGCCTGCCGTCCGGCCCGCGGTAGCTGATCGGCTGGCCGATGACGCCGGAGGAGGTCCTGAACTGCCACAGGGCCGCCCCCGTGTTCGCGTCGAGCGCCTTGAACCAGCCGTCCATCGTCCCGTAGAAGACGAGGTCGCCGGCGGTCGCGAGGGCGCCGCTCCAGACCGGGAACTTCTCGCGCACCTCCCAGGCCTTGCGGCGCGCGACCGGATCCCACGCACTGAACACGCCGCGGTGCCCACCCGGGCCGGGCCGCATCTTCTGCTGCGCGCCGACGTAGGGCGTGCCCGCGATGTAGCCGGTCTCCAGCATCAGCGCGTCCTGGCAAAGGTTCTGGTGCGGGATGTAGAGCAGCTTCGTGCGCGGCGACCAGGCGCTCGGCTGCCAGTCCTTCCCGCCGGGCGAGGCGGGGCAGATGTCGCGCACCGTCTCGCCGACCCGCGCATCCTTGTGCGGATTCATTCGCGGCCGGCCGGTGTCCAGGTCGACGCCCTCGCTGGTGGTGATGAAGGTGAAAGGGTCGGCCGACAGCACCTGGCCGGTCGCGCGGTCGAGCACGTACAGGTAGCCGTTGCGGTCGGCGTGCAGCAGCACCTTGCGCTGGCGACCCGCGATCTCCAGGTCGACCAGCACGTTCTCGTTGATGCCGTCGTAGTCGTGCAGGTCGTGCGGCGACCACTGGTAGAACCACACCGCCTCGCCGGTGTCGGGGCGGCGGGCGAAGATGCCGGCCGTCCACTTGTTGTCGCCCGGGCGCTGCTCGGGATTCCAGGGGCCCGGATTGGCGGTGCCGGCATACACGAGGTCCAGCGCCGGGTCGTAGGAGAGGAAGCCCCAGACGTTGCCGCCGCCGATCTTCCAGGCATCGCCCGGCCAGGTCTTCACCCCCAGGTCCTTGCCCTGGTCGGACGCGTAGAAGGGCTTGAACAACGGGCCGATGAGCACGTCGGCATCGGGGCCGGTCGACCAGGCCTTCCAGGCCACGCGGCCGCTGCCGGTGTCGAGCGCGGCGAGCCAGCCGCGCACGCCCATCTCGCCGCCGCTGTTGCCCACCAGCAGCTTGCCCTTGACGACCAGGGGCGCCATGGTGATGGTCTCGCCCTTGGCCACGTCGGCCAGGGGCGTTCGCCAGAGCTCCTTGCCGCTGGCGGCCTCCAGCGCGATCGCCTGGCCGTCGAGCGTGACGAAGAACAGGCGCCCGTCGGCGTAGGCTGCGCCGCGGTTGACCACGTCGCAGCAGGCCACGCCCTGGGAATGAGGCGCCGGCTGCGGCTCGAACTTCCACTTGACCTTGCCCTGGCCGTCGCGCAGGTCCAGCGCATAGACCGTGTTGGGATACGGCGTGACGAAGTACATCGTGTCGCCGATCACCAGCGGCGCCGCCTCGTGCCCCTTGGGGATGCCGGTGTCGAAGGTGAAGGCCACGGCCAGCCTGGCCACGTTGCCGCGGTGGATCTCGGCCAGGGGCGAGAAGCGCGTGTTGGCCGGATCGCCGGCCGCCGCGGTCCATGGCCCTCGCGCGGCCGGCGCCTGGGCCTGCGCGGCCAGCGCCAGGGCCAGCAGGCATGCCCCCCACCACGCGGACACGGATCGGCTCGACATCGACATGCACCTCTGCAGCCTTGGCAATGGCCCAGGTCAGCCGCGCCCAGGCAACCGGCGTGCCGGATGGCGGGCACGCCCGCTGCCAAGGCAGCGGGACCGGGGACTCGCCCAAGGGAAGCGATGCGCGCAGATCCGTTGATCAACCGCCTGTCGGCCTTGCTGCTCTGCATGGGCTGCTCGGCTCCAGCGCTGGCCGACAGCGCCACCACGCAGTTGCGCATCGCGGTCGGGCTGTTGCGATCGCAGGCGGCCGAGCTGGAGCTGCTGCAGGCCCAGAGCCGGCGGGCCGGGCTGCCCGAGCGGACGGTGCGCGGCCATGCCATCCAGCTGGGCCGCGCAGTGGAGCGGGCGCAGAAGCGGCTGGACGAGGCACCGGCGCCCGCTTCGGCCGAAGGCATCCGGGCGGATGCCCGGGCCGCGGCCGGGCAGCTGGGTGCCCTGGTGCTCGAGTTGTCCGTCTCCGGTACCCCCGGCACCGGCACCGACACGGCGGTCGCCGTGCCGGCGCTGCGCGAGCGGCTGCAGCGTGACGAGGCGGCGCTGCCGCACTGAGGAAGGCGCGGGACCGCATGGGCCAGCTTGCGGAGGTCTTTCTCGGCATCCTCACCGCGATGGGCGGCTTCGTCGAAATCGGCGAGCTGACCTTCACGCTGAACGCCGGCACGCGCTTCGCCTACCAGCTGCTCTGGGTGTCGGTGCTCGGCACCGTGGGCATCATGGCCTACTGCGAGATGGCCGGACGCGTGGCCGCCGTCAAGCACCGGCCGGTCTTCAGCCTGATCCGCGAACGCGCAGGTTTCAGCGCCGGCGCCGCCACGCTGGTCGCCTCGCTCGTGGTGAGCCTGCTCACCTGCGCGGCCGAGGTGGGCGGCATCGCCCTGCTGTGGCAGCTGATGTCGGCCTGGCCCTACCGGCCGCTGGTGCTGGGCGCGGTGCTGCTGTTCCTGCTCGTCGTCTGGTTCCTGCCCTTCCAGTGGATAGAGCGCGTCTACGGCCTGGGCGGGCTGCTGATGATCGTCTTCATCGCCGCGCTGGTCGGCCAGCGGCCGGACTGGGGCCAGATGGCCCAGGGCCTGGTGCCGAGCTGGCCGAGCGACCTGACTTCGCGCGAGCAGCTTCTCTATGCCTACTTCGCCGTGGCGCTGATGAGCTCGATCATGCTGCCCTACGAGACCTACTTCTATGCCTCCGGCGGCATCGAGGACGAGTGGACGCCGAAGGAGGTGCCGACCAACCGGATGGTGGTGGTGGTCGGCTTCGGGCTGGGCGCGCTGCTGTCGGTCTCGCTGATCGGACTGGGCGCCGAGTTCTTCGCGCCGCTTTCGGTCGACCCGCAGTCTCCCGGCGCGGCGGCCCTGGCGGCAGTGGACCGCTACGGGATGACCGGCCTCTGGCTGGCGCTGGGCGGCATGTTCTTCGCTTTCGGCGGGGCGGCCATCGAGACCTGCCTGTCGGGCGCCTACAACCTCGCGCAGTTCGCCGGCTGGCCCTGGGGCAAGCAGCACCGCAAGCGCGACACGGCGCGCTTCACTCTCGCCTGGGTCGTGCTCCTGCTGCTGGCGGGCCTGGTGGTCGCCACCGGCGCCGATCCCATCGCCATCGTGGAGTACTCGATCGTCGCCTCGGTGCTGGTGCTGCCCTTTTCCTACTTCCCGCTGCTGATGGTGGCCAAGGACCGCCGGATCATGGGCCGCCACGCCAACGGCTGGCTGGCCAACGCGCTCGGGTGGGCCTACCTCGTGGCGATCACCCTCGCGGCGCTGGCCGCCCTGCCGCTGTTCTTCCTCACCCACGAGGGCCAGGGCTGATGCGCGCGCGTGCCGGTTCGCCCAGGCCTCGCGCGCTGCACCTGCTGCGCGAGGTGCTGGACCACGAGGTGGTCGATGCCGACGGCCGCTCCTGCGGCATGGTCGACGACATCGAGCTCGAGTGGACCGTGGACGGCCCGGCCGTGGCGGCGCTGCAGCTCGGGCCCGGAGCCTGGAGCCGGCGCCTGCCCGGGCCGCTGGGCGCGCTGGCGCGCCGCGTCTTCGGCTCGGCGGTGGTCCGCATCCCCTGGGCCGAGGTGTCGGAGGTGAGCGAGGTGATCCGGCTGCGCTCGCGGGCCGGCCAATGGGGCGCGGGCGAACTGGACCGGAGGCTGGGCCTGTGGATGCCGAGGGGATGAAGCCGCGCACGCTGTGCGACCTGGATGCCCTGCGCCTGGTGGCCGAGGGCGGACGCCGGCTCGGCCGGCTGTTCGACCTGAGCTGCCGCTGGCAGCCGGGCGAGGCGTCGTCGCCCGTCGAGGAGCTGATCTACGGCCGCATCGGGCTGCTCGAGCGCGTGGGCATGGTCGACGAGAGGCCGCCATCATTGCCCTGGTCCGCCGTGCGCCGCATCGGGCCGGATGCCATCGTCGTGGCCGCCGACGCACCGCCCGGCCGCTGACCCGCACGCTGGGCATGCCGCTTGCTGAAAGCGGGTGACGTGATTCAAACTGGCCCCAGGATGCTCCCACTGCCTCGCCTTCCGCTCAGCCCGCTGGCGCTGGTCTGCTACGCCGCTGCGGCGGCGGCCGGCGCGCTGGCGGCGATCAGCATCGACCAGGCCTTGCGCGTGCACCGCGCGCTGCGCGACGCCGAGTCGCGCAAGCCCTCCCGCCCCTACCAGTACCGCGCCGTGCGGGCCCGCAAGCGGGTGCTGATCGTCGGCGATTCCACCGGCGTCGGCGTGGGCGCCGAGCGCCCCACCGATTCGATAGGGGGCCTGCTGACCGCCGAGTACCGCGACGCCGAGCTGGTCAACCTCAGCGTCGGCGGCGCGTGCATCGCCGACGTGCTGCCGCAGCTGCGCGCGCTCGGCCACGACACCCGGCGCTTCGACCTGGTGCTGCTTCACATCGGCGGCAACGACATCATGCGCAACGCCCAGGTGCTGCAAGGCGCGCACGCCATCGGCCCCTTGCTGACACGCCTGCAGCAGCTGGGCCGGCGCGTGGTCTGGATCGGGCCGGGCGACCTGGGCCTGGCGCCGCTGTTCCGTCCGCCTTTCAGCTGGTGGATGTCCTACCGCACCCGCCTGGCCTGCGAGATGTTCCACCGCCTCGCCACCCGGCACCGGGTCGAGTACATCGGCTTCCACGGCAGCCCGCACCGCCACCTGCTGGCGCGGGAGCGGCACATCTATTTCGCCGCCGACGGCGTGCACCCGAGCAGCCACGGCTACCGCTACGCGTATGGCTGCCTTACCCGTTCGGGCGCGCTGGCCGAGCTGAGACCACCGAGCCACCTTCCGGGCTGACGGCCAGGCGGCCGTCCGCGACAGTCGCCTGGTCGCCGCCCAGCAGCTGCTGCGGCAATTGCGTGAAGCGCCGCCCGCCCGGGCCATCCGGCACCAGCAGCCAGACGAGGTCGAAGCGGTCCTCGGGCCACTGCGGCGGCACCTCTGCCGCGTCGGCCGCGAGCATGCGGGCCAGCGCCGGCAGGCGCTTGTGCTGCCAGGCCACGACGACCAGCCCGTGCAATCTCTCCAGATACTGCGCCAGCCTGTCCTCGGCCCCCACGTGGAAGGGCGTGGCAACGACGAGCCCGCAATGCCCGGCCAGCGGCAGCAGCGTGCTGATGCAGCGCTTGCTCGGATGCCTGGCGTCGGGTGCCGCAGCCACGAGGTGGCTGGGCAGCACCGGCGGGCCGCCGTCGAAGCCGGCGAAGAACCGCGCCAGGGCGCCGGCGCGCTGCCAGCCTCGCACGGTCAGCTCGTTGGCATCGAGGAAGCCGGCTTCGTCGACACCGACCAGCCGCCCGTCCTCCGACGGCTTCTCGGCGTGGCGGATCAGGGCGATGGTCGAGGTCATGCTGGCGGACGGCGAACCCGACTCCAGCAATCGGCGCGCCCGGCACCCGATCGCTTCGCATGCCGCGACAGCGCTGCGGGCGCGGCCGGCGCGCGGGGAACGTGCGCTGCAGCATCGGCGAGACGTCGATCGACCTGGCGACCCGGGTGGCCGGCCCGACAGAGGACATCATGGATCCCATTCGCAACACAGGGACGATCAGGCCCCGAGACAGCCGCTCCGGCAGCGAGGACGCCTCGCCCCCGCGCACGCGCGCCCGCACCAATGCCCGGCACGACGGTGCCATGCCGCTCTCCCCGCGGCGTGCCGGGCCGGGCGATCCCGGTGCCGGTCCCTCCGCTGCAGCGCCGCGCGCCCACCTGCCGCTGCGTCCCGCCTCGAATGCGTCCGCGGGCTCCCTGGCCGGCTTTCCGCGTCCGGCCTGGGTCGACCTGAACGCCGCCGCCCCGACCTCGCCGCGGCCGCGGCCGTTCGACCTGAACGACGTTCCCGCCGATGCGGGACGGGCGGCATCGCCTGGCGCGCAAGCCGCGGCTGGCCCCGCCCCAGACCCGGACATGCCTGCCAATGCCGCAGCCATCCTGGCCCACTTCGGTATTCACGGCAGGCCGCAGGAGGCCGACGTGATCCGGATGCTGGAAACGCTCACCG
>CAMLGG010000231.1 GCA_946479475.1 uncultured Ideonella sp. | reverse complement strand
GACACGTCGTGGCTGCCCTGGTTGGTGATGTAGGCGAACGGCGCCGCGTGGCCGCTCGCCGGCGCCAGCAGCAACCACGCGAAGAGGCCGGAGATGCGCGTCAAGTCCGCCGCCCGCACTGCTGCACCACCCGGCGCGCTACTTCTGCTCAGGCGAGATGAAGCAGGCCTTCTGCACCTTCGCCTGGAGTTCCCGGTAGCGCGCCACCTGGGGCTTGACCGTCTCGTTGTCGCGCAGCTCGCTGCCCCGCTCGCCGCCTATCGACATCGCGTTGACCACCGTCGACATGGTCACGTAGTCCTCGTACCGGACCTCCTCGGCCAGGCGGTCCGCCGCGCACGAGCACTTGTTGACCATCTCGTAGTACCCGCCCGGATGCTTCTTCATGCAGTCCTGGACGTACAGCACGCGATCGGCCGTGGGAAAGTCGTTGGCGATCGCCGGCAGGGCAAGCCATGTCAGCGTGCAGATGGCGGCCAGGCGAAGGAGGCTGTTCTTCATCATGGTTGGCGTGGAGGCTGGGCAGCGGCGCCGTCGACGCGCATGTCCTCTTCGATCAGGGCTTCGTCGCTTGCCGAAGCGCCGGCTATGCGGCTGTGCATGGCGTACACGCCGCCCGGAACGGCGGTGGAGAGGGTGAAGGTGTACTGCTTGTTCGCGAGCTTTTCGAAGCGCGCCTTGAGCGGATCGTCGACGTAGGGCGAGATCGTGATCTCCTTGCCCGGCACGCTCGCGCCGCGGTAGGAAACGGTCACGTCGCGCATCGTCGCGCCCTGGTAGACCGCCATGCGGATGCGCTTGCGGAAGTAGTTGTGCTGGCCCTTGGTCAGGCGCTGCATCTCGTGGATGTCGCGTTCGAGGAAGTACAGGATCACCGGGTTGCCCTGCGCCGCCTCGACCTCGGGCAGGCTGACCTTGCGATCCCCGGTGAGGAACTCGGCGCTCGCGGTGCAGCATTTCCCGTCGGCCTGCTTGCCGAGCGTGAGCGTGACCTTGTCCTCGAAGCCCGGCTCGAGGCTGCCGGACTTGCGGTAGCTGTAGTGCACGGTGGCCGGAGGCTTCATGCCTGCCAGCTGGTTGTCCATGAACAGGGCGCGCTCGGCCGGCGAGTAATCCTCGGCCGCCGATGCGCCGAAGGAAAGCAGCGTGCCGACGAGCAGGCAGGCGATGCGAGGGGACCAGCGCATCACTTGACCGGCGCCGAGTAGGACTCGTCGACCACCGGCACGCCGTAGTCCTTCAGGATCGCCTGGATCTCGGCCTGGCGCGAGTCGATCAGCGACTCGACCTGCTGCTTCCACTCGCGTTCGCCGTAGCGCACGCCCATGGCCATCTGGTAGTCGAGCTTGATGCCCGGCTCCGACTTCATCGGCACGACCGCCAGCTGCGGGCTCTTGACGCGGTGCGCGAAGAAGCCGGCGATCGGCCCCCAGACGATGGCGACGTCGATCTTGCCCGCCGCGAGGTCCTTCTCGATGATCTCGCCGGGGTACTGCTCGGGGTCCGCGTTGAGCATCTGGTAGGGCACGCCGCGGTCGACCAGGCCGTGGCGGCTGAGCCACTCCGATGCCGGCGAGCGATCGTAGACACCGATGCGCAGCTTGGACAGCTTGGCCGGATCGAGCTTGAGGAAGTCCTCGCTCGAAGCGACGCCGTCCAGTCCGTTGCCGCGAGGGAACACCAGCGCATAGGTCGAGCGGTAGTAGGGCTTGGTCACGGAGACCTGATCGAAGCCCACCGGCACGCTCATCACGATGTCGCACGGGTAGTCCGCCCCCGGCAGCTTGTAGCGCAGCGTATTGCGGATGAACGCCATGCGCTGCGGAAAGGAGTAGTAGGAGACCGGCAGGCCCAGCGCCTTGCCGAAGACCTCCGCGATCCGGTTCTCGAAACCTTGCCCGCCCGTGTTCGAGAAGGGCAGGTTGTTCGGGTCCTGGCAGACCCGCAGCGCGGTGCGCTTGGGCGGCTCTTCCTCGCCGTGCGCCGGCAGGCAGGCCGCAGCCAGCGTCAGGCACGCCATCGACAGGCCGATCGCGGAGCGCCGCTTCATGGCATCGGCTCCACCTTGGCGCGCGTGATGGCGCCGTCCGATCGGCCCTTGAGGTAGGCGTACAGGTGGTCGATGTTCTCCATCACCACCGGGCTGTTGCCGAAGCTCTGCATGCCTTTCTCGAGACGGCCGTCGCGCACCGTCTTGACGAATTCTTCCTTGGTCAGGGTCTTGAGGCTGTTGACCAGCGACGGGCCGACGAGCCCCTCCTGGTTGGCGCCGTGGCAGCGGTCGCAGGCCGCCTGCCGCCAGGTGCGGAAGCCCTTCATGGTCTCGGGATCCACCTTGTAGCCGTCCACCACCGTGTAAAGCGGCGGATCCGCAGCCCACGCATGGCCCGCCATGACGATCAACAACCCACTGACAGTCGCTCGAAACATGTCTCATCCACTTCAAAAAGCGGGGGACGGAGCCGGTCGGCGCCATCCCCCTCGGTTCAGGCCGTTCGAGTGATCGGCCGATTCGTCATCAGTTCGGCAGGGCGAACACGGTCAGCGAGCCGCCGAGTTCGGTGTACTGGTTCAGTTCGCGGTAGCCACCCACCGCACCCAGGCCGTCGGTGTCCTTGTCGAGACCCGCAGCCATGCCGATGCCGGCCCAGCCGCCGATGCCCGAGAACACGCCGATGTACTGCTTGCCCTTGTGCTCGTAGGTGAAGACGTTGCCGATGATTCCTGAGGGCGTCTTGAACTTGAAAAGTTCCTTGTTGATGTCCTTCTTGTCGACGCACTTGAGGTAGCCCTCGAGCGTGCCGTAGCAGGAGATCCCGCCCGCGGTGTTGAGCGCGCCGCTCCACACCGAGAACTTCTCGGCATGGCTCTGCACGATCTTGCCGGTGCCTGCGTCCCAGGTGATGTAGTTGCCCATGCCGCCGTGGCTGTTGGGCGCCGGGAACATCGACAGCGTGGCGCCGACGTACGGCTGGCCGGCGGTGTACTCGACCTTGAACGGCTCGTAGTCCATGCAGACGTGGTTGGTCGGCACGTAGAAGAGCTTGGTCTCGGGATCGAAGGCCGCGGGCTGCTGGTCCTTGCTGCCCAACGCCGCCGGGCAGATGCCCTTGGTGTTGACGTCAGGGCCGTTCTGCGCGGTCGAGTACTTGGCCACCACCTGCGGCCGGCCCGTCTTCATGTCGACGTGCGTGGCCCAGTTGACGGCCGGGTCGTACTTCTCGGCCACCAGCAGTGCGCCGTTGGTGCGGTCGAGCGTGTAGGCGAAACCGTTGCGGTCGAAGTGCACCAGGGCCTTGGTCGGCTTGCCCTTGACGTTGATGTCCGCCAGGATCATCTCGTTGATCCCGTCGAAGTCCCACTCGTCGAAAGGCGTCATCTGGTAGACCCAGTTGACCTTGCCGGTGTCGACGTCGCGCGACCAGATGCTCATCGACCACTTGTTGTCGCCCGGGCGCTGGCTCGGGTTCCAGGTGGACGGGTTGCCGGTTCCGTAGAACACCGCGTTGAGCGCCTTGTCGTAGCTGTACCAGCCCCAGGTGGTGCCGCCGCCGATCTTCCACTGGTCGCCCTTCCAGGTCTTGAGCGAAGAGTCCGGGCCCACGGGCTTGACCGCGCCGTCCGTCCAGGTCGTGGTCTTGGCCGGGTCGATCAGCATCTCGGCGTCGGGGCCGACGCTGTAGCCCTTCCAGGCCAGCTTGCCGTCGGACAGGTTGTAGGCGGCCAGGAAGCCGCGCACGCCCCATTCGCCGCCGGAGATGCCGGTGATGACCTTGTCCTTGAAGACGTGCGGGGCATTGGTGTTGACCGCGCCCAGCTTCGGATCGCCGTTCTTGGTCTGCCAGACCAGCTTGCCGGTCTTGGCATCCAGCGCCACGAGCATCGAGTCGGCCTGCTGCAGGATGACCTTGCCCTCGGCGTAGGCCAGGCCGCGGTTGACCGTGTCGCAGCACATCTGCGGGATCACCGCCGGGTCCTGCTTGGGCTCGTACTTCCACTTGATCTTCTGCGTGTCGAGGTCGATCGCGAAGACCTTGTTGGGGAACGGCGAGTGCAGGTACATCGTGCCGTCGATCACCAGGGGCGAGCCTTCGTGGCCGCGAAGCACGCCGGTGGAGAACGTCCACGCGACCTGCATCTTGCCGACGTTGCCGGTGTTGATCTGCTTCAGCTTGCTGTAGCGCTGGTTGTACATGTCGCCAGCTTGCATCGCCCAGTTCTTCTCGTTGGCGATGTTCTTCTCGACATCCGCGTTTGCCAGCGCCAGGCTCGGCAGGGCCAGCACGGCCAACCACACACGCGACCAGGCGGGCCGACGAGATCCAGAAATGCGCATTGCTGTGTCTCCTTGTTGAAGTGACCGGAGCCCGGCCGCGCAGCGTCATCCTTGCGATGACCGTCACGCGACCTCGAGAACTCGGCAAGCGAGCCAACCGCAATTTCTGCGCCCGGTTGGACGGACCTTCGCGCCACGGGTGGCTGCGGACTGCTCCAGCACGCAGCGGCGCCGGGCCGCCCACCTGCGCAGATGTGCTCTCGAGCAACGCGCCAAGGTGCCGGACTGGCCGACGATTCAGGGATGATCCCAATAGGGAAAGTACGAGGCCTTGGCCGCTTCGGCGACGGCCTTGCGAACCGCGGCCGGAACGCCTGCTGACAGGGTGCGCCGAAAGCGATGCATCCGGGCCGGCACAGAGTGTTTCATCACGGATGGAGAGCCTGCCCGGGCACGCCGCGGCCCTGCCAAAGGAGGCGGCCCGGTGCTTGCTAGACGGCTATCGTTGCCCCATTTCCACCTCCCGGTGTGCCGCCACCCATGTGCTGCCGATGACTGCCCCAGCGCCAGCTGCAGCGATGCTGCGAACCACTGGCTTGACCAAGCGATATGGAAAGCACGTGGCCCTGCGCTCGCTCACGCTCGAGATCGCTGCCGGCAGCTTCGTGGCCCTGCTGGGCCCCAACGGCGCCGGCAAGTCGACGCTGTTCCAGGTGCTGACCGGCCTGTTCGCGGCGGACGAGGGCGAGGTGGAGGTGGCGGGCCATTCGCTGCGACACGCCGCCACGCGCGCGTTGCGCCACATTGGCGTCGTGTTCCAGCAGCTGTCGCTGGACCTGGACCTGAGCGTGCGCCGAAACCTGCTCTTCCAGGCCGACCTTCAGGGCCTGCCGCGCGCGCTGGCGCAGGAGCGGATCGAGACAGGTTGTACCGATCTCGGCATCGGAGCCGACCTGGACCGCCCGGCGCGGGAGCTCTCGGGCGGCAGCCGGCGCAAGGTCGAGCTCGTGCGGGCCAACCTGCACCGCCCGCCCGTGCTGCTGATGGACGAGGCGACGGTCGGCCTGGACCCGAAGTCCCGCCACGACCTGCTGGCCTCGCTGCGGGCCGACGTGCGCGGGCGCGGCACCTGCGTCCTCTGGGCGACCCACCTGGTGGAGGAGGCCGAGGCCGCCGACCGCGTGCTCGTGCTGCACCGCGGCGAAGTCCTGGCCGACGGGACGCCGGCGGAGGTCACCGGCCTGCTCGGCGGGCCGACGCTCGAGGCGGGCTTCATCGCTCGCACGGCATGACGGCCGAGTCGCCCGCGCGCCACGGCCTCCCGCATGCGCTGCAGGCGCTGCGCGCGATCGTCCTGCGCGAGTTGCTGAAGTTCTTCCAGCAGACCGGCCGGCTGGTGTCGGCGCTGGTGCGGCCGTTGCTGTGGCTGGCCGTGTTCGCGGCCGGATTCCGCAACGTGCTCGGCGGCTCGGCGGTCGAGCCTTACGGCGGCGCGGTCACGTATGACGTCTACATCGCCCCCGGGCTGGCCGGCATGGTGATGCTGTTCAACGGCATGCAGTCTTCCCTGTCGATGGTCTACGACCGCGAGATGGGGCTGATGCGCCTGCTGCTGACCGCGCCCTTGCCGCGCGCCTGGCTCCTGATGTGCAAGCTGTGCGCCACGGCCCTGCTGTCGGTGCTGCAGGCGCTGGCCTTCGTGGCCCTGGCGCTGCTGTCCGGAACGCACCTGCCGCTGTGGTCGCTGGGCGGCCTGCACGCGCTGCTGGCCCTGCTGGCCGGGGCGATGATGCTGGGCGCCTTCGGCCTGCTGCTGTCGGTCCACATCCGGCAGCTGGAGAACTTCGCCGGGACGATGAACTTCGTCATCTTCCCGATGTACTTCCTGTCCACCGCGCTGTATCCGCTGTGGAAGCTGCGAGAGGGTGCCGGCTGGGTCCACGAGGTCGCGCGGGTCAATCCGTTCACGCATGCGGTGGAGTGGATGCGGCTCGCGCTGTATGGCAAGGACCCGGGCGTCGCGCCCTGGGTCGTGCTGGGCTCGCTGGCCGTCTTCTTTGTCGTCGCCTGCTGGGGCTATGACCCGCAGCGCGGCTTCGGGGGCCTGACCAAGAGAGGAGGGGGATGATGTTGCGCAGACGATGGCCGGGCGATCTCGGCTGGGTGGTGCTGGCCACCGTGGGCGCCTTTGCGCTGTCGGCCGGCTTCGAGCTGCACGAGCACTACGCCCGCCTGCTGGCCCGCTACGAGCACTGGCAGCTCGACGAGCTGCCCCTGGTCCTCGCCGTGCTGGCCGGGTGCCTGGCCTGGTATGCGTTCCGCAGGCGCCGCGACGCGCTGGCGCAAGTTCGCAGGCGCGAGCAGGCCGAGGCCCACGTCAGCGCCTTGCTGGCGCACAACCGCGAGCTGGCGCAGCGCCTGATCGCGCTGCAGGAGAGCGAGCGCCGCGCGCTGGCGCGTGAGCTGCACGACGAGTTCGGCCAGCGCTGCAGCGCGATCCGCGCCGAGACGGCCTGGCTGCGCCGCTGCGCGGTCGGCGATCGCGAAGGCATGCTGGCCGCCGCCCGCCGCGCCGACAACGCGGCGCATGACCTCTACCAGCTCGTGCGGGACCTGCTGCGGCGCCTGCGCCCGGCCGACCTCGACGCGCTCGGCCTGGTGGCTGCGCTGCAGGCCCAGTGCGAAGCCTGGGAGGAGCGCACGGGCGTGAGCTGCACCTTCCACCATGCCGAGCTGCCGGCATCGCTCGGCGAGACGGTGGACATCGCCCTCTACCGCACGGTGCAAGAGGGTCTGACGAACGTGATGCGCCATGCCCGCGCCAGCCAGGTCCGCGTGCGGCTGGAGCGCCCGTCGCCTGAGGAGTTGCAGCTCACGATCCAGGACGACGGTCGCGGCATGGACGTGAATGCGGTGACGCGCGGCCTCGGGCTGCTGGGGGCGCGCGAGCGCGCCGCGGCGGTCGGCGGCCGGCTCGACATCGACAGCCGGCTGGGCTCGGGCGTGCTCCTCACGCTGGTCGTGCCGGCGCCCCATCCGGCCGAATCAACCGCGATGCGGGAGGCGGCATGATCAGGGTGGTGCTGGCCGACGACCACCCTGTCGTCCGCAGCGGCTACCTGCGGCTGCTCGACCAGGCGGGCGACATCCGCGTGGTGCAGGAGGCGGGCGACGCCGATGCCGCCTACGCCGCCTACGCGAGCGAGCGCCCGGACGTGCTCGTGACCGACCTGTCGATGCCCGGCGGGGGAGGCCTCGACCTCATCCGCCGGGTGAAGGCGCGCGACCCGCATGCGCGCATCCTGGTGTTCACCATGCACGACGGGCCACTGCTGGTGAGGCGGGCCTTCGAGGCCGGCGCGCGGGGCTATCTCACCAAGGCCAGCCCGCCCGAGGGGCTGGTGGACGCCGTGCGCGCCCTGCACGCGGGGCGCCGCTACCTCGATCCCGAGCTGCCTGCGGCCCTGCTGCAGCGCGACCCGCTCGACGAGGCGGCGCGCCTGGCCGGCCTCAGCGGCCGCGAGTTCGAGATCTTCCGCCTGCTGGCCCAGGGCCATTCGCCCAGGGAGTGCGCCGAGGCGCTGAAGCTCAGCGCCAAGACCGTGTCCAACCACCAGACGGTCATCAAGGACAAGCTGGGCATCAGCACCTCGGCGGCGCTCGTGCACCTGGCGATGCGCCACGGGGTGATCTCGACCGCCGGGGCCTGACCGAGGCGCAGGGCGGGAAGTTTTCCGTGTCCGGCGCGGCAGGCGGCTGCTAGCGTCGACCCAGAACCGAAGGAGACGAGTCCGATGCCGCCGCCCCCGACGCCCTGTTGGCGCCCGCACCCCCTGGCCCTCGCGTGCCTCGCCGCGCTGGCCTGCGCCGGCGCCGCTGCCCAGCAGGTGGAGGAAGACCAGGTGGCCGCCGCCGGCGACGTGCAGCGCGTGGAGATCATCGGCGTCACCCCGGTGCCCGGCACGGGCGTGCCGCGCGACCAGATCCCCTCGAACGTGCAGACGGTCAACGAC
>CAMLGG010000230.1 GCA_946479475.1 uncultured Ideonella sp. | reverse complement strand
CCCTTCGACAAGCTCAGGGCGAACGGAGTGGGAATGTCCGGCTCTTCGCCATCCTCGGCCTCGCCGCGAGGCGCCCTTCGACAAGCCGAGGGGCCAGGGGCAACTCCGCGTCCGCGTGTGGACGGCGCCGCCGCCCGCACGCCTAGCGCGAAACGGCCAGCGGTGGGCTCGCCGCCTGCTGCCGCGCCGGCGGCGGGGGCCCCGCGTCGGCCGCTTCCAACGCATGCTCGATGAGCTCGTGGATGCACTGGGCCGTCGATTCCCACGAGGTCCGGAAGACCGTCGTGACCATGTTGTTCAGCCGCCTCGCCCGCTGGTGGCCGGTTTCGCGCAGCAGTGCAGCACATGCCTCGGTGAACTGCGGCGCGTCCCGGGCGACGCGCACCACGTCGCCGTACAAGGCCACCACGTCGGGCACCGGCGTGCTGACGATGGGCTTCTCGCCGGCCATGTACTCCAGTGTCTTGGTGGGGCAGATGCAGCGGGTCGCGTCGTTCAGGGCGAAGGGCATCAGGCAGACGTCCCAGGCTGCCATCAGGTAGGGCAGCAACTCGTGCGGCTGGCGGCCGAGCCAGTGGATGTTCGGCCGCTGCGGCAAGCACGCAGGCTCGACCCCCAGCACCGGTCCGGCCATGACGAGCTGCCACTCGGGCCGCGCCGCGGCCACTGCGTCCACGAGGTCCAGGTCGATGCGCTCGTCGATCACGCCGAAGAAGCCCAGCCGGGGATGCGGCAGCCGCTCCTGCAGGCGGTCCGCCTCACGGGCCTCCTCGCTGGCCGGATCCAGCCGCGAGGGCGTGAAGCGAGACGGGTCCACCGCGCTCGGCACGCAGTGCACCCGCGGGTGCAGCTTCCGCTTGGCCTCGTACAGGGCCGGGCCGCCGGCGAACACCAGCGAGGCGGCGCGCAAGAGCTCTTCCTCGCGCTGCGCCAGGCCGGCCGGCGCGTCCTTGAATGCCGAGAGCTCGTCCATGCAGTCGTACACCACGAGCTGCGGCTGCAGCCAGTCGATCAAGGGGACGGCCATGGGCGTGTAGAGCCACGCGACGCGATGGTCGATGCCGCGCTCGCGCAGGTACTCGGCGAGCAGCGGCCCCAGGATGCCGAGCTGATCCCCGTCGAAGCCCGCGGCGTCTATCGGCGTGTGCGGCACCACCACCTCGACGCCCGGCCCGCGCGACTTCACGACCAGCCGTGCAGGGCCGGGGGCCTGCACCGGCTCCTCGACATAGACGACGGGATGGTGGCGCGACAGGCGGCGCATCAGCTGCTGCGGGCGCCTGCAGACGAAGTCCCACCGCCAATGAGACAGCACGATGAGATGAAACATCACTTTTACTTGCTCGCAACGGTACGGCAGCGCAATCCGGCAATCCATGTGCCTCTCGTGGGGGGCTGCAGTTCCGCCTGAAAAAAATGCCCGTTCTGCAAAGCCGGTTCATGCCTCTGCGCCGGCCGCGCTGTAGCGATGTCGGGCCCGACTCTTGCCACTTGACATCGTGCTGCGGAGCCGAAGCAGGCACCGCGAGGAGGGCTGTATGGACCAGATGAATCGGGCACTGGCCGCACTGTTGGTGGCCAGCGGAAGCGCCACCGCACAGGTGGATGTACAGGCGCCTTTCATTCACGGCGACGGGCGAGCGCCAGTAGTCGACTATCGCGTCGGGACGGACGCGTGGGCGAGCCGCATCGACTTCGCGACGGCCAGCGGCATGACGCCGGCAGCGGGCGGCTCTCCCCTGGGCGATGTGGACTTCGGCCGGCCGCCCGCCCCCTCGCTGGTGCCCGGCTCCGACGATCCGCTGGGCCTGCCGCCCAGCCCGGCCGGCACGGCGCTGGCCGACAACATCGCCGTCGAGAACAACGCCCTCAACGGCCTGATCAACGTGCAGCAGGTGCCCGAACCATCAGCCTGGCTGATGATGCTGGCCGGCCTCGGCGCGATCGCCTTCGTCATCCGCCGTCGCCACGGCGAGAGCTGACCCCGACCCGCGAAAGCTGACTCCGGCCAGTGAAAGCCGATCACGATCAGCGAGGCTGATCCCTGTCAGCCGGGACGTGAGGCGCCCCTTTCCTCCCGCCCACCGCCTTCAGCGGCCCCGGGGCAGCGAGCCGTCGCCAGCCTCGGCCATGGTCGCGGCCGCGCCGCCCCGGCGCCCGCGCCCGATGAGCGACCGCAGGCTGACCCTGCGCTGCGTCCCCTCGAGGTAGGCGTTGAGCCAGTGCAGCCTGCGCTGCCGCTTGCACATCGCCCGCAGGGCCACCAGCAGCGGCACGGCCATCACCGCGCCGGCCAGTCCCCAGAGCCAGCCCCAGAACATGACGGACAGGCACATCGAGACCGGGCTGAGCGACAGCCTCTTGCCGACGAAGAAGGGGCTGATGAAGTTGCTTTCGGTCGCGTGGATGGCCAGCAGGGCCAGGGCCGGCGCGACGATCTGCGGCAGCGAGTCGAAGGTCAGGATGCCCGCCATCAGCAGCAGCGTGGCGCCGATCATCGGGCCCAGGTAGGGGATGAAGTTCAGCAGCCCGCAGACGGTGCCCCAAAGCACCGGGTTCGGCAGCCCCAGCCACCAGCCGGCGATCGACATCGCGATGCCCACGCCGAGGTTGACCACGGCCAGCGCGCCGAGGAAGTGCGAGATCTCGCGCTGGACGCTGCGCAGGCCCGCGAGGAGCAGCGCGCGCGAGCGGTGGCGCGGGATGGCCTCGACACTTCGCGTGATGACCCAGTGCTCGGAGGCCAGCAGGAAGTACAGCAGGATGACCGTGGCCGCTGCCGATACGCAGAAGCCCACCAGGCGCGCCACGACGACGCGCGTCAGCGCGAAACCCTCGGTCGCGAGGTGCTCCTTGATCGGGTCCGGCCGCAGCTCCTCCAGCTCCGCCAGGCTCGGGCGGCGGCTGGCGGCGCGGGTCGCCGCGGCAGGGGCCGGCGGCGGCGTCGAGGCCGGCATCAGGATGCGCAGCCGGTCCAGCCTCGCCATCACTTGCGCCAGCGTGGTCGGTGCCCGGTCCCACCATTCGGCCGCGGGCGCGGCCAAAGTGCTCGCCATCAAGGCGGTGACGGCCAGGAGCATCACCACCACGATCCCGGCGCCGAAGGTCTCGCGGATGCCGCGGCGGCGCAGCCAGCGCACCACCGGCGCGAAGACGAAGGTCAGCACGAGCGCGGCCGCGATGGGCACCATGAGCGCCGCTGTCTCCTTCAGCAACAGGATGATGGCGACGACCAGCAGGCCGGTCAGGGCGCGGTGGCCCCAGACCGGATGCTTCGCCGCCGCGCCCGGGACATCCGCCGAGTTCACGAGGGCCTCCTCCACAACTGACCTCGCGACGCCGCGGGGTGGTCTTGCCTGCCCCCTGGGCAAGCGCGGTGCCAGGGGGCCGCGGCCGCTATCCGCGCAGGCGCGGACGCTCCGCCACCGTCCCGCCGCGGCCCGCCAGGGTTGCCAGCGCACCTATGAGCTCGGCGGGGTCGACCGGCTTGGCCAGGTGCAGCTGGAAGCCGGCCATGAGGGCCATGAGGCGGTTCTCGGGGCGCGCGAGACCGGTGAGGGCCACCGCCGGCAGCCGGCGCTCCAGAGGCACGCCGCGCTCGGCCTCCATCTGGCGGATGCGGCGCATCACCGCGTGCCCGTCCTCCTCCCCCGACAGGGCGATGTCGCAGGCCAGCAGCTGCGGCCACTGGTCGGACGGATGGTGGGCGAGCCAGTCCAGCGCCTCGGTGCCATGGGCGAAGGGCAGCACCGTGGCCCCCTCGCCGTGCAGGACCAGGGCAAGGGTCTGAAGCGCGTCGCCGTCGTCGTCCACGCACATCACCTTCAGGCCGGCGAGCGCCTGCGGCGGCGGCAGTGCGCGCACCGCAACCGCCTCTGAAACGTCGGCACCGGCGGCCGCCTCGCGCGCCAGGCGTGGCGGGGTCACCACCAGCGGCTGCAGCGGCAGCTCGATCGCGTAGCGCATGCCGTGGCCGCCGCCGGCGGCGGTCGTCTCGAACCGGCCGCCCATCCGCTCCACCACCGAGCGCAGGGCCAGCGGGTCCAGCGGCGGGACCTCCGCCTCGAACGCCTGCGAAGGCTCGGCCCAGGAAGCCCCGGCCCGCACCGACTGCCGGCCATCGGTGAAGCTGACGAGGGCATTGATGTCGTGGCGGCAAAGGCGGATCTCGATGCGGCCGCCCGAGGGCGTCGCCCTCAGGGCCTGGCGGCCCATGGCGTACATCGCATCCGCGAGCGCTCCCGGGTCGCCGGAGACGCTCGCGTTGGCGAGGTCCACGTCGGTGTAGAGCGCGATGCCGCGCGACTCCGCAGGCTCGCGCAGTGCATCGACCGTGCCGGCCAGCAGCACGCCCAGGTTGACCGGCCGCCGCGCGAGGCGCCGCTCCAGCCGCTCGAACTCGCGCTGCTGCAGCTGCAGGTTCCACAGCTGCGCGTAGAGGCCGTCGCGGGCCAGCAGGTCTTCGTGCCGGCCGCTCTCGACGATGCGGCCGCGGTCCATCACCACGATCTGGTCGGCGTTGACGATGGTCGACAGGCGGTGGGCGATGATGAGCGTGGTCCGCCCCTCGGCGATGCGGTCCAGCTCGCGCTGGATGGCCCGCTCGGCGCGGGTGTCCAGCGCCGAGGTCGCTTCGTCGAAGATCATCAGCGGCGGGTTCTTCAGCAGCGCACGGGCGATGGCGATGCGCTGCTTCTCGCCGCCCGAGAGCTTCATGCCGCGTTCACCCACGATGGTGTCGTATTGCTGCGGCAGCGAGACGATGAACTCGTGCACCTGCGCCGCCTTGGCCGCGTCGATGATCTCCGCCAGGCCGGCACCGGCGCGGCCGTAGCCGATGTTGAAGGCGATCGTGTCGTTGAACAGCGCCGTGTCCTGCGAGACGACGCCAATGGCCCCGGCCAGCGATTCCAGCTGCACCTCGCGCAGGTCCTGGCCGTCGATGCTCACGCGCCCGGCCGCCGGGTCGTAAAGACGCAGCAGCAGTCGGGCGAGCGTCGACTTGCCCGAGCCGCTGCCGCCCACCACTGCCACGGTGCTGCCGGGGGCGATGCGCAGGTCGAAGCCAGTCAGGATCGGACGCCCGGGCTCGTACGCGAAATCGACCTGCTCGAAGCGCACTTCGCCCCCGCCCAGGGCCAGCGGCCGGGCCTCGGGCCGGTCCTGGACTTCGGGCTGCTGCAGCAGCGCGAACAGCTTCTCGGTGTCGACCAGCGCGTCCAGCGTCTGGCGGAAGACGAAGCCCAGCGCGTTCAGCGGCATGCAGATCTGGATCACGTAGGAGTTCACCAGCACCAGGTCGCCCACGCTGAGCCGGCCCTGCAGCGTCTGCTCGCCGGCCAGCAGCATCACCGTGGCCACGCCGCCGGCGATGATCGCGCTCTGGCCGACGTGCAGCGATGACAGCGCCCTCTGGTTCATCACCGAGGCCTCGATCCAGCGCTGCTGGACCTCCAGGAACCGCCCGAGCTCGAAGCGCTGGCGGGCATAGGTCCTGACCATCTCGTAGTTCATCAGGCCGTCGACCACCCGCCCCTGCGAGAGCGAATCGATGGCGTTGACCTCGCGCTGCCGCTTCTCGCGCCGCCGCGTCATCAGCGTGGTGTAGCCCGCATAGAAGAAGAAGGTCACGCCGATGGCGAGCGTGAACCAGAGGCTGTAGCCGGCGGCGACCAGCACCGCCAGCACGGCACCGAACTCGACCAGCGTCGGCAGCACGGTGAACAGCCCCGCGCCGAGCAGGAAGGCGATGCCAGCGGTGCCGCGTTCCACGTCGCGGATGAGGCTGCCGGTGTTGCGGCCGGTGTGGAATCGCGGGCTCAGCGCCAGCAGGTGCGCGAAGGTGCGCTCCGCGAACGCTCCGACGGTGCGCAGCGTGACCCGCGCGAACAGCAGGTCGCGCAGCTCGGTGAAGAGCGTGCCGGTGAAGCGCAGCAGCGCATAGCCCAGCAGCAGCCACACGGGCAGGGCCAGGACGAGGCGGGTACTGCCCAGCGAGTCCACCGCAGCGACCGCGCTGTGGGCCTGGTCGTTGCTGAACTCGTCGATGACGGTCTTGAA
This sequence comes from uncultured Ideonella sp., assembly GCA_946479475.1. Next base: position 2,237 of record CAMLGG010000230.1, on the reverse strand, counting down.
CACCAGCGGGACCATGACCGCCACCAGCTTGGCGGCCACCAGCAGCGCCAGGGCGCCGGCGGTTCGCCAGCGGTAGCGCCAGATGGCGGTCCACAGCCCGGCGAGCACGTCCTTCATGGCATGCTGCCCCGAGCGCGCCGCCCGATCCGGTCAGCGCGCGAGGGCCAGTGCGACGGCGGCGCCCTCGCGCACCGGGCGGCCGATGCCGCGGTAGTTGAAGCCATGCGCCTGCAGCTGGCTGCCGTCGCAGAGGTTGCGGCCGTCCAGGACCCAGTCGCCCGCCATGCAGCGGCGCACCTTGGCCCAGTCGATGCCGTGGAACTCGGGGCACTCCGTCACGATGACCAGTGCATCCGCGCCGGCCACCGCGCCCAGGGGATCGGCGGCGAAACGCAGGCCGCTCCAGTGCGCGTGACGCCGGCGCGCAGCCGGCATGGCCAGCGGGTCGTGCGCGACGACCTCCGCCCCTTCGGCGAGCAGATCGCGGATCAGCACCTCGCTCGGGGCGTCGCGCAGGTCGTCCGTGCCCGGCTTGAAGGCCAGGCCCCACACGGCGATGCGCCGCCCCTCCAGGTGCCCGCCGAAGGCCTCCGACACGCGGCGCGCGAGCAGCCCCTTCTGGCGTTCGTTGACGGCCTCCGCGGCCTCGAGCATGGGCAGCTCCAGTCCGGCGTCGGCCGCCGTGTGCAGCAGCGCCCGCAGGTCCTTGGGCAGGCACGAGCCGCCGAAGCCGCAGCCCGGCGAGAGGAACTCCGGCCCGATGCGGGGGTCGCCGGCCATCCCGCGGCGCACTTCGTCGATGTCGGCTCCCAGCGTCTCGGCCAGCAGCGCGAGGTCGTTCATCAGGCTCACGCGGGCGGCCAGCATCACGTTGCATGCGTACTTGCACATCTCTGCGCTGCGCAGCGACATCGGCAGCCACTGCTTCGCCGGATCCCGCAGCAGCGGGGAGTACAGCCGGTTCAGCTCCGACAGGGCCGCCGGGCGGTCGGCACCGCAGACGATGCGGTCCGGATGCATGAAGTCGTTCAGCGCCTGGCCCTCGCGCAGGAACTCGGGGTTGGAGGCAACGCAGAAATCGAGCTCCCGGCGACCGCGACGCGCGAGCGCACCGGCAATGACCTCGCGCACCCGCTCCGCCGTGCCCACTGGCACGGTGCTCTTGTCGACCACCAGCACGTCGTGCGCCATGTGGTCGCCTATCGCGCGGGCCACCGAAAGCACATGGCGCAGGTCCGCCGAGCCGTCGTCACTGCCCGGGGTGCCGACGGCGATGAACAGCAGCCGACCGTGACGGACAGCTTCCTCTGCATCGTCGACAAAGCGCAGCCGCCCCGCCGCGGCCAGCCGCGCCACCAGTTCCTCCAGCCCCGGCTCGTGAAACGGCAGCGCCCCGCCGGCCGCCACGCCGGCCAGTTGCTCCACGCGACCGGCGTCCGTGTCCATGCAGACCACCTCGTGGCCCAGGCCGGCCAGGCAGGCGGCCGTCACCAGGCCGACATAGCCGGCTCCGAAGACGGTGATGGCCTCCCCGGCCGAGCCGGCGGCGCCGCCGCCGGCCGCATGGTCGTCGTTCTTCATCGTCTTGCGTCCCTTGCCGTTGATGTCGCCTGATGGGCGCCGGTCGGCAAGGCACGTTCCCAGGCCGGCCCGGATGCGGGGCCGGGAACACGGTTTGCTGCCACCGGGTGCTCAGGCAACGCCGCCGAACATGTCACTCGACACCAGCCCTCCGGAACTCCGGGTCCTCGTCATCGATGACAACCTGGACGCCGCCATTTCCTTCAGCTACCTGCTGCAGGTCATTGGCTGCCGGACCTCGACCGCCTTCGGGGGCGAGATGGGCGCCCGCGTCGCGCACCTGTTCCAGCCGGTGCTCGTCTTCATCGACCTGAACATGCCCGGTCCGGACGGCTGCGAGGTGGTGTCCCAGCTGCGCCAGATGGGCGGCAGCCTCGCGCAGGCCCTGTGCGTGTGCCTGACCGCGACCGGCCAGGCCGACGACGAGGCGCGTTGCCTGGCCGCCGGCTTCGACCGCTTCCTGCGCAAGCCGCTGGAGCCCGCGGCCCTGGCGGACCTGATCGACCTGGCGCGCCGGCGGCAGTCCGCGGCCGATGGCGCGGCAGCCGCTTCGACGCCGATCGAAGGCTCTCCCGATGTAGAGACGGGCTGACCTCGCCCGCTCCGTATCCCTTTGTAATCCGCCCTCCCGAGCCACGGCCTGCTCGACATAATGT
>CAMLGG010000229.1 GCA_946479475.1 uncultured Ideonella sp. | reverse complement strand
GGTCGATGTCCAGGTCGAGCATGCCGCCCTGTCCCGGGACGTCCTCGACGATTTCCTTCACCTCGAATCCATAGAAGCGCAGCAGCCAGTCGGCCTGGTAGAGGCGGTGTTCGCGCAGCAGCGGCGGTGCGCGCAGCGGCAGCTGGGTGGAGGCGTCGGGGATGGGACTGAAGGCGGAGTAATACACGCGGCGCATGCGGAACTGACGGTACAGCGCGTCGCGGCTCACCAGGATGGCACGGTCGTCGGCGGCGTCGGCGCCCACGATCATCTGCGTGCTCTGGCCTGCCGGCGCGAACTTCGGCGGACGGCGGCGCTTCGGCTGCGCTTCCGTGAAGTCGACGAGCTCTCGCACGCGCTGGCCGCCTGGCTGCAGGCCCAAGGCCTGGCCAAGGGAGACCGGGTCGCGCTGATGATGCCGAACCTGCCGCAGTACATGGTCGCCATCGGCGCCGTGCTGCGGGCCGGTTGCGTGGTGGTCAACGTGAACCCGCTGTACACGCCGCGCGAACTGGCCCACCAGCTGAAGGACAGCGGCGCACGCGCCATCATCGTGCTCGAGAACTTCGCGCACACGCTCGAGGAAGCGATCGAGGGCACGGAGGTCCGCCACGTCGTGCTCGCCAGCATGGGCGACATGCTGGGATTCTGGAAGGGCCAGCTGGTCAACTTCGCCGTGCGGCACCTGAAGAAGATGGTGCCGGAGTTCCGGCTGCCGCTGGGCGAAGGCCGCAGCGTCACGCGCTTCAACATGGCCATCGCCGAAGGGACCCGCCTGGCGCTGAAGAAGGTCGACATCGGCCCGGACGACGTCGCCTTCCTGCAGTACACCGGCGGCACGACCGGCGTCTCCAAGGGCGCGACGCTGTTGCACCGCAACGTGGTGGCCAACATCCTGCAGTCCGAGGCCTGGTTCAGCCCGGTGCTGGCCAGGCTCGGCGACCGGCCGCTGACCGCCGTCTGCGCCTTGCCGCTGTACCACATCTTCGCCCTGACGGTCTGCTACATGTTCGGCGCCCGCATGGGCATGACCAACCTGCTGATTCCCAACCCGCGCGACATCCCGGGCCTGATCGCGACGCTGGCGCAGCACCGCGTCAACATGTTCCCGGCGGTCAACACGCTGTTCAATGCCTTGGCCAACGAGCCGGATTTCGCGCGGCTCGATTTCTCCGAGCTCGTGGTGAGCAACGGCGGCGGCATGGCGGTGCAGAAGGCGACTGCCGAGAAATGGCTGAAGGTGACGGGCTGCCCCATCGTGGAGGGCTACGGACTTTCGGAGACTTCGCCCGTGGCCACCAGCAACCGCCTCGACTCGACCGAGTTCAGCGGCACCATCGGCATGCCCGTGCCTTCCACCGAGATCGCGATCCGCGACGATGAGGGCCGCGACCTGCCCTTCGGCGAGCCCGGCGAGATCTGCATCCGGGGCCCGCAGGTCATGGCCGGCTACTGGAAGCGCCCCGACGAGACCGCACAGGCCATGTACCCCGACGGCTTCTTCCGCAGCGGTGACATCGGCGTGATGGACGAGCGCGGCCAGGTCCGCATCGTCGACCGCAAGAAGGACATGATCCTGGTCTCGGGCTTCAACGTCTATCCGACCGAGATCGAGCAGGTGGTGAACCTCCACCCGGGCGTCATGGAGTGCGCCGCCATCGGCATCCCCGACGCCCGCTCGGGCGAGGCGGTGAAACTGTTCGTGGTGAAGAAGGACCCGACCCTGGCGGAGGATGACGTCGCCGCCTGGTGCCGCGACAACTTCACTCCCTACAAGCGCCCGAAGGTGATCGAGTTCCGCGAGGAACTGCCCAAGTCGAACGTCGGCAAGGTGCTGCGGCGGGAGCTGCGCGCACCCGGCGCATGACCGCCGGCCAGGCTGGCGTGCTGGCGGCGCTCGGGGCGCAGGTCCTGCAAAGGGACTGGCTTTCGGCCAACCAGGTGGTGTTCGCGCAGGCGGCCCCGTCGGCGCCCTCCACCGTGGTCGACACCGGCTACGCCCGGCATGCCGGCATGACGCTGGCCTTGGTCGAGCATGCCCTGGCAGGCCAGCCGCTCGGCCGGATCGTCAACACGCACCTTCACTCTGACCATTGCGGCGGCAACCAGGCCCTGCAGGCCCGCTACCCCGGCGCCGCCACGCTGATTCCCGCCCCTTCCTTCGAGGCCGCCCGGGCCTGGGACGAAGAGCGCCTGACGTATCAGCTCACCGGGCAGTGGTGCGAAAGATTCGAGGTGGACGGCGCGATCGCGCCCGGATCCGAGCTGAACCTCGGGCCTGCCCGGTGGCAGGTGCACGCGGCACCGGGACACGACCCCGAGGCGGTCCTGCTTTTCGAGCCTCAGACCCGCACGCTGATCTCCGGCGACGCCTTGTGGGAGGACCGGCTGGCGATCATCTTCCCGGAACTGTTCGGCCGCGAAGGCTTCGGCGCCACGCGCAGGACGCTCGACCTGATCGAGTCGCTGGCTCCGCGCATCGTCATCCCGGGCCATGGTGCCGTTTTCGGTGACGTGGAGGCGGCCCTGGCCTCGAGCCGCCGCCGGCTCGAGGCCTTCGAGAAGGATCCGGCCCGGCATGCCCTGCACGCGGCACGCGCCCTGGTGATGTTCCACATGCTCGAACATCAGCAGCGCGACCGCGGGGAGCTGGAGCGCTGGCTGCTCGAGACGCCTGTCTTCGGGCTGGCCGCGGCGCAAGCCAGCCGCGTCGTGCCCGACCCGGCGCGCTGGGCTGGGGAGCTGGTGCACAAGCTCATCGGCGACGGCCTGCTGCGCGCGGATGGCGAGATCGTGCACCTGTCCATGTCCTGACGGCCCCACGTTAGCGGCCACAATCGCCGGATGCAGGTGTACCGGCGCGTGTTCTTCATTGCTGGCTTCGATCCCAAGAGCCCGCGCTACTACCACCAGCTGTACCGCCTGCTGGCCCGGCATCGCCCGGTGGGCTCCGAAGGGGCCGGCGGCCCGCGCATCGAGGTAGGCGCCCGCCGCACCTTGAACGAGTGGGCGGACGAGTGGGACGTCTCCTGGCCACGGGCCGATGGCGCCCCGCCCTTGGTGACGCGCTACACGCTGCTGCGCTGGGACGACATCGTTCGAAAGCACTGGGCCCGCGGCTCCTGGACCGTCTGGCGGGATCACTGGCTGTTCTACGCCGATGGGTGGCGGCAAGGGTTCTTCGGGCGCGCCTGGAGGGGCTCCAGGCGCAACTTCCTGTTCGTGCTCTTCCCCTTGGCGGCGCTCATGGCCTGGGCACTGGTCTGGCTTGCCCTGGCGGCCGCATCGACGGCGTTGTGGCCCGCGTCCTGGCCCTTCGCCGTGCCGGCCGCGATTTTGGCCGCGGTCGGCAGCTGGCATCGGGCCTCTCATCGACTGGGCACCGACTGGCTGATGCGGCTCTACGGCTTTTCGCATGCCCAGGCGGCGGGCGAGATCGATGGCCTGCGCAGCCGGATCGACGCGATGGCGGATCTCATCGCCCGCTGTTCGGCGCAGGCTGCGCCCGAACGCGAACTGCTGGTCATCGGCCACAGTGCTGGCGCTTCCCTGGCCGCCAGCGTCCTTGCGCAGGCGCTGAAGCGAGAGCCGGCATTGGGACGCCGGCCACCGGAGCTCGCGCTGCTGACGCTCGGGCATTGCATCCCGCTGGTGTCCTTCTTCGCAACGGCGGGCGAGCTGCGGACCGACCTGGATTCGCTGACGGCGCATGAGCCGCTCACCTGGATCGACTACACCGCGCCCGCCGACTGGGCCGGCTGTGCGCAGATCCCGCCGTGGTCCACGCCCGGTCGTGCACGGCTGCAAAGGCTTTCGCCCCGGTTCCCCAAGATCCTCGATCCCGAGCGCTACCGAGCCCTGCGTCGCGATCGCATGGCGATGCACATGCAGTACCTGAAGCCGCCTGACCGCGCCGGCGGCTACGATCTGCTCGCCCTGACCGCCGGCGCCGCGACCTTGCGCGAGCGTCATCCGCAGGCGACTGCCGCCACGTCATGAACGAACGCTTCTGTCCCCATTACCCGCCGCCCCAGGCCGAGCGCCCGTCGGCGTGGCGCATGTTCTTCAGCAAGCGCCGCTCGTGGCTGGATGCCCTGTACGCCCGCAGCTACCACATGAAGATGGGCGAGGTGCACCTGCCCGGAGTGGACCTGTACATGGTCAACGAGCCTTCGCTGGTGCGTCGCGTGATGGTCGAGGAGGCGTCCAGTTTCCCCAAGCACGAGATGCTGGGCGATGCGCTGCGGCCGCTGCTGGGCGACAGCATCTTCACGACCAACGGCGAAGTGTGGAGGCGCCAGCGCGCGCTGATGGACCCGTCGTTCGAGGCGGCCCGGATCCGGCACGTTTTCGGCCGGATGCGCGAGGCCGCCGAGGCGATGGCCGCGCGACTGCGGCAGGTGCCCGAAGGGGCGGAGCACGACGTCGAGATCGAGATGACGCACGTGGCGGCAGACATCATCCTTCGCACCATCCTGTCGCAGCCGCTCGACAGCGCCGCCGCCCGGCAGATCTTCGAGGCTTTCGCGCGCTACCAGGCGCTGGCTCCGCGCCTGATGATGCCGGCGTTCTTCGGACTGAGGTGGCTGCGTCCCTGGTGGCAGATCCGCCGCAGCCGCCGTGCCGCCACGGAGATCCGCTCGCTCCTCGCGGGCCTCATCCGGCCTCGCTTCGACGCCGCCCGCGCTGGCCGGGCCAGCGAGGATGGGGACATCCTGGCGACCCTGCTGCGCGTTCGCGACGATCGCACGGGCAAGGGCTTCGATTTCGACGAGCTGGTCGACCAGGTTGCCATGCTCTTCCTTGCTGGCCACGAGACCTCTGCCAGCGCGCTGTCGTGGGCGCTGCACCTGCTGGCCCATTGCGCCGACGTTCAGCAACGCCTGCATGAGGAGGCGGCGAGATCGTTCGATCCTGCCAGCGAGGACCCGGGAGCGCTGAAGGACCTGACGTTGACCCGCAACGTGTTTCGCGAGGCTTTGCGTCTTTTCCCGCCCGTCGGCTTCCTGGCTCGCGAGTCGGCAAAGGGCTGCCAGATGCGCGACAAGCAGGTGGCGGCCGGCGCATCCGTCGTGGTCTCGCCCTGGCTGATCCAGCGACATCGGGACCTGTGGGCTCGCCCCGACGAGTTCGACCCCGACCGGTACGACGCCGAATCGGCGCCCGGCGGTGGCGAGCTTTCAGTCCGTGAATCCCTCCGGCGGGCCTACCTGCCTTTCGGGATGGGCCCGCGCGTGTGCATCGGCGCTGCGTTCGCGCAGCAGGAGGCGACGCTGATCCTCGCCACGCTGGCGCGCGAATTCCGGTTCGAGCCGGTGCCCGGCCACGTTCCTCAGCCCGTGGGTCGGCTCACCATTCGCGCCGAAAATGGCATCCGGCTGCGCGTATTCCAACGGCGGGATGGTGAGGGCGGATGAAGGAACGCATGGCGGGGTTTCTGGTGATGACAGCGATCGTCCCGATGGCGATTGCCGGCTACCTCCTGCTCGTGCTGATCGGCCTGGGGGGGCCCACCTCCCGCGGGCGCGCAGGTGTACGCGCGCTGGACCATTTCGTGAATGCCACCTTGTTCAACGGTTACGCCTGGGAGTCCGTGTCGTCGCATGCCTGGCGCGCGAGGGAGCAAAGTTGGGCGCGGGCAGTGATTTGGCTGACGGACAGGTTCCAACCCGGGCACTGCCGTCGTGCGAACAAGCGTGAGCAGCCGATCGTGGACCTCATGCTCGCCAAGGGCCTGCACAAGCAGACCATCTTCTGATGGCCGGGCCTGAAGTGACGCCATCCCCGCGAGCGCCCGGGGGCGTGCGGCGGCGGCACGTGCTCTACCTCAGCGGGTTCGATCCGCAAGGTCCCGGCCACTATCACGCCTTGTATGCCGAGCAGGCAGCCCTTCAGGCAAGGGTCAACGGCGTGCGGATCGAAGTAGGCCCTCGCGAGCGGGCCGGCAAGAACGCTGCGTGGGATGTGCGTTGGGATCCCGGAGAGCCGGGGCAGGCCGTCGACACGCGGTATGAGTTCTTGCGATGGGACGACATCGTCCGCGGGCACTGGCCCAGGGGCCAATGGCGGCTGCTGTCCCTGACGTTGGCAGCGACGGCGCGGATGGCCCTCAATGGATCGCTTTGGCGGATTCTGCAGACCAGTTGGCCTGCGTTCCTGGCACTGGCCGCACCGGCCGGGCTGATTCTGGCGGTGCTGGCCGGCGGGGCGGGGATAGCGGTGCTGGCTGCGATCGTCTGGCGTGCAGGCTTGCCAGCCCTCGGTATCGGGGCCGCGGCTGCGCTCGGAGCGGGCCTGGTTGTTCTCGCCCGTCGAGCGCAAGCCAAGGTGCAGATGGCGTGGCTGATGCGCAGTGCGAGCGCCATCCTCGAACAGGCGCGGGGCCGCATGCCGGGTCTGGAGGGCAGGCTCGATGATTTTGCGCGGCGGATCGTCGAGCTCGCTGCGGCGCAAGACCTCGATGAGCTGCTGGTGGTTGGACACAGCTCGGGCGCGATGCTGGCTGTCAGTGCCATGGCGAGGGCGCTCGCCCTTGAGGCGAATCTGCTCGATCGAGCTGCCCCCCGCGTGGCGATGCTGACGCTCGGGCAGTGCATCCCGGTACTCAGCTACCAGCCGGAGGCCGTTCATTTCAGGAGCGAACTCCTGCGGCTGCGCGAGACGAAGTCGCTCGTCTGGATCGACTTCACTGCGCCACCCGACGGCTGCTGCTTTGCCCTGATCGACCCGACCGAGGTCTGTCTGGACGGCATCTCGGACCCGGAACGTCCGGCCACCGGCGGGCCCCGGCGACTTTCACCGCGATTCGCCCAGAGCTTTTCAGCCGTACGTTATGGGCTGATCCGGCGCGACAAGTACCGCTGCCATTTCCAGTATCTGATGGCGACGGAACTGCCTGCGGCGTTTGACTACTTCACCGTTACCGCCGGTCCTGAGACGCTGATCGAGCGCTTCGGCTCGCATCCCAGCGTGACCGGGTTCCGGGACTTCCAGTGCTTCGGCGGGCCCCGCAGATGAAGTTTGCCGTGGTCACGCTCGGCAGCGCTGGCGATCTTCATCCCTTCCTGGCGGTGGCCCGCGCATTGCTCGAGCGGGGACATGAAGTGCACGTGCTCTCGCAGGCGCCCTACGCGCCGGCTGTGCAGGACGAGGGCGCGCACTTCATCCCCATCGCTGGGCAGCTGGACCACGATCGGACACTGAACCACCCGCTGTTGTGGCATCCGCTGCACGGCTTTGGCGTCTTGTGGCGCCATCTCGCCGTTCCGGCGCTCGGTCCAACGATCGACGCGCTGGATGGTCTTTCCCGCACGGGGCCGCTCACGGTGTTCGCGTCCCCGCTGGCAGCGGGAGCCCGTCTGGCGCGAGAGGCTTGGCCCGACCGAATTCGCCTCCTCAGCGGCTACACGGCCCCGATGGGCCTGCGAAGCACCGCCGACCCGATGTTCCTTGGAGCTTGGCGGGTTCCGGCCTGGCTGCCGGAGCCTGCCAAGCGCGCACTTTGGTGGGCGCTCGACAGGTGGAAGCTCGAGCCCCTCGCACGTCCAGCCGTTCGTCGCTGGACCGACTCCTTGAAGCTTTCTCCGCTGGGGGGGTCGCTGTTTGGAGAAGCGCTGCACTCCCCCGATGGCGGCATCGCGCTCTTTCCAGACTGGTTTGCCCCCGTTCCACCCGATTGGGCGCAACGGGGAGTCATGCAGACCGGCTTTCCCGTCTTCGAACCGACGGCGGCTCATGCGACGTCGGTCGCTCTCCATGACTTTCTGGAGGATTCCAGGCCCTTCGCAGTGGTCTATCCGGGATCGGCCGAAAGGCGCGCACGGGAGTTCGCCAAGCCGGTCCTGCCGGCGTGCGAGGCTCTCGATCTTCGTGTACTGCTCCTATCGCGCTTCTTCCCGGATCAATCCCCTGCCAAATCCTGCATCCTTCCGATGGCTCACTGCCCTTTGGGAAAGGTTTTGCCTGCGGCCGCCGTATTCGTCCACCACGGAGGGATCGGCAGCGCCGCCCAGGGGTTGAGCGCCGGCGTGAATCAGCTCGTGCTCGCCTCTGCTTACGACCAGTTCGAGAACGGCTCGCGCCTCGAACGGCTGGGTCAAGGACGGTGGCAGCCCCTTGCGGAGGCGACCCTTGCTGCCGTTCATGATGCCATCGAGGGCTTGCTGCACCGCGGGGCCAGAAGCCCCGCATTGATCCAACCCCCACAGGCCAGCTGGGCTCAGGCGCCGAACTCGGCGGTAAGAGAGACCTGCGAACTGCTTGAAAACCGCGGAGTGTCGAGACACCTCAATCGACCCATCGGCGCCCAGAACAGACTTTAAATCCCTGCCTGCAAGCACATAACGTTCGCCGCATCGTGCGGGCGCGGCAAATTGTCTAGTCGTCTAGACGTGTCCAAACGGTCAGAACAATGAAAAAAGCCCGACCGCTTCAAAAGCGGTCGGGCTTTGAATATTAGCCTGACGATGTCCTACTTTCACACGGGAATCCGCACTATCATCGGCGC
>CAMLGG010000228.1 GCA_946479475.1 uncultured Ideonella sp. | reverse complement strand
CATCAGCCAGCTGGCCAGGATGGGCGCGGTCTGCGACGTCTACGACGCGATCACCTCGAACCGCCCGTACAAGGCCGGCTGGGATCCGGCGGCTTCCATCGCCGCCATGGCCACCTGGAAGGGGCACTTCGATCCCGACGTGTTCAAGGCCTTCATCAGGAGCCTCGGCATCTACCCGGTCGGTTCCCTGGTGAAGCTGCAGTCGGGCCGGCTGGCGGTGGTGACCGAGCAGAACCCGCAGAGCCTGGTCGCGCCGCAGGTCAAGGTCTTCTACTCGACCCGGTCCAACCTGCCCATCGCGCTGCAACTGCTGGATCTCGCCGGCTCCACCGACAAGATCGTCTCCCGCGAGGACCCGAAGGCCTGGGGCTTCCCTCCGCTCGACGAGCTCTGGGCCGGCGAAGCCTTGCCTCGCCGCTGAGCCCGCGAAGGCGGGAAACCCCGCGCCGCGCGGCGGCATGGGCCTTGCCTACACTCGGCCTCGGTTCGCTCCGTGCCACGGGGCGGCACACGAGAGGAGAGCCGATGCCACGCCAACTCACCGCCGCGCTGCTCGCGCTGGCCCTTGCCTCGGGCGCTGCCCAGGCGCAGACCTTCCGCTGGTCCAGCCAGGGCGATCCGCAGACGCTGGACCCGGTGTCGCAGAACGAATCCTTCACCAACGCCATGAACGGCCAGGTCTATGAATTCCTGGTGGCGCGCGACAAGAAGCTCGGCCTGGTGCCGGCGTTGGCCACGGAGTGGAAGCAGGACAGCCCGCTGAAGTGGACCTTCAAGCTGCGCAAGGGCGTCAAGTTCCACGAGGGCGAGCCCTTCACCGCGGACGACGTCGTCTTCTCGGTCAATCGCGCGAAGGAGAAGACCTCGCAGATCGCGACCTACGCCAATGCGCTGGGCGAGCCCAGGAAGGTCGACGACTACACCGTCGAGTTCAACCTGAAGCAGTTCGACCCCATCTTCCTCGAGCACCTCAACACCGTCTACATCATGAGCAAGGCCTGGTGCGAGGAGCACAAGGTCACCAAGCCGCAGGACTTCACCAACAAGGAGGAGACCTACGCCGCGCTGCACGCGAACGGCACGGGGCCGTGGATCCTCGTCTCGCGCGCGCCGGACATCAAGACGGTCTACAAGCGCAACCCGAACTGGTGGGGCAAGATCGAAGGCAACGTGCAGGAGGTCGTCTACACGCCGATCAAGAGCGATGCCACGCGTGTCGCCGCGCTGATCTCCGGCGAGGTGGATTTCATCCTCGATCCGCCGCCCCGAGACCTGGAAAGGCTGCGCAACTCCGACGGCGTGAAGGTCATCGACGGCCCCGAGAACCGCGTCGTCTTCATCGGCCTGGACCAGGCCCGCGACGAGCTGCTCTACAGCAGCGTCAAGGGCAAGAACCCGTTCAAGGACCTGCGGGTGCGCAAGGCGCTCTACCAGGCGATCGACATCGAGGCGATCCGCACCAAGCTGATGAACGGCCAGGCTTCGCCGACGGGCGCCGTCATGCCTTCGCCGCTGGGCGATTTCAACGACCCTGAGATCGAGAAGCGCCTGCCCTACGACCTGAACGCCGCGCGCAAGCTGCTGGCCGAGGCGGGCTATCCGGAAGGCTTCGAGGTCACGCTGGACTGCCCCAACAACCGCTACATCAACGACGAGCGCATCTGCGTGGCGCTGGCCGGCATGTGGGAGAAGATCAAGGTCAAGGTGCGCGTGAACGCGATGCCCAAGGCGACCTACTTCCCCAAGCAGGAGAAGCTGGACACGTCGATGTACATGCTGGGCTGGGGCGGCTCCATCACCGACGCCGAGACCACCTTCACCCAGATCTACCGCAACCGCGGCGCGAACGGCATCGGCGAGTACAACCGCGGCAACTTCAAGGACGACGAGCTGGACGCGCTCGTGGCAGCCTCCAGCAAGGAGGTGGATCCCGAGAAGCGCAAGGCCCTGATCAAGAAGGCCATGCTTCGCCACAACGAGCAGGTGCACCACATCCCGCTGCACCGCCAGTTCATCCCGTGGGCGGCCCGCAAGAACGTCAATGTCGTCCACCGCCCCGACAACTGGCTCGAGTTCCAGTGGATCAGGATGTAGGACCCCCACGCCCGTTCCGGGGTGCACCTTGCAGGCCCCCCCGAGGGGGCGCTTGCAGCGGACCGGCAGAGCCGGATCCGCGCAAGGTCCTTGGCTAATTGCGGGTCGCGCGTTGGCGGACGCGGTCGAGGTAGGCGATCCCGTCCGGCGGGCGGCCGCTGCGCTGCGACTCCCAGATCATCTCGCCGAGGCACTCCATCACCTCGTGGTGCGCCTCGTGCAGGGAGCCCCGGCGCGCGGCCAGCAGCTCCACCGCCTGGCGGATGCCGTGCGGCTGGTCGATCGAGACCTGCTCGCTGACGGTCAGGTGCATCGCCAGGTGGAGGAAGGGATTGGTGCGGCCGGCCTCGACGCTGTAGTCGGCGGCGAGCGCGGCATCCACGTCGGCCAGCTCGGCCGCGTACTCGGGGTGCTCGTCTATCCAGCCGCCGGCCAGGATCTCGATCGCGGACAGCGGCGTGCGCTGCTTCTGCTTGGCGGCCACTTCGCAGAAGAAGCGCCGCACGTCGTGCTGGGAGGGCTGGAACATTCGACAATTGTCGCCTTTCGTCCATTGCCGCCTTCCGATGCAGGTCACCCTCGAACAGCTCTTCACCGAAGCCCGCACCGCCCGGGGCTATCTGCCCGGCGAAGTCCCCGACAGCACCCTGCGCGAGCTGTACGAGCTCGTGAAGCTTGGCCCGACCTCGGGCAATTGCACGCCCCTGCGCATCGCGTTCGCGAGAACGCCCGAGGCGCGAGAGCGCCTGGCCGTGTGCATGAACCCGGGCGGCAACCAGGCCAAGGTCCGGCAGGCGCCCGTGAGCGCGATCCTCGGCATGGATCTGGATTTCGTCTCGACGCTGCCGCGGCTGTTCCCGCATACGGATTCGCGCAGCTGGTACACGGGCAACCCCGCGAAGGTGACGGACGCCGCGCTGCGCAACGCGCACATCCAGGTGGGCTACTTCATCGTCGCCGCCCGAGCGCTGGGGCTGGACGCGGGCCCCATGGGCGGCTTCGACGCGGGGGCGGTGGACGCGGCCTTTTGGCCCTCGTCGCCCCGGCGCAGCATCGTCGTCTGCACCCTCGGCCACGCCGACCCGAGCCGGCAGCGCCCGCGCGATCCGCGGCTGCCCTTCGAAGAGGCCTGCCTGCTGGCCTGACGTCGACGTTGAACGCATCGGTTCACAGCGTTCACGACCGGTCACGTTACTTGTAGGAGCCTGCCGACAGCAGCTCGTCGCCTCGTCTCATGGTCAGGGCGAGGCGCGGCCGCCAAGCTGGCGGCCATGGACAAACCTACCTACCCCCAAGCGAACTTCACGGCCCTGGACGACGAGCGTGACCCGCTCGCGCCGTACGCGACCGACCCCCGCGTCGAACGCGCAGCCGCCCACTGGGAAGCACCTTCCAGCAAGCGCAAGTTCATCCCCGCCATCGTGATCGGCGTGGCGGTCGCGGGCCTGGCGGTGGGCATGGACTACAAGTTCCGCCACGACAAGAAGGAATCGGCCACGCCCACCCTGGCCCAGGGCCCGGCCGTCGAGGCCATGGTCGGCGAGGCGCCGCCGGCTGCCGGCAACGCCGAGGCGACGACAACGCCCGCAGCGCAGCAGTCTGCCGAGGTGGCACCGAGCACCTCGACGCCGCCGGAAACCACCCCGGCCGCCGCGCCGCCTCCGCCACCCGTTCCCGCGCCTCGCGCAGAACGAACCACACCCCGCGCCGTGACGCCGGCGCCTCGGCCGGCGGTGCCGGATCCCGAGCCGATGCAGCGCAGTGCCCCGGCCGAAGCTCCGGTCCTGCAGGCGCCGCCGGCCGTGACGCCGGCTCCGGCACCGGAAGCCCCGGCTCCCGCCCAGGAGGCGATCCAGCCGCCTTCGCCGATGCCCACGCCGCAGCCCGCGCCCGAGGCACCGGCCGGCGAGAAGCCGAGCGGCACCTGAGCCCGCATCGGCACTTCCTGATGTGACGACGAAGGCGGCCCGGTGCCGCCTTCGTGCTTTCTCAGCGAGGCGAAGCCGGTCCGCCGTCGTCCGCCGCATGCCAGCCGGCGCCGCTCGGCCGTTCGGCGTAGCGCGCCCGCTCCTGCGCGAAGAGCTCCTCCAGCTGCTGGCGGCCCAGTTTCGCCAGCGCGATCAGGTTGGCCTCCTCGCCGCCGTAGTGCGGCGCCGCCCGAAGCAGCTGCGCGATGCTGTGCCGGCGGAACTTCATCGCCAGCGTCCTGGCCTCGTGCGGCTCGAAGCCCAGCGTCTCCAGCACCGTGCGGCCCGACATGAGAGCCGAGTCGAAGGTCTCCCGCTCTATGTGTTCGACCCCCCGCTTGTGCAACTCGTACCAGTGCTGGGCGTTGCGGGCCCGCACGACGAGGGTCAGCTGCGGGAAGTGCTGTCGCGCCAGGTCGACCACCGCGAGGCTTTGCTCCATGTCGTCGATGGCCACGACGAAGACCTTGGCCGTGGCCGCGCCCGCCACTCGCAGCAGGTCCAGCCGCGTGGCGTCGCCATAGAACACGCGCCAGCCGAACTTGCGCAGGGTCTCGACCTGCTCGGCATCGTGCTCCAGCACCGTGGCCTGCAGGCCGTTGGCGAACAGCAGGCGGCCCACGATCTGCCCGTAGCGCCCGAAGCCCGCGATGATGATCGGCGCGTCCTGCGCTTCGGACAGGGGCTCCGGCGCGTCGCCTTGCCGGCCGTGCTGGGCCAGGTGGGCGGCCCACCAGCGGTCGGCCGCGACCAGCAGCAAGGGCGTGAGCAGCATGGACAGCGCCACTGCGGCGACCAGCAGCGAGGAGGTCTGCGCCTCGATCACGCCGGCCTGCGCGGCGGCCTGGAAGACGACGAAGCCGAACTCGCCGCCTTGCGCCAGCAGGATCACGAAGACGGCCCGCTCCGCGGCCGGGATGGGCATCAGCCGCCCCATCGCCCAGAGCACCACGGTCTTGAGCAGCAGGAAGCCGGCGACCATGCCGGCCACCCACCACGGGTGCGCCCACACCGCGCCGAAGTCGATGCTCATGCCGACCGCGATGAAGAACAGCCCCAGCAGCAGGCCCTTGAAGGGCTCGAGGTCGGTCTCCAGCTCGCGCCGGTACTCGCTCTCGGCCAGCAGCACGCCGGCCAGGAAGGCGCCCAGGGCCATCGAAAGGCCCACCGCCTGCATCAACGCCGCGGTGGCCACGACCAGCAGCAGCGAGGCGGCGGTGAAGATCTCGGGCGTCCGGCTGCCGGCGATCCAGCGCAGCGCCGGGCGCAGCAGCAGCCGCCCGCCCAGCACGATGAGCGCGATCACGGCGACGGCCTTGAGCGCGCCGGTCCAGCCCCCGCCCTGGGCATGGTCCCCGGCGAGCATGGGTACCAGCGCCAGGATCGGGATGGCCGCCACGTCCTGGAACAGGGCGACGCTGAGCACGCTCTGGCCGGAGGTCGTGGACATCAGGTTGCGCTCGGCCAGCACGCCCAGGCCGATGGCGGTCGACGAAAGGGCCAGGCCCAGCGCGGCCACCAGGGCCAGCCGCCATTCGGCGCCCAGGGCCACGGCTGCGCCCCACATCAGGGCGGCCGAGCCCAGCGTCTGCACCGCGCCCCAGCCGAAGATCGGCCGGCGCAGCGACCACAGCCGGTGAGGATCCAGCTCCAGGCCGACCAGGAACAGCATCAGCACCACGCCGAACTCGGCGAAGTGCAGCATGGTCTGCGGGTCGGTGACCAGGTGCAGGCCCCAGGGGCCGATCACGATGCCGGCGGCGAGGTAGCCGATGATGGAGCCGAGCCCGGCCAGGCGGGCCAGGGGGACGGCCAGCACCGCGGCGCCGAGGTAGACGAGGCTGGTCAGCAGCCAGCCGGCGGAGCCGGAGGCGGTCGAGGCGTGCGAGGCGTCCATCAGTCCTCCGGCCGGTCCCCGGCGGGGACGACGCAGCTGGTGTCGGCCTCGAGCTCGGCAAGCTCGGGCCAGTCGGGGTAGGTCGCCAGCCGGTCGGCGTAGAGCGCGGCGTGGGTGGCGACCTCTTCGTTCGCGGCGCGGTGGGCGGCGTGCATCACGAGCGGCGGCAGGAAGCGCATGCCCGCCAGCGCCGCCGTCTGCTCCGCCGGGGGCCAGAAGGCGTCGATGAAATGGCGGTTGTGGCCGCTGGGGTGGTAGGCCGACTCCCCGCCGCCGGTGCTCACCACCAGCCACAGGTCCTTGCCGCGCAGCGCCGTGCCGCCGGGGCCGTAGGCCCAGCCCCAGCCGAAGACCTCGTCCAGCCACAGCTTGAGCAGCGGCGGCATGCCGTACCAGTAGAACGGGAACTGCCATACCAGCAGGCGGGCAGCGGAGAGGGCGGCTCGCTCGGCCTCGACGTCGATCAGGTAGTCGGGATAGAGGCGGTACAGGTCCCGCACGTCGACCCGGCCCGGTGGCAGCGCGCGCGCCGCCTGCAGCAGGGCCCGGTTGACGCGGGAATGCTCCATCCGCGGATGGGCGGCGAGGACGACGATCTCGGGTGGGACTTCTGGCGCTTCGGGCATGGGTTGATCCGGGGCGGGCGGGGCGGGACCGGCCGTTACCATAACCGCGAAACCGATGGCAGAAGGACGGAGCGCATGCCGGTGATCGCGATCGCGAATCCCAAGGGGGGCGTGGGCAAGAGCACGCTGGCCACCAACCTGGCCGGTGCCCTCGCCCGGCGGGGCCACTCGGTGATGCTGGGCGACCTCGACCGGCAGCAATCGGCCCGCCAGTGGCTGGGGCTCAGGCCGGAGGCCGCGCCGAAGATCACGAACTGGGAGATCCGCGAGGAGACTGGCCAGGTCCGGCCGCCCAAGGGCACCACCCACGTGGTGATCGACGCCCCGGCGGCGCTGCACGGCAAGAAGCTCAAGGCCCTGCTGGACGTCACCGAGATCATGCTGGTGCCGCTGCAGCCCAGCCTGTTCGACATCCAGGCCACCCACGGCTTCCTTTCCGAGCTGCGCGAGTTCCCCCGCAGCCAGCGCATCCGGCTGGGCCTGGTGGGCATGCGGGTCAGGGACCACACGATCTCGCAGGAGCGGCTGCAGGAGTACGCGGCCACGCTGCAGGCCCCGATGGTGGCCACGCTGCGCGACACGCAGAACTACGTCCACCTGGCCGCCCACGGCCTGACGCTATGGGACATAGCCCCGAGCCGCGTCGAGCGCGACCTGGCGCAATGGGAGCCGCTGCTGGCCTGGGTGCGCGCATGACCAGGCACATCGCCCGCCTGGCCGACCTGGCCGGCCTCGTCGGCCAGGAGCTGGGGGTGAGCGAGTGGCTCGCCGTCGACCAGGCCCGCATCGATGCCTTTGCCGAGGCGACCGGCGACCACCAGTGGATCCACGTCGATGTGGAGCGGGCCCAGGCAGGGCCCTTCGGTACCACCGTGGCCCACGGCCTGCTGACGCTTTCGCTGCTGCCCTGGTTCTACGCGAGCGCCTATTGCGTAGACGACGTGCGCATGGGCCTGAACTACGGCTTCAACAAGGTGCGCTTCCCGGCGCCCGTGCCGGTGGGCAGCCGGCTGCGCGCGCGATTCCGCCTGCTGGCCTTCGAGCCGGTGGACGGCGGCGGGGCGCAGCTGCGCGTCGAGGCGACGATAGAGCGCGAAGGCAGCGAAAAGCCGGTGTGCGTGGCGGAGTCGGTGACACGCTGTCATGCCTGATTCAGGCCGGAAACGAGCCGCAGCCCGGCTCGCTTTCCTTCGCCCGTGAGCGGCGTACGATCGGGGCGGCAAGAACAACAACGAAGCGATGAAAGTCCTCCTGGTCGATGACCACCCGCTGATCCTGTCCGCCTTGAAGGCGATGATCGAGAACCTCGTTCCCGGCGTGGTAGTGAACGCCGTGTCAAGCGCAAAGGAAGCGCGCTTCACGCTCAGGGTGCAGAGCGACCACGACCTGATGCTGCTCGACCTGCAGCTCGGCGATGCCAACGGCTTCGAGCTGCTGACCGAGGTCCGCAAGACCAACCCGGAGCTGTCGGTCGTGGTGCTGAGCTCGTCCGACCGCGCGAGCGACGTGATCCAGGCGATCGACCTGGGCGCGATGGGCTTCCTGCCCAAGCGCATGACGACCGAGGACCTGGCCGATGCGATCCGGCTGGTGATGGCCGGCGGCATCTTCGTGCCCACGATGAGCGTCAACCCGGTGCGCGATGCCGACGAACCCGCGCCGCCGCCCGCCGTGCCGGCGGCCGGCGGCGACAGCCTGCCCTCGTTCGAGGAGCTCGGCATCACGCCGCGCCAGGCCGACGTGCTGACGCTGCTGCTCCAGGGCAAGTCCAACAAGGACATCGCCCGCCGCCTCGGCCTCTCGGTCGAGACCATCAAGGACCACGTGCAGGCGGTGCTGCGCGCGCTGGGCGTGAGTTCTCGAACGCAGGCGGTGCTGGCGGTCGGCCAGATGACCCAAAGGCGCCGAATGAAATAGGGCCCCCACGGCCCCTTGCCAGGGGCCTGCCCCCCGAGGGGGCTCGCGCAGCGGA
>CAMLGG010000227.1 GCA_946479475.1 uncultured Ideonella sp. | reverse complement strand
CGCTCGGCGTTCTTCATCGTCTGCCGGCGCTGGTAGTCGGCCGGCACCTTGTCCAGCCCGGAGGAGGTGACCTCGATGTAGAAGCCGTGCACCCGGTTGAACTGGACCCGCAGGTTGGCGATGCCGGTGCGGCCCCTCTCGCGCGTCTCCAGGTCGAGCAGGAAGGCGTCGCAGTTCTGGCCGATGGCGCGCAGCTCGTCGAGCTCGGCGTCGAAGCCGGTGGCGATGACGCCGCCGTCACGCAGCAGGACTGCCGGCTCCTCGGCGACGGCCCGTTGCAGCAGCGCGGCAACGGCCGGATCAGGTGAGAGCGCGGCGTGCCAGTCGTCGAGCAGGGCGGTGCCACGGGGTGCTGACGCTCGCAGCATCGGCAGCCCGGCCAGCGTGGCTCGCAGGCCCGCGAGTTCGCGCGGACGGGCCTGGCGAAGCGCGATGCGCGAGGCAATTCGCTCGACGTCGCTCACGGCGCGCAACGCATCCCGCAGGCCCTCGAAGCCGCTGGCATGCAGCTGGGCGATCGCGGCGTGGCGGCGCTGGGCGACGCTGCGGTCGCGGGCCGGGTGGGTCAGCCAGTGGCGCAAGGCCCGGCTGCCCATGCCGGTGCGGCAGGTGTCCAGGAGCGAGAGCAGCGTGGGGGACCGTTCACCGCGCAATGTCTCGGTCAGTTCGAGGTTGCGGTGCGTGGCCGGCGGCAGCTCCAGCAGCTCGCTGGCGCGCTGCACGGTCAGCGTGCTCACGTGGGCCAGGGCGCGGCCTTGGGTGTGTTCGGCGTAGGCCAGCAGCGCGGCGGCGGCGGCATGGGCCATGGCCAGGTCCTGCGCGTTGAAGCCGGCCAGGGTGGCGACGCGCAGCTGCTCGCACAGCTTGCGCTGCCCGAGTCCGGCATCGAACTGCCAGGCGGGGCGGGCGGTGAGGGTGGCCCTGGCCTGCCGAAGCGCCGGCGACACGTCGTCCCGGTCGACCAGGATCTCCGCCGGCGAAAGCCGGGCCAGCCAACCAGGCAGCTCGCGCTCGCTGCACTCCGCCACGCCGAGTTGGCCGCTGGACACGCCCAGCCAGGCCAGGCCGTGGAGGCCCCGGGCGCGGTGGACGGCCAGCAACAGGGTATCCGCGCGGTCGTCCAGCAGCTCGCTGTCCGTCACCGTGCCGGGGGTGACCACGCGCACCACCTTGCGCTCGACCGGGCCCTTGGCGGTGGCGACGTCGCCCACCTGTTCGGCCACGGCGACCGATTCGCCCAGCTTCAGCAGCCGGGCGAGGTAGCTCTCCACCGCGTGCACCGGCACGCCGGCCATCACGACCGGCTCGCCGGCGCTCTGGCCGCGTGTGGTGAGGGTGATGTCGAGCAGGCGATGGCCCTTGCGGGCGTCCTCGTAGAACAGCTCGTAGAAGTCGCCCATGCGGTAGAACACCAGCGTGTCCGGATACTCCGCCTTGATGCGCAGGTACTGCTGCATCATGGGCGTGTGGGCGCTGAAGTCCTGCACCGGCAGGTTCTCGCTCTTCATCTCGACGAGGGCGCGAAGCGGGTCAGTCGGCGTGCTCGTCGGTCTCGTCGGTCACCGGCTTGGCCTTGCGCACCCGCAGCGGCTTGCGCTCGGCGGGGGCGGGCGCCGGGGGCGGCGGCGCGGCGGGCTCGTCTTCCTTGATCACGCGGGTGAAGGGCGCGAGCAACTGGACCAGCTGGCCGTAGACCTTGGGCGTGCCGGCCACGACCTCGCGCTGGTGCAGGTAGTCGGCCTCGCCGGTGAAGTTGCCGATCAGGCCGCCGGCCTCGGTGATCATCAGCGAGCCCGCGGCCACGTCCCAGGGGTTCAGGCCGGTCTCGAAGA
Source organism: uncultured Ideonella sp. (assembly GCA_946479475.1). The sequence continues at coordinate 6,736 of CAMLGG010000227.1, read as the reverse complement.
AGCCGTCGTACCAGCCTGCGGCCACGTAGCACAGGTCCAGCGCGGCGGAGCCGGGGCGGCGCAGGCCGGCGCAATGCGGCGCGACCGCCTCGAACATCTTCAGGTAGCGCTGGAAGTTGTCGCCCTTGCGGAAGGGGAAGCCGGTGCCGATCAGCGCATCGCCCAGGCGGGTGCGCTTGGAGACGCGCAGGCGCTTGTCGTTGAGGAAGGCGCCGCGGCCCTTGGAGGCCATGAACAGGTCGTTGCGCGTCGGGTCGTAGACGACCCCCTGCTCGATCTTGCCGCGGAAGGCCAGCGCGATCGAGACGCAGTAGACCGGGAAGCCGTGGATGAAGTTGGTGGTGCCGTCCAGGGGATCGATGATCCACAGGTAGTCGCTGTGCTTGGCGCCGTGCTGGCGGCCGGTCTCCTCGCCGAGGATGGCGTGGCCCGGGTAGGCCGTGAGGATGGTCTCGATGATCGCGGCTTCGGCCGCGTGGTCGACCTCGGTGACGAAGTCGTTGGTGCTCTTGGCGGTGACCTTCAGCAGGTCCAGGTCCAGCGATGCCCGGTTGATGATCGCCGCCGCGTTGCGGGCCGCCTTGACGGCGATGTTCAGCATGGGATGGATGGATGTCGACATGGGCTGGCGCAGAAGCTGGGCAGGCGTGGGGGGACCGGGCTGGCGGGGGCAAAGAGCGAGGGCGGGAGGGCGCGACCGGACATACCGGGGACAATCCACGCGAGAAGCCTTCGATTCTAGCTGCCGATGACCTCCGCAACCCCTTCCGATCCCACCCGCTTCGTGCTCGTGAGCACGAGCCACCCCGGCAACGTGGGCTCGGCGGCGCGGGCGATGAAGGTGATGGGCTTTTCCGACCTGGTGCTGGTGGCGCCGCGGTTCGAGGACGTCCTCGTGCGCGAGGAGACGATCGCCATGGCCAGCGGGGCGACCGACGTGCTGGACAGGGCACGCATCGTCGGCACGCTCGCCGAAGCCCTCGAAGGCGTCACCTACGCCTGCGCGACGGCCATGACCCCGCGCGACTTCGGTCCGCCGACCTTCACGCCCCGCGAGCGATTCGCATCCCTCGCCGGCGAGGGCCACCGCGTGGCCTTCGTCTTCGGCGGCGAGCGCTTCGGCCTGGCCAACGAGGACGTCTACCGATGTCATGCGTGCATCAGCATCCCGACCGATCCGGCCTATGGCTCGCTGAACCTGGCGCAGGCGGTGCAGGTGCTGGCCTACGACTGGCGGCAGGCGCTGGGCGGCTTCGCCGTCGAGGCACGCACCCCACCGGTCGCCTGGGCCGATGGTGCGGCCATCCAGGGCCTGCTGGGCCACTGGCAGCGGGCGCTGGTCGACATCGGCTTCCTGGACCCGGCGGCGCCCAAGAAGCTGGTGCCGCGGCTGAACCAGCTCGCCAACCGGGCCGCCCTGACGGCCGAAGAGGTGCACATCCTGCGCGGCATCGCCACCGCCATGCAGCGGGCGGTCGGAGCGCAGCGCAAAGCCCCTGGGCAGGCCGATGCCTGATGGCCGGCTACACTGACCCTCCACCTTCCCACCGGCCCGCACCATGTTCGCTCGTCTGCGCGAAGACATAGCCTGCATCCTCGAGCGCGACCCCGCGGCGCGCACGACCTGGGAAGTGCTGACCTGTTATCCCGGCCTGCATGCCCTGGTCCTGCACCGCCGAGCCCACTGGTGCTGGAAGCACGGGCTGAAGTGGCTGGGCCGCTTCATCTCGCATGTGGCGCGCTGGCTGACCGGCATCGAGATCCACCCCGGCGCCACCATCGGCCATCGGGTCTTCATCGACCACGGCATGGGCATTGTCATCGGCGAGATGGCCGAGATCGGCGACGAGTGCACGATCTACCAGGGTGTCACGCTTGGCGGCACCTCGCTGGTCAAGGGCGCCAAGCGCCACCCGACGCTGGGGCAGGGCGTGATCGTCGGTGCCAATGCGGCCGTGCTCGGCGGCTTCACGGTCGGGGACGGCGCTCGCGTCGGCTCCGGCGCGGTGGTCACCAAGCCGGTGCCGGCGGGGGCCACCGCGGTCGGCAACCCGGCGCGCATCATCGCCCACGAGCAGGAGGCCGCGCGCGAGGCCACCGCGGCCAAGATGGGCTTCTCGGCCTACGGCGTGACCAACGGCGACGACCCGGTCGCCCAGGCCATGAAGGGGCTGATCGACAACGCCGGCTCGCACGAGCACCAGATCGCCCTGCTGTGGCAGGCGATCGAGAAGCTTTCGGTACGGGCGCGCGAACTGCCGAGCGAGGAGTGCGTCCCGCAGGACGCCCAGACGACCGAGCACTTCGACGCCGAGCGCCTGAACCGGCTCGTCAAGTAGGCCGGGTCAGCTCGCCGGGTAGCTCCGGCGGGCGGCCTTGGGCCGGAAGGCGTCGCAGACGGCGGCGTCCGTCTCGATGTACGGGCCGCCGATCAGGTCGATGCAGTAGGGCACGGCAGCGAAGATGCCCGGCGCAGGCGGCGTGCCCTGGGGCAGGCCCTCCAGCGTCTCGGCGATCGACTTGGGCTGGCCGGGCAGGTTGATGACCAGGGCCTTGCCGCGGATCACTGCGACCTGCCGTGAAAGGATGGCCGTGGGAACGAAGCGCAGGCTGATGGCCCGCATCTGCTCGCCGAAGCCGGGCATCACCTTGTCGGCGATGTCGAGCGTCGCTTCGGGCGTCACGTCGCGCGGCGCCGGGCCGGTGCCGCCGGTCGTCAGCACCAGGTCGCAGCGGGCCTGGTCGACCAGTTCGACCAGCGTGGCGGCGATCTGCGCGCGCTCGTCGGGGATGAGGCGGGTCTCCCAGTCCATCGGGTTGCGGATCGCACGCCCCAGCCAGGCCTGCAGGGCGGGGATGCCCTGGTCCTGGTAGACGCCGGTCGAGGCGCGGTCGCTGATCGAGACCAGGCCGATGCGGACGCGTTCGAAGGGGTTCTCACTCATCGTCGTCGTCCTCGTGCGCAGTTTCGTCCGTCGGACCGGAGGAGCCGGTGGCCAGGGCGGCCTTGATCAACTGGAAGAGCTCGCGGTAGCTGCGCCCGTGCCGCTGGTCCGTCGCTTCGGCCTTGGCGTCCTTGCGCGCCGATCGCACGAGGCTGCGCAACTGCTGGGCGTCGGTTTCCGGGAATCGGCTCATCCAGCGGGTGATGGCGTCGTCGTCCGCCAGGAGCTCCTCGCGCCAGCGCTCGGCCTCGTGCAGGGCCAGAGTCTCCTTCGCGCTGCCGAGCTTGAAGGCGGCCACTGCCTCGCGGATCGGGCCCTCGTCGGCCTGGCGCATCAGCTTGCCGATGAACTGAAGCTGCCGCCGCCGGCCCTCGTGCGAGCGGGTGCGGCGGTACTCGGCCAGCGCATCGCGCAGGGACTCGGGCAGCTCGAGCTTCGCGACCCGGGATTCGGGCAGCTCGGCGAGTTCCTGGCCGAGATCCTGCAGCCCGTGCATCTGCCGCTTGAGGGCCGATTTGCTGGGCCGCTCGGGCAGCAGCCGAGGCACCTCGGCGGCTTCGTCGGGGGCGATATCGGGGGAGTGGTCGTTGTCGTGAGGCGCGCGGCGCATGGCTATGATTGTTCCATGACCGCCCCCACACCCGCCCGCACGGGCTTTGCATACAGCCGCGAACAGTTCCAACAGATCGTCGAGGACGTGCTCGGCATGGCCCGAGAGATCGGCGCGAGCGACGCGGGGGTGGAGGTGAGCGAAGGTGGCGGCATCAGCGTGTCGGTGCGCAAGGGCGAGGTCGAGCACGTCGAGCGCAACCGCGACAAGTCGGTGGGCGTCTCGGTCTACCTCGGCCAGCGGCGCGGCAATGCCAGCACCTCGGACTTCTCGGCCGCCGCGCTGGCGCAGACCGTTCGCGCCGCCTACGACATCGCGCGCTTCACCGCCGAGGACCCCGCCGCCGGATTGCCCGACCCCGAAGACCTCGCCAGCGCGGCCGAGGTGGCGCAGGACCTGGACCTGTTCCATCCCTGGGCGCTCGACGCCGAGACGGCCGCCGAACTGGCCCGACGCGCCGAAGACGCCGCGATGACCGTCGACAAGCGCATCACCAATTCGGACGGAGGCTCGGTCTCGGCCCAGCAATCGCACTTCTGGGCCGGCAACAGCCGGGGCTTCCGCGGCGGCTACGCGAGCTCCCGCCACTCGCTATCGGTCTCGCCCATCGCGGGCAAGGGCGCCGACATGCAGCGGGACTACTGGTACACCTCGATGCGCGATGCGCTCGAGCTGGCCTCGCCTGAAGCCGTGGGACGCTATGCGGCCGAGCGCGCGCTCTCGCGCCTGAAGTCGCGCAAGGTCAAGACCTGCGAGGTGCCGGTGCTGTTCGAGTCGCCGGTGGCGGCCGGGCTGCTGGGCTCCTTCGTGCAGGGGGTCAGCGGGGGCGCGCTGTACCGCAAGGCCAGCTTCCTGCAGGACAGCCTGGGCCAGGCGGTGTGGGCCGGGCACATCGACATCACCGAGGATCCGCACGAGCGGCGCGGCAAGGGCAGCGCCCCCTTCGACGACGAAGGCGTGCGCACGCGGCCGCGCCAGGTGGTGCAGGGCGGCGTCGTCCAGGGCTACTTCCTCTCCAGCTATTCGGCCCGCAAGCTGGGCATGAAGACGACCGGCCACGCCGGCGGCTCGCAGAACCTGCGGCTCACCAGCCGGCTCACGCAGCCCGGCGACCACCTGGAGCAGATGCTGCGCAAGCTGAACCGGGGCCTTTTCGTCACCGAGCTGATGGGGCAGGGCGTCAACTACGTCACCGGCGACTACTCCCGCGGCGCCGCGGGCTTCTGGGTCGAGGACGGCCGGATTGCCTTCCCGGTGCACGAGATCACCATCGCCAGCAACCTGCGCGACATGCTCAAGGGCGTGGTGGCGGTGGGTGCGGATGCGTTCTGCATGGGCGCCAAGACGGTCGGCTCGGTCCTCATCGACCGGATGAAGCTGGCCGGCATGTGAGTCTGCCGCCGCGCCGCCTTCGGGCGTCGCTCCCGCGCGGGCGGCACGGCGGTGACTGGACCGACTCGGGACCTTCCCGTATTTCAGCCGATTGCAAGCTTCGGGCGCCCATCATGGCCGGTGGCCGTGGAGCGACCCCGGCCGGACTGCGCGCGGGTTATCCCCGCTCGATGCCCGGAGGGCCACTCCTAGAATTTGCCGCGTCTTTGTCGATCGTTGAAACAGGAGACTCTTGATATGGAACGTCGTTCCTTCGTTCGTGGCGCCGGTCTGGCCGGCGTGCTGGCCGCGGGCACTGCACCGGCCATCGTGCACGCGCAGGCCAACATCCGCTGGCGCCTCGCGTCCAGCTTCCCGAAATCGCTGGACACCATCTTCGGCGCGGCTGAAGTGTTCGCGAAGAAGGTGAAGGAACTGTCGGGCGGCAAGTTCGAGATCTCGGTCCATGCCGGTGGCGAGCTGATGCCCCCGCTGGGCGTGGTCGACGGCGTGCAGAACGCCACCGTCGAGATGGCCCACACGGCGCCGTACTACTTCTTCGGCAAGGACGAGACCTTCGCCCTGGGCTGCGCCATCCCCTTCGGCCTCAACAGCCGCCAGATGACCGCCTGGATGGTCGAAGGCAACGGCATGAAGCTGATGCGCGAGTTCTATCGCAACTACAACATCATCAACTTCATGGGCGGCAACACCGGCGCCCAGATGGGCGGCTGGTTCCGCAAGGAAGTGAAGTCGCTGGCCGACATGAAGGGCCTGAAGTTCCGCATCGGCGGCTTCGGCGGCAAGGTCATCGAGCGCATCGGCGGCGTGCCGCAGAACATCCCCGGCGGCGAGATCTACCAGTCGCTCGAGAAGGGCACCATCGACGCCGCGGAGTGGGTCGGCCCGTATGACGACCAGAAGCTCGGCTTCAACAAGGTGGCCCAGTTCTACAACTACCCCGGCTGGTGGGAAGGCGGCCCGCAGCTCGACTTCTTCATCAACACCAAGGCCTGGGACGGCCTTTCGCCCGAGTACAAGGCCATCATCGAGTGTGCAAGCGCCGTGGCCCACGTCGACATGCAGGGCAAGTACGACGCCAAGAACCCGGCCGCGCTGAAGCAGCTGGTGCAAAGCGGCGTCAAGCTCGTTCGCTTCCCGAAGGACATGATGGACGCCGCCTTCAAGGAGGCGATGGGGCTGTACAGCGAGCTGAGCGGCAAGAACCCGAACTGGAAGAAGGTCTACGAGGACTTCGCCAACTTCCGGCGCGACCAGCACCTGTGGTTCCGCTTCGCCGAATCCGGCTTCGACGACTTCATGCAGGCGCAGAAGCTGTAATCCACCGAGGCCCAGAAGACAAAACCCCGCGGCATGCCGCGGGGTTTTTTTTGCTTCTCCGGGCCGGGTGATCCCGGCCTCGGAAGGAACCGCTACTTCTGCGGCTCGCTTGCCGGCGTCCCGAAGAGCTCGCTGGCATCCATGTCCTTGCCGTAATCCTCGGGCTGCGCCTGGATGTCGATCTTGTCCAGGTCCACGGCCGCCTTCTTTCCGAGGCCGCCGGAAACGAGGCCGGGGAAGGAGATGACGATGGCGACCATGATGATCTGGATCAGCACGAACGGCACCGCACCCCAGTAGATCTGGCCGGTCGTCACCCTGGCGATCGACTTGCGCGTCGTCTTGTCCACGTAGTCGTCGTGCGGGGCGACGCTGCGCAGGTAGAACAGGGCGAATCCGAACGGCGGGTGCATGAAAGACGTCTGCATGTTCACCGCCAGCAGCACGCCGAACCACACCAGGTCGATGC
>CAMLGG010000226.1 GCA_946479475.1 uncultured Ideonella sp. | reverse complement strand
GCGGCGCTCCTCGCTGCCGCAGGAGTGCAGCCCCAGCAGGTGGACGACACGCCGGGCCTGGTGGTCGCGCGGACGATCGCGATGCTGGTCAACGAAGCCGCCGATGCCGTGCAGCAGGGCGTGTGCAATGCCGAGGGGGCGGACCTGGCGATGAAGCTGGGCGTGAACTACCCCGCCGGGCCCTTCGAATGGCTTTCGCGGTGGGAGCTTTCGTCGGTGGTCGCCTTGATCGACCGCCTCGACGCCCACTACCGCGGCGAGCGCTACCGCGTCAGCCCGTGGTTGCGCCGCCGAGGCTGGGCACGCTGACCAGGCAGACGATGCCCTTGGGCTCGCGCTCGCGCCAGGTGACCGTGCCGCCCATCAGCTTGACGCGCTTGCGGATGCCGCCCAGGCCCAGGCCGTGAGACCACTTGGCCGGCTCGCGGCCCTGGCCGTCGTCGCTCATCGTGATCGTGAAGAGCCCTTCGTGAAGACGGATCTCGATCAGGATCTTGCTGGCCTTGGAGTGCGCGATCGCGTTGCTCACCAGTTCGCGCAGGATGCGGGTGAGCGAGGACCACTGGACCATCGTCAAGGTCAGGTCCTCGTCGAAGCTGGCGCTCCACTCCAGCTCGCAGCGGGCGGCCTCCAGGCGCTGCGTGATGTCCGTCTTCCACTCGGCCGCAGCCAAGGCGAGCGAGTGGGTTGACGCGGCGAGGCCGCGCGTCAAGGTCTTCAGGTCCTGCAAGGTGTGGCGGACGTAGTCCTCCATCTCCTTGCTCGGGGCCTTGTACATGAGCGTCAGCAGGCGCGCGCCGATGTCGTCGTGCAGGTCCTGCGCGATGCGCTGGCGCTCCTCGCTGCGGCCCCGCTCCACCGCGCGGTCATGCGCCAGGGCGCGCATCAGCTGCTCGACGATGCGGTCGGCCAGGCGGGCATCCTCGGGCGTGAACAGGCGCTTGCCGCGCTCGGCGAAGCGCAGGGCTATCTGGCCATCGAGCATCGGCCCCTGGGTCAGGTTGGGCACCGGGACCAGCAGCACCGAGCCATTGGCCACGACGCGGCTCTGGCGGGCCGAGCCACCGGTGCGTGAAGTCTCCAGCGGCTCGAACACGTGGCGAAGGAGGTCGGCCATCCTGTCCGCTGCCCTCTCGGGCTTGGCCTCCACCTCGCGCGCTATCCGGTACAGGTGCTCGAACATGCGCTCGGTCGTCAGCGTGCGGGCGCCCATCATCTGGTTGACCACCCACTGACGGACGGCTGCGTAGGCGCCGAGCGCGAGGAACAGCGACAGCGTCAGCGAGGCGAACTGCGAGAACGAGAAGACCGCGACGAAGAGCAGGTCGACCGAGGTGGCCACTGTGCTGACGCCGGCCAGCATCGCGAACTCGCGCATCACGTTCTGCGAGCGCGAGATGAAGGGCACCATCAGGATGACCGAGGCGAAGAACACGTTCCAGATCACCGGGCCCACGGCGGCCAGCGGCTGGACGTCGGGCGGCATGTGGGGTACCAGCGCAACGGCCAGCGTCAGCAGCAGCAGGGCACCGACCGTCACGATCGCGAAGCGCCGCATCACCAGGGCGAAGGGATGCGGCTGCGGGCCGGTCGGGAAGGCCAGGAAGGCGATGCACAGGACGCCGTCGCCCAGCAGCACGGACTGGGAGACCCACCATGCATAAGGCTGGTTGCCGGCCAGCGCGATGGCCGCGAAGGCGAGCGTGGCGCCCCAGCTCAGCAGGACGGGAATGACTCGCCAGCGCGAACGGTAGGGAAACAGCGCGGTCGCATGGAGCACTGCGGCGCCGGTGATCAGGTCGAGCAGCGTCAGCAGCGCGTGCTCGCGGATGACCAGAGCACTGGGCAAGGTGAGGCCTGGCACCGAGCCGATGGCCGCCAGCAGCAGCTGGCCGGACTGGGCCAGCGCCATCAGCGCGTACAGCAGGTTCCGCAACTGGGGCTGCACGAGCGGCACTATCCAGCCCACCAGGAACAGCACCATCGCGAAGGCGCTGAGCAGCCAGAACATCGCGCCCAGACCGGCGTAGCCCCGCGCGCGAGGGACGACGTCTATCCGGTGGCCGTCGTTGAACACGAGCAGCACATGGCCGGATTCGACCTCCCGCGCCACCGCCAGGCGGCTGGCGATCAGGCGATCGCGCTGCCCATCGTCGGCAAGCCAGCGGGCGGAGTGGGTGAGGGCCAGAGCGTCGAAGGCGAGCACCGCGCCCGGCGCAGTCTCTATGCCCACCAGCTCCTTGCCGACCTGTTCCTTCAGGCCCGGCACGTTGGTGTAGACCAGCTCCAGCCCGCCCGTGGGCGTGACCCGCCAATCGGCCGCGACATGCGGGTTGTTGGCCATCACGCGGGCCAGCAGGAACACGGTCAGACAGGCCACCACGGCCGCCAGCAGCAGCGCCTGGCGGCGCCAGCCGATGCGTGGCGTGGGCCCGGAGACCGTGCCGGCCCCGGAGCCGAAGGCGGTGGGGTCGTTCAGGCGCGAATCCGCGTTCGGCCAGGCGCTGTCACCCGGGAAGGCCGTGTCGTGAGCGTCGTCGAGGGCAGTGTGGCTCATCGCAAGGCCCCGCTACGCCCGGGCGCGGCCCGGCCGGCGGCTCAAACGAGGCCCTGCTTGCTGGCGAGGACCGCCGCCTCTGCGCGGCTGGACACGTTGAGCTTGCGGTAGATCGACTTGATGTGGTCGTTGACGGTGAACCACTTGATGCCCATGAGGTTGGCGATCTCCTTGATCGTGAAACCCTTGCTCAGGTACGTCAAGACTTCGATCTCGCGGGGCGTCAGGTGGGGCAGGTCGACCGGCTTCTCGATGGGGACCGGCTTCTGGCCGCCGGGCATAGGCGTGCTGGAGAAGCTGCCCATCGGAACGGGCGAGGCCGACTCGGCCGCGGCGCCGTGGCGGAAGTGCGTGAGCAGCCGCCGCGCGATGGCGGGTGACAAAGGCGGCTGGCCCAGGACGATCTTGCGCAGTTCCTCGACCAGCACGTCGAAGCGGTCTTCCTTCAGAAGATAGCCGTCGGCGCCGCATTGCAGGGCCGGGAACAGGTGGTCGTCGTCGGAGTACAGCGTGGTCACGACCTTGGTGGCCGGGTACTGCGTCAGTTCCGCCAGGAGCTCCAGCCCGTTGCCATCGGGCAGCTCCAGGTCCACCAGCATCAGCTTGAACGGATCCGCGCCATGCAGGCCATGCGGGCCCGTGAGGGCGATCTGCTCGCGCGCGGTTTCGAGATCCCCGGCTTCCGTGATCGAGATCGGATCGCTGAAGCTTTCCCTCAGCACGCGCGACAGGAAGTCGCGGGCCACCGGGTTGTCCTCGAGGATCAGCACCTTGACGGTCATGTAGACGCTCCCTTTACTGGCTGGCGTGGGCCGGCATGCTAGCAGCGCGCGGCATGCATCCCGAGCCCCCTTTTGGGGGACGTCGGGTCGATGGGCAAGACCCCTAATCTTAGGCGCGTCTCGAAGGCGAACCCGTCAGTTGACCAGCACCAGCTTGCCTTTGATGTCCCGTTCGGCCATGCGGCGGTAGGCGGTAGGCAGCTCCTGCATCGGCAGGACGGAGTCGATCACCGGCTTGATCCGCCCCTCGGCATACCAGCCTGCCAGTTCCCCCAGCATGCGCGCGTTGGCCGCGGGCTCCCGCCTGACGAAATCACCCCAGAAGACACCGACCACGGCGGCGCCCTTGAGCAGGGGCAGGTTGAAGGGCAGGGCCGGGATGGCGCCGGCCGCGAAGCCGACGACGAGGTAGCGGCCGCGCCAGGCGATGGCCCGGAAGGCCGGCTCGGCGAGGTCGCCGCCCACCGGGTCGTAGACCACATCGGGCCCGTGGCCGCCGGTCAGCGCCTTCAGGGCATCGCGCAGGTTCTCGCGGCCGTAGTTCACCGTCGCATCGGCGCCGATGGCGCGGCAGGCGGAGCACTTCTCGTCGGTGGAGGCCGCGGCGATGACCTTCGCGCCGGCGGCCTTGGCGATCTGGATGGCCGCCGTGCCCACGCCTCCGGCCGCGCCGAGCACCAGGACCGTCTCGCCGGGCTTGAGCTGGCCACGATCGAGCAGCGCGTGATGAGACGTGCCGTAGGTGAAGGCGAAGGCGGCCGCGTCCTCGAGCGGAAATCCCGGCGGCAAGGGGATCGCGTTGGCAGCCTTGATGCACGCGTGGGTCGCGAAGCCGCCCGAGTTGCCTATCGCCGCCACCGGGTCGCCGGCCTTGAGATGGCTGACGGCGCTGCCGACCGCCTCGACCGTGCCGGCGAACTCCGAGCCGGGGACGAACGGCAGCTCGGGCCGGAACTGGTACTTGCCCTGGACCGTCAGCAGGTCGGGGAAGTTGATGCTCGCCGCGCGGATCGCCAGGCGCACCTCGTCCGGGCCCGGCTCCGGGGTGGGCAGCTCGCGCCAGACGAGATCCTGCGGGCCGGTGGTGGTTTGGCAAAGCCAGGCATGCATGGGAAAGCTCCGTCTTGATGGCCGTCAACAGGGCAGGCGGCTGGCCGGGATGATAGGCAGCGGGCGCGCTCCCGTGCGTCGCCTCGGTGACGCCACCGCGGGAGGGCCACCGCGGGAGGGCCACCGGGGGCGGCGTCGTCTCCCTACAATGCAACGATGCGTATCCTGATCGCCAACGACGATGGCTACCTCGCGCCCGGCATCGCGGCATTGGTCCAGGCCTGCCAGGGCCTCGGCGAGATCGACGTCATAGCGCCCGAGCAGAACGCCAGCGGCACTTCGAACGCGCTGAGCCTCACGCGGCCGCTGACCGTGTACGAGGCTCGCGGAGAGCCCGTCCAGGGCTTCCGCTTCATCAACGGCACGCCTTCGGACAGCGTTCACGTCGCCTTGACCGGGCTCCTGCCGAACAGGCCCGACCTGGTGCTCTCGGGCATCAACCAGGGCGCGAACATGGGCGATGACACGCTCTATTCCGGCACCGTGGCCGCCGCGATGGAGGGCTACCTCTTCGGCATCCCCGCCATCGCCTTCTCGCAGGCGGAGAAGGGCTGGGCGCACCTCGATGCGGCAGCCCGGGTGGCGCGGCGCATCGTCGAGTCGGTGCTCGAGTCGGTGGCCCAGCGGCCGCCGACCCAGCGGCCCTGGCTGCTGAACGTCAACATCCCCAACCGGCCCGATGCCGAACAGTTGCCCTGGACGGTGACCCGCCTGGGCCGCCGTCACGCCAGCGAGCCGGTGATCCGCCAGATCAGCCCGCGCGGCGAGACGGTGTACTGGATCGGCCCGGCGGGCGATGCGCGCGAGGCCGGCGAAGGCACGGATTTCCACGCGGTGGCCAATGGCCAGGTGTCGATCACGCCGCTGCAGGTCGACCTGACCGACCACGCCGGGCTGCCGGATTGGCGCCAGCGCTTCGGCGCCCCCTGAAATGAGCGAGAAGCCACCAGCCCGCGGGGCGCGCTTTCCGGCCTCGCTGGGCTCTGGCGGGCCGGTCTCCGCGCCCGCCGCAGGCAAGGTGTTGCGCCCGCAACGGCTGCTGCACGAGGCGGCGCGGGATGCGGCCCGCGCAGTCCCGCCCAGCGGCCTCGGCCTGGACAGCGCGCCGGTCAGGCGTCGCATGGTGCAGCGCCTGCGGGCAGACGGCGTCGTGTGCGAGCCTGTCCTGCAGGCGATGGGCGTCGTGCCCAGGCACGAGTTCGTCGACACCGCACTCGCCGCACAGGCCTACGAGGACACCAGCCTGCCGATCGGGTTGTCGCAGACGATCTCCAAGCCGTCGGTCGTCGCACGCATGATCGAGTGGTTGTTTCTCGGCGAATCGGCGCGCGCGCGAGGGCATCTGGGCCGTACGCTGGAAATCGGAACCGGCTGCGGCTACCAGGCGGCGATCCTCGCCCAGCTGTCGACCAGCGTGGTCTCGGTCGAGCGGCTGAAGGACCTGCACGAGCTCGCGGCACGCCACCTGCATCGGCTCCAGGTGCCTCGTTGCCGGCTGGTCTACGGCGACGGCATGCGCGGCCATCCGCCCAACGCACCCTACGATGCCATCATCGCGGCCGCGGGCGGCGATGACCTGCCTCGAGCCTGGCTGGACCAGCTCGCGGTCGGGGGCCGGCTGGTGGCGCCCGCGCGTTCGCCCGACGGCCGCGGCCAGATGCTGGTCATCGTCGACCGGGGGCCCGAAGGCTTCACGCGCCGTCTCGGCGAGGCGGTGCAGTTCGTCCCCTTAAAATCCGGGACCCATTGACTTCAGCACCAGGGACGGATGCCCTCGATGATCACGATGCAACGGCGCCTGAATACACGCACGCTCGGCCTGGCGGCCGCCGCCCTCGCGGCGTTGCTGCTGGCCGGCTGTGCCACGCGGCGCCCTCCCGCACCGGTCGAGGAGCGACCCACCACTAGGCAGCCGGCCAAGCCGGAGGCCGCGCCAGAAGCGGCCAAGCCCGCCTCTTCGGCTGCCAGTGCCCCGGCGGATACCCGTCCCGCCACGTACACCGTGAAGCCGGGCGATACGCTGATGCGCATCGCGCTCGAGAGCGGCCAGGCGTGGCGCGACATCGCCCGGTGGAACGGCATCGAGAACGCCAACCTGATCGAGGTCGGCCAGGTGCTGCGGGTGATGCCTCCCACGAGCGAGACGGTCGCGACCAAGCCCGTGACGCCGCCCAAGGTCGAGACCAAGCCGCTCGATGCCAACGGCAAGCCTCCGGCGACGGCGGCCTCCGGCGTCGCCGCCGGTGCTTCGGGCGTGGCGCCCGCGGTGCCTTCGCGCGACAACGATGATGACGTGCAGTGGGCCTGGCCGGCTTCCGGCCCCGTCGTCGCTCCATTCGACGAGGCGCGGAACAAGGGCCTCGCGATCAGCGGCAAGGCGGGCGACCCGGTCTATGCGGCGGCAGATGGCCGCGTGGTCTATGCCGGCTCGGGCCTGCGTGGCTACGGCAACCTGGTCATCGTCAAGCACAACGCCACCTACCTGACCGCGTATGCCCACAACCAGACCCTGCTGGTCAAGGAGGATCAGGTCGTGCGCAAGGGCCAGAAGATCGCCGAGATGGGCTCCTCGGATGCCGATCGCGTTCAACTGCATTTCGAGGTGCGGCGCCAGGGCAAGCCCGTGGACCCCGCCAAGCTCCTGCCGGCGCGCTGAAGGCCTGCCGAGACCAACGAACCGGCTTTGCATGGCGCCGCCCTCGGGCGGCGCTTTTCCATCATGACCCAACCCAACGAATGGCTGGTCGTCGAGTCGCTCGACATCGAGGCCCAGGGCGTCGCCCACGACAGCGAAGGCAAGGTCGTCTTCATCGAGGGGGCGCTGCCGGGCGAGCAGGCGCAGGTGGAAGTCCACAGGCGCAAGAACCAGTGGGAGCAGGCCAGCCTGAAGGCTTTGCGCCGCGAGAGCTCGCAGCGCGTGCGGCCGGCCTGCCCGCATTTCGGGCTGCATGCGGGCGCCTGCGGCGGCTGCAAGATGCAGCACCTGCATGCCGGCGCGCAGGTCGCCATCAAGCAGCGGGTGCTGGAAGACAACCTCGCCCATCTGGGCAAGGTCAAGCCCGAGCGCGTGCTGCGGCCGATCGAGGGCCCGACCTGGGGCTACCGGCTCCGCGCGCGCTTTTCGGTGCGCTACGTGCCGAAGAAGGGCACCGTGCTGGTCGGCTTCCACGAGCGCAAGTCGCGCTACGTGGCCGACATGACCGAGTGCCATGTCGTCCCGCCCCGCGTGAGCAACTTGCTGCTGCCGCTGCGCGACCTGATCGGCTCGATGGACGCGCGCGACCGCCTGCCGCAGATCGAGCTCGCGGTGGGTGATGGCGTCACGGCGCTGGTCCTGCGTCACCTGGAGCCCTTGAGCGCCGGTGATGCCCAGCGCCTGCGCGACTTCGCGTTGCGCCACGGTGTGCAGTGGTGGCTCCAGCCGAAGGGGCCGGACACGGTCCACCTGCTGGATGAGGGCGGTCCGGAACTGGCCTACACCCTGCCCGAGTTCGGCCTGGCCATGCCGTTCAAGCCGACCGACTTCACGCAGGTCAACCACCAGGTCAACACGGTGCTCGTCAGCCGGGCGTTGCGGCTGCTCGAGGTGCAGCCGCAAGAGCGCGTCATCGACTGGTTCTGCGGCCTGGGCAACTTCACGCTGCCGCTCGCCACGCGGGCTCGTGAGGTGCTGGGCATCGAAGGCAGCGATGTCCTGGTAGAGCGCTCGCGCCAGAACGCCGAGCGCAACGGCCTGGCCGGCAGCACGCGCTTCGCTGCCCGCAATCTCTTCGAGATCACGCCGGACGATCTCGTCTCCTTCGGCGCGGCCGACAAGTGGCTCGTCGATCCGCCTCGAGAGGGCGCCTTCGCGCTGGCCAAGGCGCTCGCTGATCTGGCCCCCGCCGCGCCGGCGGGCTGGGCGCCACCCCGGCGGATCGTCTATGTCAGCTGCAACCCGGCCACGCTCGCCCGCGACGCCGGATTGCTGGTGCACGTCGCCGGCTATCGCTGCAGCGCCGCGGGGGCGGTGAACATGTTCCCGCACACCGCGCACGTGGAAAGCATGGCGGTGTTCGACCGGGACTGAACCCGCCGGGCGCGGGGCCTTCAGCCGAGCATCATCCCCTTGAACCCGCGCC
>CAMLGG010000225.1 GCA_946479475.1 uncultured Ideonella sp. | reverse complement strand
CTGCAGCGAGCCGCCGTGGGGCAACTGCTCCACCGTCACATAGGTTCCGGCCGGGGCGTACTTCAGGAGCGGGGGGATGCCACCTGACTTGTTCGAGCTCATCGCGGTTGCTGTGATCCGGACCTCAAATGGGCATTTGAGTCCCTCCGGTGCCAGGAAGGACACTTTTTGCTGGTGCCAGTCTGGTGCCAGTCTTGGTCCGAATGGTATGAGATCTCATGGGATCGCGCTGGACTTAAGTCATTGATTTATATGGAAATTGGCAAGCCCAAAAAATCCCAGAATATCCCGTTTTGAAGGCCTCATAATCCTTTGGTCGTTGGTTCAAGTCCAACACGGCCTACCAGTTTTGCTGGTGCTTTCACGAAAGCGGTGGCAACCGCACCGTGCCTGGCACGGCCAGGTCGTAGCGTGCCCACTGGCGCGAACGCCCGGCTCTTCCACTCGACCCCACGCGCGCACGGCGCGTGGTCAGCGAGCATCGCGCTGGCGGCGGGGTGGCGAAGCAAGCGCTCCATGTCGGCATGGTGCCGCGCATAGCGATCAGGCCTGGGCTGGTCGGCAGGGCGATGGTGCTCCGCGTGCAGGATGGTGGCCTTCCTGCAGAACGCGCGAGCCAGTTCGAGCGCGGTCACCTGGCAGTCCCCGTCGGAGAAGGCGGCGGGAAGGTCGTCGACGACCCCCGACCGTGACGCTCGCCGGACCCGGTCGCCGCATGCCGGCACCGGGCCTGCGTCCTCCTAAACTCCCGCCGATGCAGATCGGCCGCCAGACCCTCGAAGCCTTCAGCGCGAGCCTGCTGGCGCTGGACCGGCTGCCGCAGGGCGCCTCGCCTTCGCGGCTGATGAGGGAGGGCCTGGCCGGGCTGAAGGCGCTGGTGCCGTTCGACGCGGCCTGGTGGGGCGAGTGTTCCGGCGGCATCGACGGCCTGGCGCCGCGCAACTGGCTGAGCGGGCGCATCGGCTTGAGCGCCGATTTCGCGCGCGAGTGGAACCGCATCGGCGCAGTGGACCGCTTCGCCCTGGAATCGATGGACCGCCTCGACACGGTCGTCTGGCAGGAGGGTTACGCGGATCCCGTGCCTGCCGTCGAGGCGTTCTCGCGCCGCCACGATCTCTTCCACATCATGGCCATCACCCGCACGCTGCCGGGCAGCGGCCTGATGCACTTCATCTCGCTGTACGGGCACCGCGCCTCGCCGGCGTTCGAGCCCGCGCACCGGGTGCTGTTCGAGCAGTTCAGCGCCCACCTGATGCAGCGCTGGAGCGCGCGCGTCACGGCGCTCGTCGGCGAGGCAGGCCGCCGGGCGGGCGACGCGCACGCGCTCGTCGATGCCGCCGGCGGCTTCGTCTACATCGATGCGCAGCTCGGCTTGCTGCTGCGCGAGCGCTTCCCCCAGTGGGAGGGCGAGCAGCCGCCCACGGAGCTCTCCGCGGCGCTGCGGCAGCCGGCCGCCACGGTGAAGCTCGGCGCCGTGCGCCTGGCCACCCAGCGTTGCGGCGACCTCGTGCTGCTGCAGTTGCTGCCCCAGCGGCGCGCCGCCTTGCTGCCACCGCGAGAGATGGGCGTCGCGCTGCTGTATGCCGACGGCCGCTCCCACAAGCAGATCGCCCGCGAGACCGGCCTGAGCCCCGCGACCGTTCGCACCTACCTGCGCGAGGCCTACGTCCGGCTGGGCGTCTCGGACAAGGTCGCCCTCGGGCGGGCGCTGTCGGGCGCGGGCAGGCGGGGCGCCTGACCCTCCTCATTTGCAGAGGGCCGGCCGGACCGGCCGCGGCTAACTTCGTGACCGCCCGCACCGGGTGCATTCGGGGGTCGCATGAGGAAGTGGAAGATTCAAGCCGCACTGCTGGCGGCGGCCGTCTCGATCGGCATCGTCGCCGGCTGCGGAGGCGGGGACGACGCCAAGCCGGCGGACATCGTGCTGCGAGGCGGCAAGGTGGTCACCATGGACGGCAAGCGCAGCGTGGCGCAGGCGGTGGCCGTTCGCGACGGGCGCATCGCGTTCGTCGGCACCGACGAGGAGGCGGCCCGGCGCATCGGGCCGAAGACGCAGGTGATCGAGCTCGGCGGCCGCATGGTGATGCCGGGCTTCGTGGATGCGCACCTGCACTCGCTGGCCGGCGGCCGCGCGCTGCTGCTGTGCGACCTGGCCTACGCGCCGCTGACGCGCGAGCAGCTCGCCGGCCGCCTGCAGGCCTGCCTCGACGCCACGCCCGAGGCCGGCCCGGACACCTGGCTGGAGGCGGTGAACTGGGATCGCCAATCCACCGCCTCGCTCGACGCCGACCCGACCAAGGAACTGCTCGACGGCCTGGCGACGACGCGCCCGATCGCCGTCACCTCGGCGGACTTCCACTCGGTGCTGGCCAACTCGCGCGCCTTCGCGCTGGCCGGCATAGACGCCAGCACGCCCGACCCGGCCGGTGGCAAGTTCCTGCGCGATGCCAACGGCAACCCGACGGGCATCTGCGAGGACGCCGCGGGCTTCCAGCTCAAGGCCGCGATCCCGCCGGACAGCGAGGCCGACGAGCTCAAGCAGGGCCGCGCCGCGCTCGCCGCCATCCGCGAGCAGGGCATCACGACCTTCATGGACGCCGCCGCCGGCGAGCCGCACCTGCGGGTCTTCAAGTCCCTTCGCGATTCGGGCGAACTCACCGCCCGCGTGAACCTCGCCATGAACCTCGACGCCGAGACGGCCAACACGGCGCCGGCGCAGGCGATCGCCGACGCCAAGGCGCTGGCGTCGCAGGCCGACAGCGGCGCCGTCACGCCGGTGCCGGGCGTCCGGTCGCGGGTCGTCAAGGTGTTCATGGACGGCGTGGTCAACGCACCGGCGGACACTGGCGCGCTGCTTTCGCCCTACCTGCAGAACATCGGCACCGACGACGCGCCGAAGTGGGTAGAAGGCAGCAACGTCGGCCAGCTCTACTACACGCCGCAGTCGCTGCAGGCGCTGATGCTGGCCGCGGTGGATGCCGGCCTCGACATGCACCTGCACGCCACCGGCGAACGCGGCGTGCGCACCGTGCTGGATGCCGTCGACGCGACCCGCAAGGCGCGGCCCGGGGCCGACTTCCGCCCCGCGATCGCCCACGACGAGACGGTGGCCGTGGCGGACTACGGACGCTTCGCGCCGCTCGACGTGATGGCGACGATGTCCTTCCAGTGGGCCCAGCGGGCGCCCTACTCGATCGGCGACACCGAGCATCACCTGGGCGCCGACCGCTTCGCCCGCATGGAGCCTTCGGGCAGCCTGCAACGGGCCGGCGCGCGCATCGTGCACGGCAGCGATTGGCCGATCGATCCCTTCGACACCTTCCTGGCCCTGAAGATCGGCGTGACGCGCTCGGGCGATCCCACCAACCCGCACAGCGCAGCGAGCCTGGCGCCCATCTTCGAAGGGCCGATCAACGCGGATCCGGCGCTCTCGCGAGACGAGGTGCTGGCGGCGATCACGGTCAACGCCGCGCACCAGCTGCGCATGGAGCACGAGATCGGCACGATAGAGACCGGCAAGTTCGCCGACCTCATCATCCTGGAGCGCGACTTCCTCGCGGTGCCCGACGAGGAGCTGGGCCGCAACCGGGTCCTGCTGACGATGGTCGGCGGCCAGGTCGTCCATGCGCTCGAGCCGTTCGCCGGCAATCTCGGCACGCAGCGCGTGGCGCTGAACGCGAGGGCGCGTGTGCTGAGCCCTCGCGGCTCGGCGGGCCATGCGATCCCGTCCACCGTGCCCGGGGCGCCGCACGCCAGGGGCGACGGCCACAACCACTAGCCGGGAGCGGCCGCGGCTGGTGCCGCTCGCGTCCCAGCCGGCCGCTCACGCGCCCAGCCACCACAGGTAGCCGGCGGTGGTGGCCATGGTGACCAGGGTCACCGGCACGCCGATCGCGGCGTGGCGCTTCCAGTCGATGTGGACGCCGCGCCGCGCGGCGGCATCGACGACGATGATGTTGGCGATGCTGCCGACGATGAAGAGGTTGCCGGCGAAGGTGCTGGACAGCGCCAGCAGCGGGCCGGCGAGCGGCTGCTCGTGGGCCACCGGCAGCAGCAGCATCACGGCCGGCACGTTGGAGACGATGTTCGACAGCACGAAGGCCGCGGCGAACATCGGCGCCGGATGGTCGAGGCGGATGCCCGCCGCCGCCGCGTCGGCCACCAGGCGTGCCGGCAGGCCGGTCCGCTGCAGGGCATCGTTGACGACGAACAGGCCCATGAACAGCACCAGCAGCTCCCAGTCGACGAGGCCCAGCGTCCGGCCGGAGTGCATCTGGCGGCTCATCAGCAGCACGCCGGCGCCGGTCAGGGCGACGACCTCGCGCGGCCAGGAGGTGAAGAGGAAGGCCAGCAGCACCGCGAGCGCGACGGCCAGGCCCTTCACGGTCTGCCAGCGGTCCAGGGCCACGGCGGGCGACTCGCCGTCCGGCGCGGCAGAGGCTGCTTCGGGCAGCATCCAGCGGCCGCGCACGCCGGCCACGATGAGTGCCCAGGTGATCGCCAGGCCCACCAGCACCGGGATCGCCGCCTGCGCCGCATAACCGGCGAAAGGCAGCGAGAGCGACTGGCCGATCAGCATGTTCTGCGGGTTGCCGATCAGCGTGGCGGCCGAGCCGATGTTGGCGGCGCAGGCCAGCGCCAGCAGGAAGGGGATGGGATCGAGCCGGCGGCGCATGCACGCATCGACGAGGATGGGCGCGACCGCGAGGCAGACGATGTCGTTGCTGAACACCGCCGAGAGCAGCGCCACCACCAGGATCAGCACGCCCAGCAGCTTCGGCGGCGTGACCGGCATGGCGCCGAGCCTGACGGTGACCCAGTCGTAGAAGCCGCCCAGGCGCATCTGGGCCGACACGACCATGAAGGCGAACAGCAGCAGCAGCGTGGGCAGGTGGATGGACTGCGCCGCCTGCTCCACCGAGACGGCCTCGCTGGCGATCATGGCGATCGCGCCGAGCAGCGCGACGCCCGTGCGGTCGAGCCGGAAGAAGGGCAGGCCCCCGAGGATCATGCCCAGGTACACGAGGCCGAAGATCAGCAGCACGGTGGTCGTCATCGCGCGGATTGTCGCGGCAGCCCGGCCGGACTCGCCTCAGAGAGGGCTCGATACCCAGCGCACGACGCCTTCGAGGCTGCGGAACTCGTCGCAGGAGCGCGCGGGCACCGAGGGGAAGCGCTCGTTCCAGAGGCGCGCCAGGGCCTGGCCCGGGCCGATCTCGAGGACGCAGGCCACACGGCGGGCGTGCAGGGCGTCCATGCATTCGTCCCAGTGGACGGTCGAGGCGATTTGAGCGGCCAGGGCGTGCCGCGCACTCGCCGCGTCGCGAACCGGCTGTGCGGTGTTGCTCGCCAGCGCGATCTGCGGCCTGTCGACGCGACAGCCCGTGAGCGCCTGCTCGAACTCCTGCGCCGCCTCGCCCATCCACCTGGTGTGCGAAGCCACGGCGATGCTGAGCCGCGTGCTGCGCGCGCCCGACGCGGCGGCTTCCCGCTCCGCGGCCTGCAGCGCCGGGAGGGGGCCGCCCAGCACGACGGCCGCCGGGCCATTGCGGATGGCCAGGTCCAGGCCCAGCGTCGCACACAGGGCTTCGATGCGATCGGCCGGCAGGCCGGAGACGGCGAGCATGCCGCCCGGGTGGCTTGCAGCGCGGCGATCCATGGCTTGCGCCCGCAGCGTGGCCAGCTCCAGGGCCGTGGCCGTGTCGAAGACGCCCGCCACGCAGAAGGCCGCCAGCTCGCCGACGCTGTAGCCCGCGGCCGCTGCGGGGCGAGGCAGGTGCCTCGAAAGCTGGCCCCACGCGGCCAGCGCCAGGCCGGTGAGCAGCACCTGGGCGTGCTCGTTGCGCTCTGCCCAGCCCGGCTCGGCCATGGCGTGGCGCCAGTCGGTGACCTGCAGGCGGTCGCACATCGCGTGCACCACTTCGTCATCGTCCAGCCAGGGCAGCATCGCGGCGTGCTGCGTTCCCTGGCCCGAGAAGACGAGCGCGAAGCTCACGCCAGCAGGCCCATGCGCTGGACCCAGCACGCCGCCGAGAGCGTGTCGGCCGAGCCGCCGGGCGACAGCCGCCGGCGCACGAACTCGGCGCCGATTCGCCCGGCTTCGGCCAGCCTGGCGTCGCGCGCTGCGCCGCCTGCCGCCAAGTAGCCCTGCGCGAGCGAACGGGCGAGATGCAGGCCCTCCAGTCCGCCGCGGTGCGCGAGGTTGGAATCGTCGAGGACGGCCATCACGCCGAACAGCGTGTCGAGCTGGGCCCGGCTACGCGAGAGGCCGTGGCGCAGACTCGCGCGCAGGCGCGGCAGGGCGACCTCGAACAGCACCGGGAACCCGGCCGCCGCTTCATCGGATGCGCTGCGCAGCCCATGCCTTCGCGCGGCGAGGCCGCCGGGCAGGCTCGGCGCACGCAGCGCACGCTGGCGAAGGTCGTCGCCCCAGCGCGAGTCGAGCGCGGACTGCAGATGCAGCAGCGTGAGCGGCCGCCTGCCGCTCGAGGCAGCACCGGCCGCCGCGCACAGTAAACCCAGCATGAAGATCGCGCCGCGATGGGTGTTGATGCCGCGGGTGGCCGCCAGCATTCGCTCCTCCGCCTCGATCCCGCATCGCTCGAGTGCGGCGAAGGGCGCACGCAGCGAGCCAAGCTGCGCGATCCGCACGAAGTAGCCGCGCAGGGCGAAGAGACTGCGCATGAAGGTGTGCGCGTCCATGTCGCTGTGGCTGCCGGGATCCGTCAAGGTGACGAGGCCGGGCTTGGGCGAGAGCGCCAGCTCGTCGTACAGGGCCAGCGTCGCCGCCCGGCCGATCGCCTGCGGGGTGGGGGCGGGCGCCTGCACGCTCGCACGAACGGCGAGTGCACTCATGCCGCCAGAGCCAGGTCGTCGCAGTCTTTCACCGGATCTCGGCTGAGGAATCTGCCGCCGAGGTGCTTGACCAGCACGGACTTCGTCCGGCCTTCGCGCCAGGCCAGCCACTCGCGCCAGGCCAACGCGTGGCCTCGCCCGAAGACGATCTCTCCATCCAGCCGCAGCGTGTCCGAGGAGAAGGCCTGCAGGCGGCCCGCCACTTCGTCGGCGTGCGCGGCCGACGACACCGCCACCCAGACATCGAGGTCGGATCCCGGCCTCAGGTAGCCCAGGCCGCTGAGCTGCTGCCAGCCGAAGCTGCCGTGAACGCGGGCCGCCGCGTCACACGAGCGCAGTTGCGAGCAAAGCGCCCTCCAGGCCGATCGCGTGGCCGCGGGCAGCAGGGCGCCGATCTGCTCCAGTCGAGGGAACTCGTCGAAGTACAGGACGTGGCCGCGTGACACCGCGAGCGCGAGGCGGCGGCGGCCCCAGCGATGGGGCATCGGCAGGCCCATCGCGATGCTGCCGTGCGAGGCGGGCTGCGTGGTCACCACGAGAGGCAGGCCGTGTGAGGCCCAGTGCCCCAGGCATTGCGTCGTGGCGTCATCCCACTCGCCACGCTGCAGGTGACTCCAGCCCACGGGCGAGAGGCGGGCCAGCTGGTGACGGTGCAGGAGAAGGGGCGGCACGGCCGGCTCCATCACGCCGCGTCGAGGACGCGCTGGATGACGCCGGCCGCGAGGCGGCGGCCGCCGCGCTCGGCCCCGATGCCGGCGCGCTGGTCCTCGACCGGTGCGTCGGCCAGGGCCTCGCGCAACGCGGCGCGCAGGTCGCCTTGCCACAGCCTGCGCACGCCGCCCATGGCGACGTAGTTCTCGACGCCGGGCGCGAACACCGGGTTGGATTCCGACAGCCGCGCCAGCATCGCCTCGGGCAGCTTGGTCACGCGGGCCATGGCGGGGATGCGCATGACGCGGATCTCGGCCTCGGGCAGCGCATCGCAGGCATCGGCGATGAGGCCGGAGGTGATGAAGCCGCCCGAGAGCGCCTGGTCGTACACCAGGCCGAGCACGCGGTGCCCGCGCCGCCGCGCCAGGTCGAGCGCCATGCCGAGGTGCGCCATCGCGCGGTTGATGCCCAGCAACTCGTCCCGGCGGCGCAGCTGCTGCCCCTGCGTGTCGACGAGCAGCAGGATCGGGCGGCCCGGGTGGCGGGCGATCGTGCCCAGCACGGCCCGCGCCTGGGCGAGCGCGAGGCGCACGCCGATGGGCGCGTGGTTCGTGGTGCCGATGACCGTGAGCGGATGAGCGTCGAAGGTCGCCGTGCCCAACAGGAAGTCGCCATCCTGCGCGATGCCATGGCGGGCCCCGAAGAGAGTGGCCGCGAGTGCGTTCCAGTCCATCTGCGATTCCTTCAGGCCGGGCGCAGCTCGCGCACCGCCACCACATCGAGCTCGCCGACCTTCCCGGCGTCCACCACGCCCAGGCGCGCCCACAGCGCCGTCGCCTCGTCGCCCTCGGCCGCGACCGACATCAGCTGCAGCCTCGAGGACAGCAGCGCGTGCTCTTCCTCCAGCGCCTCGATCGTGACGGGCCGCGAGATGGCGAGCCGCGCGATGGCGGCTTCGCGGAACTGGCGGACGTCGTCCTCCACCAGCACGTCGCAGTCGCCCGTCAGCCAGCGGTGCTTGCCGCCGGTGGTCCGCCACACGAGGGCGCGGTCGCGCGAGTCGAACTCCTCGACGCCGTGCGAGGCCTCGATCACCTCCGGGCCGGACATGGCGAGGCGGCCGATGTCGCTCATCACGACGTGGTCGGCGCAGCGCGCCACGATGCCCATGCCGCCGAAGCAGCCGTTGGCGCCGC
>CAMLGG010000224.1 GCA_946479475.1 uncultured Ideonella sp. | reverse complement strand
TCGCCGGCCGACGACCTGCTCATCCGCGTCGAGCGCCCGCTGGACCTGGACAGCGAGGCACAGCTCGTCGCCTCCGTCCTGTCGAAGAAGCTGGCAGTCGGCTCCGAACGGGTGCTGATCGACGTGCCCGTCGGACCCACCGCCAAGGTGCGCAGCAGCGCCGCGGCGCGGTCTCTGGCCGCCAGCCTGGTCGAGGTCGGCAGCGCCATCGGCCTGCAGGTGGAGGTGGTCGAGACCGACGGCCGCCAGCCGGTGGGCCGCGGCATCGGCCCGGCGCTGGAGGCCCTGGACGTGACGGCGGTGCTGCGGGGCGAGCCCGGTGCGCCGGCCGACCTGCGCGAGCGGGCCCTGTTCCTCGCCGGCCGCGTGCTGGAGATGGCCGGCCGCGCGCCGCTCGGCCAGGGCCTGGCCCTGGCGGTCCGCACGCTGGACAGCGGCCTGGCCTGGGCCAAGTTCGTCGCCTTGTGCGAAGCGCAGGGCGGCCTGCGGGAGCCGCCCCGGGCCGCGTACACGGCGGTCGTCGAGGCCACCGCGGCCGGCCGCATCGGCGCCGTCGACAACCGGCGCCTCGCGCGAGCGGCGAAGCTCGCCGGCGCGCCGCGCGATGCGGCGGCCGGCGCGCTGATCCACGTGCGCCTGGGCGAGGCGGTGTCCGCCGGCCAGCCGCTGTTCACCCTGCATGCCAGCGCACCGGGCGAGCTGGCCTATGCCCGCTCCTACGTGGCCGGACAGGCGATGCCCATCATCGCGATCGACCCGCCGGAGGACGATGCATGAAGCTGCAGCTGATGGCCCTGCCCGGGGCGGAGGAGCGGGCCGACGGCCTGGCCACCCACCTGGGCGCCGCCTACGGCGTGCTGGACCACCGGCGCTTTCCCGACGGCGAGACCTACCTGCGCGTCGCTGCGGACGTGTCTGGCCAGGCCGTGGCCGTGGTCGCCGAGCTCAAGGATCCGGACCCTCAGATCCCCGGGCTGCTCTTCCTCGCCGACGCTCTGCGCGAACTCGGCGCGCAGAAGGTCGGTCTGGTCGCGCCCTACCTGCCCTACATGCGGCAGGACGCGCGCTTCCGGCCCGGCGAGGCCGTCACTTCGCGCAGCTTTGCGCGGCTGGTGTCGCGCGCCTACGACTGGCTGGTCACGGTCGATCCCCACCTGCATCGGCACCCCAGCCTGAGGGCCCTCTACGACATCCCGTCGCAGGTCGTCGCGAGCGCGCCGGCCGTGGCGGAGTGGATGTGCACGTCGGTCGAGCGGCCGGCCCTGGTCGGCCCGGATGCCGAGAGCGCGCAGTGGGTGGCCGAAGTCGCCCGCCTGGTCGGCTGCCCCTTCGCGGTGCTGCGCAAGCAGCGGCACGGCGACTTCGACGTCGACCTGTCGGCGCCCGGGCTGGCGGCGCTGCGGGGCTGCACCCCGGTGCTGCTGGACGACATCGTCTCCAGCGGCCAGAGCATGGCCGGCGCCGTGCGCCTGCTGCGGGGCGAGGGCTTCGAGGCACCCGTGTGCATCGGGGTGCACGCGCTGTTCTGCGCGCAAGCGGAGTCGGTGCTGGTCGAGGCCGGCGCCGCGCAGGTCGTGACCTGCAACACCGTGGCCCATCCCAGCAACGGCATCGACCTGACTCCGCTGCTCGCCGGCGCCGTGAAGGCGATGTCCGGCGCGGAGTTTCAATCGTAGGCAAGCCAGCCGCGGCCGGTGGGCGCGTTCACGCGTCCTCGCCGCAGCGCGCGCCTCAGGCCATGCTGCCGACCAGCAGTGCCTGCAGCACGTAGGCCCGGTTGTCGGCGCTGTCGCCGTCGCCGTCGACCAGCGTGGCGACCGCGTGCTGGCTGGCGCTGGTGCGCGACAGGGCGTCGTAGACGGGCACCCCGGCGTGGTGGCGGATGAGGTCCACCAGCTCCGGCGGCAACCCGTGGCATTCGATGGCGTCGTACAGGCGGCCGAGCATGCGGGCCGTCTGCGGCAGGGCCGCATCGTTGCCGAGTCCGGCAACGCTGGGGCGGATGCGCACGACCTTCGCGCCCAGGGCCTTCGCGGCGCTCTCGAAAAGGGCGGCGTCGGCGTTGTCTTCTTCTTCGCAGATGAGGCCCAGGTTCTTGCCCTGCAGCGGACGCGATGCCAGGCCCGCCAGGGCGGCATGCTTGAAGGCCGTGGCCGTGGCGGCGAGGGCGCGTCGCTGGCTGTCGGACAGGCGTTCAGCGTGGTCGTGGAAATCGGAGGGCAGGGTGGGCATCACGGTCCGGAGAGCCAGAAGACGGCCGAATCCCGGGGTGATGCAAGGCTACCTGGGCGAGATGTGGGGGCTTTGATCGGCATCAACGGGGGCTGCCGGGGTTTGTGCTGATACACGGCTGACATGGTCGGTTGACCGAGTGTTACCGAGCGACGCGCGCCGTTGGCACGCCGTTGCAGGCCGGTTCCTACAGTGCCTCACATCGACGAACGACACCCCCTTCAGGAGCCGCCATGCTGAACCCCGCCATCTCCCAAGCCGCCGCGCCGACGACCGCTGCCGCCCGCCATGCCCAGCGCGCGGCCGAGTTCCAGACCGCCGGCCAGGAGATCGCCGACGTGCTGCGGCTGATCCAGGAACAGCTCCAGCCCCAGCGCCGCATCGTCCGCGCCGGCGAGACCATCTACCAGGCCGGCGAGCGCTTCGGCAACCTCTACGTCCTCAACTCCGGCCTGTTCAAGCTCATCAACCTGTCGTCCGACGGACGCGAGCAGGTGGTGGCCCTGAAGTTCCGCGGCGACTGGCTGGGCTTCGACGGCATCCACGCCGGGCAGTACGCCTGCGACGCGGTGGCCATGGACACCGGCGAGGTCTGGGTCCTGCGCTACGACGCCGTCCTGGCCGCCTGCGCGATGCGCCCGGCGCTGCTGCGGGTGCTGCACGAGGCGATGAGCCGCGAGATCGCCCGTGACCGCGACTCGCTGATGTCGGTCTGCTCGCTGCCGGCCGACGCCCGGGTCGCCGACTTCCTGCGCTACTGGGCCGAGTCGCTCGCCAAGCGCGGCCTGCGCACCGACCAGATCACCCTGCGCATGACCCGTGCCGAGATCGGCAACTACCTCGGCATGACGCTGGAGACCGTCAGCCGCGCCCTGTCGCGTCTGGCCCGCCAGCAACTGATCTGCTTCACCGAGAAGGGCCGCCGCGACGTGCACATCCCCGATGTCACCGCGCTCGCCAGCTTCGTGCAAAGCGCCGTGGCGCCGGCTCCTGCCACGCTGCAGTGAGCTGAAACCGCGCCGGCTTGCGAGGCGCCGGCGCTTGGCGAGAATGCCGGCTCCACCCACGGAGCCCCATGAAAGTCGAGCGCATCTTCACCTCCCCGCAGCCGGGTGGCCCCCAGATCGAGCAGGAACGGGTGCGGGTCGTCGCCGGCTTGGGCATCGAGGGCGACCGCTACTTCGGCCGCCACGAGGAGCCGGGCCAGAACCTGACCCTGATCGAGGTCGAGGAGATCGAGGCGTTCTTCGCCGAGCAGGGCCGGGCCGGCGATCTCTCGATCACCCACCGCAACCTGCTGACCCGCGGGCTGCGGCTCAACGAGCTGGTCGGCGTCGAGTTCGAGGTCGGCGAGGTGAGGCTTCGGGGCGTGGAGCTGTGCGAGCCCTGCCTGGGCATGGGCACCGCGCTGTCTTCGCCGGTCCTTTCGGCCGCCGAGGTGGTCAGGCGCTTCGTCCACCGCGGCGGCCTGCGGGCCGACGTGCTGACCAGCGGGGTGATCGAGTGCGGCTCGGCGGTGAGGCTGCCTGCGTGACGAGCGCGCCCAAGTTCCACTTCCTGATGCGGGACCTGGCCCACGAGCTGGAGGCCGGGCGCATGACCGAGCTCGATGCCGCCGGCCGCGTGGCCCAGCACATCCAGCAGACGCTGCAGTGCCGGCACGTGACCTTCTGGAGCGTCTCGGGCGAGCTCGGGCAGCGCTTCATGCGCAGCGTGGCGGCCTATGACGGCACCAGCGGGCGCATCGTGAAGGGAGCGGTGGCCTTTCCAGAATCCGGCGGCGGGTTCTTCGGCGCGCTGGTGCGCGAGGGCTGCTTCGTCTGCGAAGACACCTTCGCCCATCCGGCGCTGCAGGGCGTGAAGGAGACGATGCTGGTGCCCTACGGCATCCGCGCCTTGCTGGCCGCCTCGTACGGCGACCGCGGCGAGGTGTGGGGCCTCGTCAGCTGCACGAGCGACGTCGTGCGCGCGTGGAAGGCCACGGAGGTCTCGGGCCTGCGCAAGTGCGCCGCCGAGATTTCAGGCCTGCGCGTGCGGCGCCGCCTGCTCGGCAACGGGCTGCCCACCGGAACCCTGGAAGGATAGGCGTCGTCGCGGCAGAAGCCGCTTCGACTCCTAGCCGGCCTGCGAAGAAAGCAGGCGTGCCATCGCCCGCGCCAGTTCGGCACGGCTGTAGGGCTTGCGCAGCAGCTCCCAGCTGGAGGGCGAATCGCGGTCCGCCTCGAGCAGCTCGGACGAGAAGCCCGACATCAGCAGGATGGCCAGGCGCGGGAAGCGCCGCTGGGCCTCGGCCGCCAGCTCGGTGCCGCGCATGCCCGGGCCGAGCGCGATGTCGGTCAGCAGCAGGTCGTGCTCGGCCTCGGGCCCCAGCAGCAGCAGGGCCTGCTCGGCGCTCGCCGCGGTCGTGACCTGGCAGCCCAGCGCGTCGAGGAAGGCCTGGACGACCTTGCGCACCTCGTGGTCGTCCTCCACCAGCAGCACCTTCAGGCCCTGCGGCAGGTCGGCCTCGGCGCGCTCGTCGGCCGCCTTGGCGTCGCCCTCGTTCCACGGCTGCGGGATGAACAGGCTGACCGTGGTGCCCGCCCCCGGCGCGCTCTCGATGTGGATCGCGCCCTTGGACTGCTTGACGAAGCCGTAGACGGTGGACAGGCCCAGGCCGGTGCCGCGGCCGGCGCCCTTGGTGGTGAAGAAGGGCTCGAAGGCCCGCTCCTTCACTTCCTCCGGCATGCCGAAGCCGGTGTCGCTGATGGAGATCGCGACGAAGTGCTCCTCGCGGGCGCTCGGGTCGTCCAGCTCGCGCCTCAGGCCGGGCGGCAGCTTCTCGATCGCCTCGCAGCGGAAGCGCAGCCGCCCGCCTTCGGGCATGGCGTCGCGGGCGTTGATGGCGATGTTGAGCAGGGCGGACTCGAGCTGGCCCGGGTCGGCCATCACCAGCGGGCAGTCGGTGCGGGTGTCGACCTCGATCACGATCCGCTGGTCCAGCGTGCGGCGCAGCATGTCGGCCAGCGAGCCGATCATCGCGGCCACGTCGACCTGGCTCGGCTGCAGCACCTGGCGCCGCGAGAAGGCCAGCAGCTTGCTGGTCAGCTCCGCCGCACGCCGGGTCGCGCGCATGGCCGCATCCACCAGCTGCTGGCCGTAGGCGTCCTCGGCGATCGCCGGCCGCTCCTCCAGCACCTGCAGGTTGCCCTGGATGACGGTCAGCAGGTTGTTGAAGTCGTGCGCGATGCCGCCGGTGAGCTGGCCCACGCTCTCCAGCCGCTGGGCGTGGTTGAGGGCCTCCTCGGAATGCGCGCGCTGAAGGCTGGTGGCCAGCAGGTTGGCCAGCGACTCCAGGAAGCGAGTCTCCTCGTCGCCGAATCGCTGGGCGGTGCGCGAGCGCGCCGTCAACGCGCCTATCGTGCGGCCGCGGTCGAACAGCGGCACCGCGACCGCGCTCACCAGCCCGGCATCGATGTAGCGCCTGGGCACGCTGTAGCGCTGCTCGATGCGGTAGTCGTCGACCACCACCGGCGCGCCCTGCTGGACCACGAAGCCGGGCGGCGTATCCGGCCGGTTGGGCACCTTCTCGCCCAGGTGCTCGGCTGCCGCGCCACCGACGCAGCCGGCCACGCGGAAGGCCTGCCTGTCTTCTTCGAGCAGGTACACCACCGAGACCTCGACCTGGAGCGCCTGCGCCGCTATCACCGGCACCTGCTCCAGCAGCAGCTGCGGGTCGCGCATGTCCACCGCCAGGCGGCCCAGCTGGGCCAGGTGCTCGCTGTAGCGGGCGCGCTGCAGCGCCTGCTTGACGCGCGGATAGGCGCTGATGTCGCGGATCGCCGCCACGGTGAAGGGCAGGCCCTGCGACTGCAGCGGGCTCAGCGCGATCTCGACCAGCACCTCGCTGCCGTCCTTGCGCTTGGCGACGAGGTCCATGTTGTTGCCCATCGGGCGCGAGCGCGGCGAACGGCCGTAGGCCTCCCGATACGAGGCGTGGCGCGGCCGGATGCTCTCGGGCACGAGGGCGTCGACGCTCATGCCGATGAGCTCCTCGACGCCGTAGCCCAGCAGCTCGCTGGCCGAAGGATTGGCCAGCACGATGGTGCCCGCCTGGTCCACCAGCAGCAGCGCATCCGGATAGGCCAGGAACAGCGAGCGGAAGACGGCCCGCTCCTCGATGCCGCCGGGCAGCGCCGGTGCCGCCACGTGCTGCAGGGGCGGAGGGGTCGTGGGCATGGTCAGGCCCCGCTGGTGACCGGCGGCACGAAGATGTAGCCGGCGCCGCGCACGGACTTGATGATCTGCGGGTTCTCGGCGTCGGGTTCGAGCTTCTTGCGCAGGCGGCCCACCTGCACGTCTATCGTGCGGTCGAAGGGGCCGGCCTCGCGGCCGCGGGTGTTCTCGAGCAGGAAGTCGCGCGAGAGCACGCGGCCGGCGTGACGCGCGAAGGCCAGCAGCAGGTCGAACTCGCCGGTGGTCAGGGCCACGTCCTGGCCGTCGGGCGAGCTGAGGCGGCGGGCCGCGACGTCCAGTGTCCAGCCCAGGAAGCGCAACTGGTCGCGCGCCGCGGCCGCCGGCGCAGCGGTAGCCGCGGCCGGCTCGGCCGGGGCGATGCGGCGCAGCACGGCCTTGATGCGGGCCAGCAGCTCGCGCAGGTCGAAGGGCTTGGTGACGTAGTCGTCGGCGCCCACCTCCAGCCCGACGACCTTGTCGATCGCGTCGCCGCGGCCGGTGACGATGACCAGGCCGCAGCGGTGGTGCTCGCGCAGCTGGCGGGCGATGGAAAAGCCATCCTCGCCCGGCAGGCCCAGGTCCAGCAGGACCAGCGCCGGCGGGTCGGCGGCCATCAGCGACATCAGGGAGGGGCCGTTGTGCACGGCCGAGACGCGAAAGCCCTGGCTCTGGAGATAACCCGACAGCAGCGTGGTGATGTCGGCCTCGTCGTCGAGGACAGCGATGTGCTGGGCGGTCGTCACGGCAGCCGTGGATCCCTGAGGGCGTGGAGGAGAAGCTGCAAAGCGTAGCAGCTTTGACGCACCGCCGGCCCGGCGGGGGCCTTCCACGGCATCATGCGCCGATGCCAGACCTCGACCTGCCACCGCCCGTGCCCGGACTCGCCGCCGCTCTCGTGGCCGGCCTGCTCATCGGGATGGAGCGCGGCTGGAGCGCGCGCGACCGCGGCGAAGGCCGCCGCGTCGCGGGGCTGCGCACCTTCTCGCTCATCGGCCTGGCCGGCGGTGTGCTGGCGAGCCTGCCCGAGCCGTTGGCGCCCGCGGCGCTGGGTGGCGGGCTGGTCGGCCTGGCGCTCCTGCTGGCCATCTCGTACCGCGAGGCCGTGAGGGCCGACGGCGACCTGAGCGCGACCACCGCGGTGGCGGCGCTGGTGGCGTACTCCCTCGGTGCGCTCGCCGCCTCGGGCCACACCGTGCCGGCGCTCGCGGCGGCCGTGGTCGCGGCGGTGCTGCTCGACTACAAGTCCACGCTGCACGGCTGGCTGAACCTGGTCGAGCAGAGCGAGATGCGAGCGGGCCTGCAGCTGCTGGTGCTTTCGCTGGTGGTGTTGCCCTTGCTGCCGGACGCCGGCTACGGCCCCGGCGCGGTGCTGAATCCCTACCGGCTCTGGTGGGCCGTGGTGCTGCTGGCGGGACTTTCGCTCGCAGGGCATGCCGCGATGCGCTTCTCCGGCCCCGAGCGCGGCCTGCTCTGGACCGGCCTGCTCGGCGGCCTCGCGACCTCCACCGCAGCGACGCTCGCCCTGGCGCGCCAGGCTCGGCGCGACCCCGCGCTTCTCGCTCCTGCGCTGGCCGGCGCGTTGGCAGCCAGCGGGATGATGACTCTGCGGATCATCGCCGTCGTGGCCGTGCTGCAGTCTTCCCTGGCGCTGGAGCTGTTGCGGCCACTGCTGTGCGGCGGGGCGGTGCTGTTCGCGGCGGCGTGGTGGCACTGGCGGCACCGCGGCGCTGCGCCGGCCGGTGCGCAAGCCGCCGAGATGGCGCCCTTCGACCTCGGCACCGTGCTCGGTTTCGGGACCCTGCTGGCCATCGTGGCCGTGGCCGTGCAGTTGGCCAAGTCATCGTTCGGCGACGCCGGCGTCTACGCGATCTCGGCGCTGTCGGGGCTGGTGGACGTCGACCCGGTGGTGGTCTCGCTCGCCCGCCTGCACGCCAGCGGCCCGGACGCCGCCGACGTGCCGGCCAACGGCATCGCCCTCGCGGCCCTCGCCAGCCTGGTCACCAAGAGCGTGCTTGCCGCCACCGCCGGCGGCGGCGCGTTCACCCGCCGGCTGATCGCCGCCTACGCCGCCGCCGCCGCGGTGGGCGGCCTGCTCGTGTAGCAGACCGGCGGCTTCGGCCTTTGGCGCCACGCGGGGGCCCGCTGACGCACCCTTCCACCCTCATGCTGGAGCCCTCCGCCCGGCGGAGGGCTGGGAGGTGCCGTCGAACTCGCTGGAGCCCCCTTCTTGGAGGGGGTGTATAGACCGGGGACATGGGTAACACCCGTGCGAGGACATGGGTGACACT
>CAMLGG010000223.1 GCA_946479475.1 uncultured Ideonella sp. | reverse complement strand
ATGCCAACCGCGAAGGTCGGGACTTCACCTACGACCTAATGCGCACGGTGGTGCTGGGCACGGCCAAGGGCAAGCCGAAGCTGAACTCGACTTCGCGAGCTACACCTGGCGGTCAGCCTGGGCTGAAGGCCATCGAGGCCGGGGCTAGCGGGTGCTGTTCACAACCGCGGCCAGCTTCAATCGAGAAGCTGACCAAGGCGCACAGCGATGGGCGACTGGAGGAAGCTCAAGCTGTACACCGCCCCGCGCCTGCTGATCATCGACGAGATTGGCTACCTGCCCATCGACCGCGTGGGCGCAAACCTGTTCTTCCGCCACGTTGGTCCTCTGAACGTCAGCTTCCGGCGGAAACTTCGAATGTCGCTTCATGGCCGGCCGCGTGAGTTCGCGTGCTCGCCAGGGACCTGACCTTCGTGACGCGGATGGCCAGGGCCGAGGGCCAGTTCACTGGGAGCGCATTGGACGATCGGACCCGGCCAGGAGCAGCCGCTGACGAACGGCTGCTCGGAGGCAGCCGGGAACAGTGACTTGGCGGCTACGTACAGCCGCCCTGCAACCATCGTGTTTGATGGGGACGGCGAGGCGACATGCACCGCTGTGCGCCAGCCAGTCTCAGCGGATGGTTTGCGGCATCGGACATGCCGAGAGAGTGCGCTCCAGGCCCTCAAAGGTGCGCTCGGCGATTTCCTGCAGCTCGTCCTGGGTACGCGCGGCGGCGCGATTGGCCATCAGCGCCACGCCGTAGCCCAGCGCCGGGTAGAACTCGACGTAGCTGCTGCTGCCGAAGGTACCGCCGGACAGGTGGTATTTGCGCAGCCCGCGGCGTGGTGTCGAGACGACCCAGGTGAAGGCGATCTGCCGGTCGGCGGTCTCGGTGAAGCGCGGCTGCTGGCTCAGCTGCACCGCGCGGTCGTCCAGTGCCAGCAGCAGGCGCAGGTAGCGCGCCATGTCCTCCGCGTTGTAGCGCAGGCCTCCGGCCGGCAAGAGCGATTCGCCGTGGAAGAGTGGCATTGGCCGACGCCGGTCGTCGTAGCCGGTGGCGGACCGCGCTTCGGGCGCGAGTGCCGTGCCGTCGCGCATGCCGGCTGGCCGTTCGATTTCGTCCTGCAGCACCTGCGCGAACGGCTTGCCGAAGGTCCTGGCGACGACGAGGCCCAGCAACTGGGCCGCCACGTTGGAGTGGGCGGCCTGCGCTCCGGGCCGGTGGCGCAACCGCACCTGTTGCAGGTCCTGCAGGAAGGCGTCGTTGCCGTAACCTTGCAGCAGCCGTGACGCCGCCTCGGCCTGCTGGTCGGCAGGCAACTGGCGGATCGGCGCGGGGTCAGGCAAGTAGTCAGGCAGCCCAGAGGTCGTGTCCGCGAGATGTCCCAGGGTCACGGGGGTGCCGTCCTGCCATTGCAGCTGACCGAAGCGGCCGGGCAGCCAGCGCCGCACGTCGTCTTCGAGCCGCAACCGCCCCTCGGTCACGGCCTTTGCCAGCAGCAGCGGCGTCAGCGTCTTGGAGACGGAGCCGATCTCGAAGACGGTGTCGGCAGCGACCTGCCGTCCGTCGTCCCGGTTGGCCTTGCCCCGCAGGACGAAGGACTCCTGCCCACAGCGGACGACGCTGATGGCCAGGCCATCGCTGCGGCCCTCACTCACGAACCGGTCGGCCTCAATGGCGAGGCGGCCCGTCAACTGTGCATCGAGGTCGATGGCCGCGGCCCGCACATGCGGGATGCACAGCGCGGCCAGGGTCAGCGATGCCGCAGCTGCAATCCAGATCTTCATCGTTAGTCTTCCAGGCTCTTGGGCGGCGAGGACGCGCTCGCACGCGTCCTGGGCCTGGCACCTTGCCAACCGGTGGTGGCAGAAGGTGCCGCGCCAGCCTAGGCGGGCGCGGACCTCGGCAATGCTTCTTTGCGATGAACTGTCGTGGCGAGGTGCTGGCCTGTTGCTGCAGCAGACAAGCAGCGCTTTCCCGTGCCGCCGTTGGAGCGATTGGCATCGATCTGCATCCGCGCCGTGGGCGACTGCTTTGAGGCAGCGAATCTGGCTCCGCGAGCGTCCGTCCAGGGTCGTACCGTGAGTTCAAGACGAAGCGAAGCCGTCGGCAGCGCTCAGTACTGGTCGACGGGTGAGGTCTACGGCCGCTGTAATGCGCACTGCCGACGTTCGTGCCGCCAGCGGTCGCCGCGCACCACGGGCCGCTTCATATCGCTCAGAGTGAATTCGCCCGAGCCGGCCACTGACCGGAGACGCTGCAGACCTGAGGGAGCTTCAGGAGCTTCGAGCTGGAACTGGGGCGCTGGCCTGATCGCTGGCCCCGTAGTCACCCGATCTCCACCGGCGCCCCCTGCGTCTCGGAGTAGAAGCTGCACCGCCCCCGCCCCGCATGCTTGGCGTCGTAGAGCGCGATGTCGGCCGCCTTGTAGAGCGCGTCCATGTCGTCCGCATCGCGGGGGAAGCAGGCCGCGCCGATGCTGATGCCGGGCAGCAGCGGGATGGCCTCGTGCGAGGGCGAGGGCGGCTCGGCCACCCGGGCGAGGATGCGGTCGCAGACCTGCCGCACCGAGGCGCTGTCGGTCGTGCCGGGCAGCAGCACGGCGAACTCGTCGCCACCCAGCCGGGCCACTCGGTCGGATTCGCGCACCGCCGCATCGATGCGGCTGCCGATGGCGGCCAGCACCGCGTCGCCCGTCTGGTGGCCCAGGGTGTCGTTGATCTGCTTGAAGTGATCCAGGTCGATCAGCAGCAGGCACAGGCCACCGCCCTGGCGCCTGGCCTGCGCCAGCATCCGCCGCGCCTCGTCGTTGAACATGCGCCGGTTCGCCAGGCCGGTCAGGCCATCGAAGTAGGCGATCTTCTCCAGCTGCTGCTGGCTTTGCTGGAGCTCGAGGGTGCGCTGCTCCAGCGCGGTCGTCCGCTCGGCGACCAGGGCCTCGAGCGCGCGCTGGCGCCGCCGCAGGTACAAGGTGCGGCCCTGCACCAGCGCAGCCAGCAGGCCGATCGCCGCCAGCACCGCGCTCGCGCGAAACCACGCGGTCTCGTGCCAGCTGGGAAGCACCTGCAGCGGCAGCTCCAGCGTGCGGGACCAGGGGCCGTTGGCGCTGGCGCCTCGAAGCTCGAGGACGTAGTCGCCCACCGGCAGGTTGGTGTAGGCGGCGATCCGGCGCTTCGGGTCGGTGCTCGTCCAGTCGCGATCGATGCCGCGCAAGCGGTATTGGTAGCGACTGCGCGCAGGGGACGCGTAGTCCAGGACGGCGAACTCGGCCAGCACGCTGCGCCGGCCCGAGCGGATCGCCATCGGCTTGCGGGACGAGGCCGGCGTGAAGTAGCCCGGCAGCGGCGCCTGCTCGCCCAGGCGCAGCTCGGTCACCACCAGGGGAGCCGCGGGCCGATCGGTGACGACCCGCCTGGGATCGACGATGGTCAGGCCGCCGCTGCCGCCGAACAGCACGTGGCCGTCGGGCATGACGGCGCCGGCGCTCGTCCAATAGGTGGGCACGCCGACGCCGTCGGAGGCGTCGAAGGACCTGACCTCCAGCGTGCCTGCAGCGATGCGGGCCAGCCCCGCGTCGGTGCTGGCCCAGATGTCGCCGTCGGCGTCCATCACGAGCGCATTGACGCCGTCGTGCGGCAGGCCCTGCGCCCGCGTGACTCGGTTGACCGCGGACGGCGAGGCGGCAGCGGGAGCCGGGAACTCCATCACCCGCACGCCCGCGCCGAAGAAGGCCGCCCACAGCCGGCCGCGCCTGTCCAGCAGCATGGACGACACGTACGCGCTGGGCAGGCCGACGGCTCCGGGCCCCGGCGGGAGAGGCTTGCTCACCGAGAGCGTGTCGGTGTCCAGCCGGAGGATTCCCGAGCGGGTCCCCACCCACAAGCTCGCGGCACCGGCCTGCAGCAAGGCGGTGATGCGCTTTTCGCCCAGCCGGCTGCCATCCTCGCGCACGGCCAGGTGCAGCCCGCTCGCGCCCGCCGGATCGACGCCCCAGAGGCCGTCGAGCCCACCGAACCACAGCCTCGTGCCCTGCATCGCCATGGCCCAGATCGACGCGGTGGGCGCGCGGCCGGGCACCTCCAGCCGGCGAACGGCGCGGCCGTCCGCGTCCGCCTTGTACAGCCCGCGCTGCGTGCCGATGTAGACCTCGCCCGAGGGCGCAGGGACCATGCACAGCACGCGCCCCGGCGGCAGCGCCGTTGCAGGTGAAGAGGCATCGGGCCGCAGGCGCGCCACCACGCCGAGCGCCGGCTGCACCACGTCGATGCCTCCGTCGCCCACGCTCAGCCACACGCGGCCATCGGGCCGCGCCAGCACGAAAGGCACGTTGGGATGATGGATGCCCCGCTCGTCGCCGGTCCCGCCGAGCCAGGTGCTGATCCCGGACTGCCGGACGTCGTGGTAGCTCAACCCTCCATCCGTGCCCACCCAGACCATGCCGCTGCGATCGCGGTACAGCGCGCTGATGTCGTCGTCCGGCAGGCTGGCGAGGCCGCGCGCCTGGTGTCGCACATGCCGCAGTTGCCAGCGCTGCGTGTCCACGCGCTCGATGCCGTCGCCATCCGTGCCCAGCCAGACCTCGCCGGGCCCGCCGCGCGTCATCCCCCGGATCGCCGCACGGGCCAATCCGGCCCTGCCGTTGCCCACCAGCCGGTGCAGCGGCGCGGCCTTGGCGGAACCCGGCTCGATCACGAAGGCCCCGTGCGAGCGCGTGCCGGCCCACACCCTGTGGCCATCGTCCAGCAGCAACTGCGCCACGAAGGGCTCGCCCTTCTCGCTGCTGGGCAGGGGCACCTGTTCGAAACGCTCGCCCCCGGCCGCCAGCCGGAACAGGCCCTGGTCGGTGCCGACCCAGAGCGCACCGTCGGCGTCGCGCAGCAAGGCTTGCACCGAGCTGTCGGGCAGCCCGTGCGCGCGGGCCCAAGCGGCATGCCGCACGACGCTGCCTCGCTCGGGGTCCAGGCGATCCAGGCCGCCCCCCGTGCCCACCCACAGGCCACCCTGGCCGTCGTCCAGCACGGCGGACACGCTGTTGCGCGTGAGCGCAGCGCTGCCCTTCAGCGGCGAAACGAAGCGATCCGTAGCAGCGTCGAAGCGGACCAGGCCGCCCGCGCTGGTGCCGACCCACAGTCGGCCACGGCCGTCGATGGACAGCGTGAGCACGTAGCTGTCAGGCAAGGCACCGGGGGTGCCGATGTCGCCGGCATACCGGCGCAGCTGGTAGCCGTCCCAGCGGCCCAGGCCGGTCTGCGTGGCCACCCAGAGAAACCCGTCCTGGTCCTGGACGAGGTCGGTGACCGACAGGGCCTCCGACAGCGCCCGGCTGAAGACGGCGTCCGACCGGGCGGCCCAGGCATCCCCTTCACCGGCCTCGGCGGCCGCGGGGCCGCCGTGCGCGACGATGCACAGCACCGCCCACAGGCAGCGGTACAGCAGGTGAATGACAGACGTTCGACGCATGCAGGGCCATCCAGCGCAATGGGCGCCAGGTACGGGGCTCTTCGGCGCCTGGGCGGCGGAATTAAATCGCTCGGCGGGCAGGAATGGGCAGGTTGCGGGGGTGGACCGGCACGGGGCGGCCGGACGGGGCATGCCGCCGGTCCTGCGCTCTTGCGGCACACTCCGCGCAATGCCTGCCGCAAGATCCGCCACCCCCGCCGATGCCTCCCCGACCCTGTTCAAGAGTGCCCAGGCTTTCGAGGCCTGGCTGAAGAAGCATCACGCCAGCTCCGACGGCCTGTGGCTCAAGATCGCCAAGCGCGGCGCCCATGAAACCAGCGTCACCTACGCCGAGGCGGTGGAGATCGCGCTGTGCTGGGGCTGGATCGACGGCCAGAAGAAGAGCCTGGACGACCAGCACTTTCTCCAGCGGTTCACGCCGCGGCGCGCGCGCAGCATCTGGTCGAAGATCAACGTCGAGAAAGTCGCGGCGCTGATGGAGGCCGGCCGCATGCAGGCGCCGGGCCAGGCGCAGGTCGAGGCCGCCAAGGCGGACGGGCGCTGGGCGCAGGCCTACGACGGCGCGCGCACGTCCACCGTGCCCGAGGACCTGCAGGCAGCACTGGAAGCGCAGCCTGAGGCCAAGGCCTTCTTCGCGACCATCGACGCGACCAATCGCTACGCGGTGCTGTGGCGCGTGCAGACGGCCGTGAAGCCCGAGACGCGCGCCCGTCGCATCGCCCAGCTGGTGGAGATGCTCGCCCGCGGGCAGACCATCCACGCCCCCAGGTCCGGCTCCAAGGCGTGACCCCTGCCGGTCCCCGGAGCTTCCAGGCGCGCCCTGCCGACGGCTTTGCACCGATCGCAAAGCCGTTTGGCAGTCCGCGTCGTTTCCCGGGTCGGGGCCGGCTCCTACAGTGAGCCCATCGCCCACCCACCAGGAACCGACATGCCCATCCTC
This sequence comes from uncultured Ideonella sp., assembly GCA_946479475.1. The sequence goes on along the minus strand of CAMLGG010000223.1, from coordinate 2,361 downwards.
AACGTCAAGGTCTCCGCCACCCGCAGCCAGGCTCTGTCCCGGAAGATCACCCACACGCTGCTCGACCTCACCGAGCGCGTGCTCAAGAAGAACCGCAAGCTGACCGCGGTGGTCATCGACTACGTGGACCCGGAGGACTGGTACGTCGGCGGCGAGTCGCTCGCCAGCCTGGGCAAGCGCAGCTTCTACTTCGACGTCAAGGTGGTCGACGAGACCAACACCAAGGCCGAGAAGTCGCAGTACATCGCCGAGGCCTTCGAGGCGATGGCGGAGCTGCTGGGCAACCTGCACGAGGAGAGCTACATCCACGTCGAGGACGTCCGCGCGGCGGCCTACGGTTTCGGCGGCAAGACGCAGGAGTATCGCTACCAGCATCCTGCGGGCTGACGCGGGCACTACATTGCGGTCCTCGTGCCCGGCCGCAGCGGCCGGGCCCTGAAGGAGGAACGCCGTGCCCACGCATCGAATCTTCAGCACGCCCTTCGCCAAGGTCTACCCGCTCTACCTCCAGAAGGCCGAGCGCAAGGGCCGCACGAAGGACGAAGTCGACCAGCTCATCCACTGGCTCACGGGCTACGATCAACCCGGCCTGCAGCGGCAGCTCGATCTCGGCCACGACTTCGAGACCTTCTTCGCCCAGGCCCCCGCCATGAACCCGGACAGCTCGCTCATCACGGGCGTGGTGTGCGGCGTGCGCGTCGAGGAGATCGACGACCCGCTGATGCAGCGGATCCGCCAGCTCGACAAGCTGGTCGACGAACTCGCCAAGGGCAAGGCGATGGAGAAGATCCTGCGGTGATCCCGACGTTGCCGGCACCGGCGCCGGCCTGGGGGCCGAGCTGCCGGCCGAGCAGTGGCAACGCCTGCATCGCCCTCGTCGCGCGCGGCGACCTTCAGCCGGCCGCCCGCCGGCACGGCCCCCGAGCGCGTTCATCAGCAGATTGACGAACACCTGCTGCAGCTCGTGGTGGTTCACCGCCACTGCCGACGCCGTAGAAGAACCGTCAGAGGCAGCGCCGCAAGAGTCAGTTCCGCGCCTCGAATTCACGAGTGAGCGAGCGCGCGATCCCGCATCCTTGACGGGGATCAAGCCGCGTCGGGCGATGCTCGATGAGCCGAGGCAAAGCGTGCGATCTTGCCGATCGGCAGGTGCAAGCCCTCCAGAAGATGCCGATCGTGCAACTGTTCAGTGCAGATGCACGACCCGCTCAACTGGAGGGAACAGGCATGCGAATCAACGAGCCCGTCACGCAACACGAGTTCGATTTCCCGGACAACGCGACGCTGATGTCGACGACGGACACCCGGAGCTACGTCACCTACGCCAACGAGGCCTTCATCGATGTGAGCGGCTTCGACCGGGAAGAGATCAAGGGCCAGCCGCACAACCTCGTTCGCCATCCCGACATGCCCAAGGAGGCCTTCGCCGACATGTGGGACACGCTCAAGGGCGGCGAGCCCTGGTCCGCCCTGGTGAAGAACCGCCGCAAGAACGGCGACCACTACTGGGTCCGCGCCAACGCCGTGCCGGTCGTGCGCAACGGCCAGCAGGTGGGCTTCATGTCGGTGCGGACCAAGGCTTCGCGCGAGGAGATCGCCGCCGCCGAGACCCTGTACCGCGACCTGCGCGAAGGCAAGGCCGGCAATCGGCATCTCCACAAGGGCCTCGTCGTGCGCAAGGGCCTGCAGGCCTGGCGCAGCTGGCGCCAGACCATGTCGGTGCGGGGCCGCATCCGCATGACCATGGCGGGCATGGCGTTGTTCATGGTGTCGGCCGGCTTTGCCTTAGGCGCCTCGCCGCAGGCGATGTTGCGGCTGGGTGGCATGGCGGCGCTGGCCTCGATCCTGGGCTCCTGGGTGCTGGAGCTGCAGTTCGCCCGCCCGCTGGAGCAGCTGCGCAAGCAGGCGCTGGCCGTGGCCACCGGCGAGAACCGCAATGCCGTGACCATGGACCGCGTGGACGAGATCGGCATGACGATGCGCGCCATCAGCCAGCTCGGCCTGATGTTCCGCTGGCTGATCGACGACGTGAGCCAGCAGGTGATGACCGTGCAGGCGGCCACCAAGGACATCGCGCAGGGCAACAGCGACCTGAGCTCGCGCACCGAACAGGCCGCCGCGAGCGTCCAGCAGACAGCCTCCTCGATGGAGCAGATGACCTCCACGGTGAAGAACAACGCCGACACCGCGCGGCAGGCCAACCAGCTCTCGGGCTCGGCCAGCGACGCCGCCGCGCTGGGCGGGCGGGCCGTCTCCGAAGTCGTGGCAACGATGACCGACATCTCGGCCAGCTCGCGCAAGATCGCGGACATCATCGGCGTGATCGACGGCATCGCGTTCCAGACCAACATCCTCGCGCTC
>CAMLGG010000222.1 GCA_946479475.1 uncultured Ideonella sp. | reverse complement strand
GCTAGACTCCACGTTGCAGCCCAGCCGGCCCGTTAGGGGTCGGCCGGTGCGTCAAGCCGGGCCCGCGCCCGGCTTGCGTCTTTGTGGACGGGACAACGAAGTGGAGAGACCGATGAAGCGAAGCCTGACGATGCTGGCCGCCATGCTGCTGGCCGCTGGGGGGGCCTGGGCTGCCGACGAGCAGCCCACGGTGGAGAAGTGCGACCGCGAGATGGGCAGCCTAGCCGTGGCCGAGCCGCAGGACTACGTGCTGGCCAGCCTGGGCCGCTACCACCTCGGCTCGCCGAGCACGATGCTGCGCATGATCGCGCAGGAGTCCGGCTGCTTCGCGGTGGTCGAGCGGGGCGTCGCCATGCAGAACATGCAGCAGGAGCGCGCGCTCGCCTCCGGCGGGCAGTTGCAGGCGGGCTCCAACATCGGCGGCGGCCAGATGCAGGCGGCCGACTTCGTGATGACCCCCGCGGTGCAGTTCAGCGCCGACACCGGTGGCGTGGGCGGCGCGGTCGGCGGCCTGCTCGGCCGCGCGGGCGGCGTGCTGGGCCAGCTCGGCGGCCTGGCCGGCGGCGTGCAGTTCAAGGAGGCCGAGACCACGCTGCTGGTGGCCGACGTGCGCTCCGGCATCCAGGTGGCCAGCGCCGAGGGCAAGGCCAGCAAGATGAACTTCGCGCTCGGCGGCTGGGGCTGGGGAGGCCTCGGCTGGGCTTCGGGCGGCGGCTACAGCAAGACGCCCGAAGGCAAGCTGATCGCGGCCAGCCTGCTGGACAACTTCAACAAGATCGTCGTCCAGATCCGCAGCAAGCCGCAGCTGATCCGCAGCACGTCGGCGGCGGCCCAGCAGAATGCAGCCAACTCGATCCAGGCCACCGGCGGCGGCGCCGCGGCCGCCAAGCCGGTGATCCAGCCGGCCGCTGTTGCGCAATCGGGCGGCGGCACCCTGCCGGCGATGATGGTGGGCGCCTTCTCCGGCCAGTACAGCGGCGCCGACAGCGGCGTCTTCTCGGTGCTCGTGGCCGCCGATGGCCGCATCTCGGGCGTGGGCCAGTCCTCCAGCGGCCAGAGCCTGACCATCACCGGCACCGCGAACGCCAACGGATCGATGGTGATGAGCGGCAGCGGCCAGGCCGGCGCTGCCCAGTTCACCGGGATGATCGACGCGAGCAGCGGCTCGGTCGTCGGCACGTGGCGCCAGGGCAAGGGCCAGGGCACCTTCAACGGCCGCAAGCAGTAGCCGGCAGCGGGCGCGGGTGCTGGCCGACAATCGGCCGATGACCCGTGCCCTGTCTCTTCCTCGCCGGCGCGTCGTCGGCAGCCTGTTCGCCCTCGCGGCGGCGCCTTTGACCTCGCGCGCCGCCGACTGGCCCTCGAGGCCCGTCCACATCGCCGTGCCGGCGCCGGCCGGCAGCTCGCTCGACATCGTCGCCCGGCTCCTCGGCGAGCGCCTTGCGGCTCGATGGGGCCAGCCGGTGGTGGTGGACAACCGGCCCGGCGCCGGCGGCCTGCTCGGCACGGACGCCGCGGCCAAGGCCGCCCCCGACGGCCACACGCTGGCCCTGTCGTTCAACGGCCCGGTCGCCTTCGCGCCGTTTCTCTACCGCAAGATGCCCTACGACGCAGCGCGCGACCTGGCGCCCGTCGTGATGACGACCTCGCAGCCCAACGTGCTGGCGGTCAATGCCGCCAAGGTGCCGGCGAAGACGGTCAAGGAGTTGGTGGACTGGGCCAAGGCGGCGAAAGGGGCGATGAGCTACGCCTCGCTCGGCAACGGCAGCTCGGCCCACCTGACCATGGAGCTGTTCATGGCCGAGGCCGGCTTCCAGGCGACGCACATCCCCTTCAATGGATCGCCCCCGGCCGCGCTGGCCGTCGCCCAGGGCGAGACCGACGCGGTCTTCATGGTGGCACCGGCCCTGCTGCCCCACGTTCGCTCCGGCAAGGTCCGGCTCATCGCCGTCAGCAGCGCGCAGCCGGTGGAGTCGATGAAGGAGCTGCCCACCCTCGCCTCGGCCGGCTACCCGGCCGTCGAATCGATGGCCTGGAACGGCCTGTTCGCACCGGCCGCCACGCCGCCGGCGGTGATCGCGAAGATCAACGCCGACGTCAACGCGGCGCTAGCCGATCCGGCCGTGCGGGCGGCGCTGGACGCGCAGGGCCTGACGCCCACCGGCGGGAGCGCGGCCGACTTCCGCCATCTGGTCGAGATCGAGCAGAAGCGCTGGGGCCCGATCATCCGCAGGATCGGCGTGACCCTGGACTGATTTCTCGATCAATGGCAGTTCCTTCAGCGCCGGGGCGGATCTCTTCGAGACCAAACCGATAATCCGGCCCTTTGCCAACAGGGAGGGAACCCATGCGAGGATGGACAGGCCACATGGCCGCCAGTGTTGCCATGGCCGCGCTGGCCGCGTGCGGCGGTGGCAGTGCCGGTGGCGGAGTTGGAGGCGGCAACGATGACACCGGGAGCGCGCCACCGCCGGCCCAGGGCACGCCGGAAGGCGCGTATGCCGGAACACTGACGGGTAGCGTCAGGCCGTGGAACAGCTTCCAGATGGTGGTGCTCGAGAACGACGAGTCGTGGACGATCTACGGCAACACCGTTGGCGACACCTTCTACGTGGGCGGGTTCATCCGCGCCACGGGGGTGTCCGGGTCCGGCAGCATGGCGTACTCCGGCTGGGACTACAGCAACGACGTCCCCACGCAGCCCAGCATGTCTTTGAGCTACGTGCCCGGAACCAGCCTTCAGGGGCCGATCATCTATCCCGGCGGCTCCATGTGGCTCCAGGGTACGACCGCCGCGGCTGCACCCTACGACTACAACCAGCCCGCATCCCTCGCCTCCGTGGCGGGGAACTGGGACCTGACCGCTCTCGACGGCAGCCCCGTCGCCGCGACCGTGCAGGCCGATGGCACGTTCACCACCCATTCCGGCGGGTGCGTGAGCACGGGCACCGTGGCACCCCGGCCTTCGGGCAAGAACGTGTTCAACGTCACGCTGGTCACCGGGCCGGCCCCCTGCGACACCCCGAACGCCGCGAGCACCGGCATCGCCATCTATTCGCCGATCGAGGGAAGTTCGGCGCACCAGCTGATTGTCGGCACCGTGGATGCGGACGCCGCGTACCTCGGCAGCCTGGCTGTCGGCACGCGCTAGCCGTCGATCGACCATGCGGGCGGCGAGCGGGCGCCCGCCGCTGCGAGTTCAGTGGATGCCGGCCAGCAGCGCTGCGTTGCCGCCGGCGGCCGCGGTGTTGATGGTCACGGTCTGCTCGGCGCAGAAGCGGTAGAGGTTGATCGGACGGGCCGCCTCGGCCAGCGAGAGCAGCGGGACGATCGGGCCCTCCTGCGCCGCGAGCTGGCGCGCCAGCGTGGGCAGGCATGCGTCGTCGAGTCCGCAGACACCGGCGATGCGTGCGTCGGCCACCACCGCAGTGCCCAGGGTACCGAACGAGCCGACCAGGGTGCGCAACGCATCAGCGGGCAGCCCCGCCTGGCGAAGCGCATCGAGCCAGGGCTGCGCCGCCTTCAAGGCCGGACCCTCGGCCACCCACGCGACGACGTTGCCGGCGATCAGCGCGGCGGCCATGGCCGAGGCCAGCGCGGGCGCCGGCGCCGGCGCCGGCGTCTCGCCGACGAAGGCAAAGACGCCCCGGGCATGCAGGCGCAGCTCGTTGCTTTCTCCCGTGGGGCCAGGCAAGGGCTGCGGGGCGAGCGCGCGCTCGGCGTGGCTGGCCAGCACGCGCCAGGCCTGGGCGATGGCAGGGTCGCCGACGCCATCGGCGGCACGAACCAGCCAGCCGGCTCGCTGGGCCGGCGATGTCACGGCCCACGCGGCGGCCTGAGCCTGCAGCGAGTCGACCGCCGCCCGGGTCGCCACGAGCGCATCGCCGGCCGTCGCCGCCGAGGAGCCGGCAACGTCGCCCACGGGGCGTGCCTGCGCAGTTGCGCTGCCCTCCGAGGTGAATCGCAGCAGGTAGTTCGGCCCGCCCGCCTTGGGCCCGGTGCCCGACAGGCCCTCGCCACCGAAGGGCTGCACGCCCACCACCGCGCCGATCATGTTGCGATTGACGTAGACGTTGCCGATGTGGGCCAGCTTCGCCAGGCGCTCGGCGCGGCTGTCGATGCGGGTCTGGATGCCGAAGGTCAGGCCGTAGCCCAGCGCGTTCACCTCGCGCACCACGCCTTCGGGCTCGCCGCGCCAGCGGACCAGGTGCAGCACCGGACCGAAGATCTCGGACTTCAGGTCGCGGACGGCCGGCAGCTCGAACGCCACCGGCGGCACCAGGCGCGGGAACGCGCTCGCCTGGATGCGCGTCTCGCCGATCAGCCGGGCCTCGCGCTTCAGGCGTTGCACGTGCTTCTCGATGCCGCCGTAAGCCTCGTCGTCGATCACCGGCCCGACGTCGGTCTTCAGCTCGGCCGGGTCGCCGACCTCGAGCTCCTGCATGGCGCCCTCGAGCATCTCGATCACGCCGTCGGCAATGCTCTCGTGCACGCAAAGCAGGCGCAGCGCCGAGCAGCGCTGGCCGGCCGAGCGGAAGGCACTCTGCACCACCGCGTCCACCACCTGCTCGGGCAGCGCGGTGGAGTCGACGATCATCGCGTTCAGGCCCCCGGTTTCCGCGATCAGCGGCACCGGGGCGCCGCCTTTGTCGGCCAGGGTGCGCTGGATGATGCGAGCCACCTGCGTCGAGCCGGTGAAGCACACGCCCGCGGTGCGCGCATCGGCGACGAGGGCCGCGCCCACCGTCTCGCCCGGACCGTGCAGCAGCGCAAGCGCATCGGCCGGCACGCCGGCCTCGTGCAGCAGGGCCACCATGCGTGCCGCCACTGCAGGCGTCTGCTCCGCCGGCTTGGCGGCGACCGCGTTGCCGGCCACCAGCGCGGCCACGACCTGGCCGCTGAAGATGGCCAGGGGGAAGTTCCACGGGCTGATGCAGACGAAGACGCCGCGCCCGTGCATCACGCCGGCGAGCGCCTCGGCCTGGTCGGCGTAGTAGCGGCAGAAGTCGACGGCCTCGCGGACCTCGGCGACGCAATCGCCGAGCGTCTTGTGCGCCTCCTTGACGAGAAGGCCGCAGTAGTCGGCCAGGCGGGCGTCGAGCAGGTCGCCGGCGCGCCGGACGATGGACGCGCGCTCGGCCACCGGCCGGCTCGACCAGGCGGCGAAGCCCTGCTGCAGCTGCGCCATCGCGGCATCGATCTGTTCACGCGTGGCCTCGGGGATCGTCTCCACCGTCGTCGCCTCCAACGCGGCCATCAAGGGCTCGCGCTGCGGCAGGCAGGCGATGTCGGCGCCGGTGGAGTTCACCCGCTGGCTGCGCCCGCCCTCGCTGTACAGCGCGATCGGCAGCGGCAGTCCCTCGGTGTCGGCCGGCTCGCCCGCGTGGGCCTCGGAAAGCGGCGAGGCCAGCAGCGCCTCGGGCGCCACGCTCTCGTCGGCCAGCTGGTGGACGAAGGACGAGTTGGCGCCGTTCTCGAGCAGGCGGCGCACGAGATAGGCCAGCAGGTCGCGGTGCTCGCCCACCGGGGCATAGACGCGGCAGGCCATCCGGGGGTCCTTCAGGACCTCGCGGTACACGCCGTCGCCCATGCCGTGCAGCCGCTGCATCTCGTAGTGCGTGCCCGGCTCCGCACCGGCCTCGCGGGCCATGCCGACGATGGCGGCGATGGTGCCGGCGTTGTGGGTGGCGAACTGCGGGTAGATCACGTCGCGGTGGCCCAGCAGCGCGCGGGCGCAGGCCAGGTACGAGACATCGGTGTGCGGCTTGCGGGTGAAGACCGGATAGGCCGGCAGGCCGAGCTCCTGCGCGCGCTTGATCTCGCCGTCCCAGTAGGCGCCCTTGACCAGCCGCACCATGAAGCGCAGGCCGTGGCGCCGCGCGATGTCCGCCACCTCGTCGACCACGGCCAGCGCGCGGGTCTGGTAAGCCTGCACCGCCAGGCCGAAGCCGCGCCAGTCGGGAAAGCGTTGCGCGATGCGCTGCGCCAGTGCCTCGAAGACGTCCAGCGAGAGCTCGAGCCGGTCGACCTCCTCGGCGTCTATGGTCAAGTTCAGCTGTGCCGGCGCGGCCCGCTCGATGAGGGCCCACACCCTCGGCAGCAGCTCTGCGAACACGCGCTCGCGCTGCAGCTCCTCGTAGCGCGAGAACAGCGCCGAGAGCTTGATCGAGATGCCGTCGCTCGCCTCGGGCCCCGCACCCCGGGCCTGGACGGCGATGCTGTCGATCGCATTCGCGTACGAAGCCAGGTAGCGCTCGGCATCGCGCTCGGTGCGGGCGCCCTCGCCCAGCATGTCGTAGGAGAAGCGCAGGTTCGGTTGCTCGCGCCGTTGCGAGGCCGCCTCGGCCATCGCCTCGCCGATCGTGCGGCCCAGCACGAACTGCCGGCCCAGCAGCTGGATCGCACGCACGGTGGCTGCCACCACGGTGCGCGCGCCGAGACGCTTGATCAGGCCCGGTTCTTCCTCGCCTTCCGGCAGGAACTTCTTCGACAGCGAGATGGCGGTGGCCGACAGGCTGGCCAGCATGCCGCCCGAGCCGTCGGCGGTGTCGAACTCGGCCCGGCCGAGCTGGTCTGCCGTCAGCGCGACAGCTGTCTCGACGTCCGGCACCCGCAGCAGCGCCTCGGCCAATCGCATCAGTGCCAGGCCTTCGGCGCTGGAGATCGGGTACTCGCGCAGCAGGGACTCCATCGCCCAGAAGGGCGCCGGCCTGTCGCGCACGGCCTGCACCCACGGGCGGGCGGTCGAGACGACCGCCGGCCAGTCCACGCCCGGCACCAGCCGCTGGCGCGCCGCCTCCAGCGCCTGGTGCTCGCGCCGGTACGGCAGGGGCAGGCGCGGACGTGGCGGCGGGCAGGTGAAGGGGCTGGCGAGGGTGTCGGTCGGGCCCATGGCGGTAGAAATCCTGACTGGAAGGATTGGCAGCTTACGCGGACAATTCCTGAAAAAGATTCGGAGTTCCTTGCCCGTGACGAACTATTCGCAAGCCTGCAGCCCACGATGAACGACCAAAGCCTCGCCGAGCGAGGGCTCGACAAGATCGACCTGAAGATCCTGCGCGTCCTGCAGAAGGACGGACGCATCAGCAACCTGAAGCTGGCCGAGGAAGTGCACCTCTCGCCCACCGCCGTGCTTGAGCGCGTGAAGCGCCTGACGCGCGACGGCTTCATCCTCGGCTACGAGGCCCGGCTGAACCCGCTCAAGCTCGGCGCCGGCCTCATGGTGTTCGTCGAGGTGCTGCTCGACCGCACCGTGCACGACGTGATGGACGCGTTCCGCGCCGCGGTGCAGGTGCGCCCCGAAATCCTCGAATGCCACCTCGTGGCCGGGGGGTTCGACTACCTGCTGAAGACCCGGGTGTCGGACATGGCCGCCTACCGCAGCTTCGTGGGCGACGTCATCTGGTCGCTTCCCGGCGTGCGCGAGACGCGGACCTATGCGGTGATGGAGGAGGTCAAGAACAGCACGTCGCTGAGCTTCTGATCGCCCGCGCGGGAGCCGTCCTTCCCTCCCTTCGGGGGAGGCCGGGTCCCCCTTGCGGGCGATGGTCGCGTTGGCGCGGCGCGGCGACGATGCGGTCCCTTGGCCTCCCACAGCCCCGAGGATCCGATCGTGTACATCGCCACCTACCACCTGGGCGCCCTGCGCCCGCAGACCCCGGCCGGCCACGCCGGAGCGCAGCCCGCGGCGTCCGGCGCCATGGCCGCGGCGGAAACGGCGGCGGCCGGCGGCTGGTTCGGCTCCAGCCTCGACCTGCTGCGCGGCCTGGAGGTGCGGGATCTCGGCCCGGCCGACTGGCTGATCGACTGCGAAGTGGCGCCGGCCGCGGCCTGAAGGTCGGGTCAGGCCGGACGCGGGCGTCCGCCAAAGATGGCGCTGCCCACCCGCACCAGGGTCGCGCCCTCGAGCACAGCGGCCTCGAGGTCGGCGCTCATGCCCATCGACAGGGTATCCAGCGCCAGGCCCTCGGCGCACAGGGCATCGAAGGCCTGCTTCAGCCGCCGGTGCGGGGCCCTCTGGGCGGCCAGGTCGCCGGCCGGCTCCGGGATCGACATGAGCCCTCGCAGCCGCAGGCCGGGCAGCTGCACCACCGCGCGGGCCAGCGCGGGCAGTTCGTCGAACGCGGCGCCGCTCTTGCTCGCCTCGCCACTGACGTTGACCTGCAGGCAGACGTTCAGCGGCGCCATGCCGGCCGGCCGCTGGGCCGAAAGGCGCTCGGCGATCTTCAGCCGGTCCACCGTGTGCACCCAGTCGAAGGCTTCGGCCACCGGCCGCGTCTTGTTCGACTGCAGCGGTCCGATCAGGTGCCACTCGATCTCGGACCGGCGATCGGCCAGCTCCTCCATCTTGGCCAGGGCCTCCTGCACGTAGTTTTCGCCGAAGGCACGTTGCCCGGCGGCCAGTGCCTCGCGCACCGATACAGCCGGAAACGTCTTGCTGACCGCCAGCAGCGTGACATGCTCCTTCGATCGGCCCGCCTCGGTGCAGGCGGCGGCTATGCGCGACCGCACCTGTGCCAGGTTCTCAGCGATACTGCCCAAGTTCATTTCCATCACCCGCCCGAGCATACGGCAGCGGTGTGGCGGCCCCGGCTGGCCGCGCCGCGCGCCGCCTCAAGCCGCCCCCTCGACCGCCCCCCATGGACATCACCCAGCTGCTGGCCTTTTCGGTGAAGAACAAGGCTTCCGACCTGCACCTGTCGGCCGGCCTGCCCCCGATGATCCGCGTGCACGGCGACGTGCGCCGCATCAACATCGACCCGCTGACGCACAAGCAGGTGCACGCCATGGTGTACGACATCATGAACGACACCCAGCGCAAGCAGTACGAGGA
>CAMLGG010000221.1 GCA_946479475.1 uncultured Ideonella sp. | reverse complement strand
CGCGGTAGGGGATGTGGGTGATGAAGGTCTTGGTCTGCAGCTTGAACAGCTCGCCGGCCAGGTGGTGCGAGGTGCCGTTGCCTGCCGAGGCGTAGTTCAGCTTGCCGGGGTTGGCGCGGATGAACTCGAGCAGGCCCTTCAGGTCGTTCACGGGCACGCGCTGCGGGTTGACGACGATGACCTGCGGCACGCTGGAGACCAGGCCCACCGGCACGAAGTCCGTCTCCAGGTGGTAGTCGAGCCGGGGGTACATCGACGGGGCGATGGCGTGGTGCACCGCCCCCATGAAGAAGGTGTAGCCATCGGGCGCGGCCTTCGAGGCGATGGTGGCGCCCACCGTGCCGCCCGCGCCGCCGCGGTTGTCGATGATGAACTGCTTGCCGGTCTGCTTCGTGAGCGCGGCGCTCAGGGGCCGGGCGAACGCGTCGGTCCCGCCGCCGGCCGGGAAGGGCACCACGATGGTCACCGGCTTGGCAGGCCAGCCGGCGGCCTGGCCCCAGGCCAGCGGGGTGGCCACGGCGGTCGCGGCCGCCAGCCATTGAAGGGCGTGCCGGCGAGGGTGAAGGCGTGCGGTCATGTTTGTCTCCGTTGTTGGGTCGTTTGAAGCGCTGGTTTCAGAGCAGGCGGTCGACGGCGCGCGAGTGCGCCACCTCGCCGTGCACGAAGCGGTCGTGGCAGGCGTCGATCCGGGCCAGGTCGTAGAGGTAGTTGACCATCAGCCCGGCGGATTGCTTCAGGCCTTTCGGCGAAGGGTTGGCCGCCGGGTTCAGGCGTTCCAGCCGTGCGCCGTTGTCGAGGTGGAACCGCGCGACCGGGTCGCCGCCCGGCTGCGGCGACTGGTGCACGAGGTACAGCGCGGCGAGTTGCAGGAGGGCCTGCTGCGCGGGCTTGGTCAGGGTGGCGTGGGTAGCGGCTTGCGCCAGTGCAGCGAGCTCGCCGCCGCAGGCCTTCTCGAGCACCTCGCGGGCCTGGGCCATCCGCTGGGCGAGCGCCGGCTTGATGCCGGGGACGCTGCCGACATCGGTGGTGGCCTGCAACCAGCCCATGAACCCGGGGATGGGCGACAGCGTGCAGAAGGTCTTCAGCTGCGGCAGCTCGGCCTTCAGCTCCTCGGCCACTCGCTTGATGAGGAAGTTGCCGAGCGACACGCCCCGGAGGCCGGGCTGGCAGTTGCTGATGCTGTAGAAGACCGCCACCTTGAAGGCCTCGGCCGGCAGCGCCTGGGCCTTCTTGTCGATCAGCGGCGGGATGCTTGCGGCCATCTCGGGCACGAGCGCCACCTCCACGAAGATCAGCGGCTCTTCCGGCAGCTGCGGATGGAAGAAGGCGAAGCAGCGGCGGTCCGGCATGAGGCGGCGGCGCAGGTCGTCCCAGCCGTCGATCTCGTGCACCGCCTCGTGGCGGATGATCTGCTCCAGCAGCTGGGCGGGCGAGCGCCAGCTCACGCGGCGCATCTCCAGGAAGCCGGGGTTGAACCAGCTCGACAGCAGGTGCAGCAGGTCCGCCTCCACCGCGCGCCACTCGGGCTTCTTCGGCAGGCGATCGAGCAGCGCGCGGCGCAATCCGATGAGCGCGGCGGTGCCGCCGGGCGCGCGGTTGATGCGGCGGAAGAGCTCCTGCCTCGGCGGCTCCGTCCGCTCCAGAAGGTCTATCAGGTGGGCTGCGTCGGGCTGCGCGGCATAGGCCTGGGCGCTGGCCAGCACGGCCGCCGGCTCGGGACTGAAATCGTCCGCGAGGTGGACGAAGAAGCTGTCCAGCAACGCGGCCCGGACGGCGGCGGGGCGCCCGCCGTCTGTCAACAGCTCCTGCAGGCGCTCGACCACCTGACGGGCGATCTGCGTGCTGCTCGCCTCGCCGCGCTGGGACAGCAGCCGGGCGCAGTCGGCGGCCAGGGCGCGCAGCTCGTGTTCGCCTCCGAGGCGGCGGGCGGCCTGGCGGATCTGGTCAACCAGCATCGGTGCTTCCTCCATCCTGGCTCTCGGCGGCGCGCAGGGCCTGGAGCGCCGCGAGCTGGGCCATGAGGTGGTCGTGCATCGTGCGCTCGGCGTGCTCGGCCTGGCCTGCCAGCATCGCCCCGATGAGGGTCCGGTGCTCGCGGATCGACACGTCCATGCGCCCGGGCAGCTGGAGCTGGCGGCCGCGCATCAGGCGCAGGAACTGGCGCAGGTCGCCGGTCGCGCGGTCCAGCCAGCGGTTGCGGGCCAGGCGCTGCACCAGGGTATGGAACTCGTGGTTGGCACGGTAGTAGCCATCGCGGTCGTTCGCGGCGGCGTGGCGTTCGAGCTCTTCATGCCAGTGGCGCAGCAGCGCGTGTTCGGCGGGCGTGGCGTTGCGGGTTGCCTCGAACGCGCAGCGGCCCTCCAGCAGGGCCATGACCGGGAAGAGCTGCTCGGCATCCTCGTCGCTGAGCTGGATGACCCGGCAGCCGCGCTGAGGCACCAGCTCGACCAGGCCCTCGTTGGCCAGCACCTTGAGCGCCTCGCGCAGGGGTGTGCGGCTGATCTGCCAGCGGGCCGCGAGGGCTTTCTCGTCAATCCATTCGCCGGGCGCGAGCTCGCGCTCGAACAGCAGGGTGCGAAGGCGTGCAGCCACCTCGTCGTGCAATGAGGTGCCCCGCACCGGCCCGCCCGGGGATCGCGACTGGGCTTGGAGGCTGGCCAGGCTCATCGGCCGATCGTAATCGCGTAATTACGGCGCCACAACCGAGGGAGAACGAGAGGATCGGCGAGACGAGAAGAGGGCCCGTCCCGAACGGCTGGCAGCCGCTGGGCGCACGAGACGAACGGTGGATGGCCCGGCCGGGAGAACTCCCGCCTGCCGGGCTTCAGGCCCTCACTGGGCGCAGTCGTCGGTGCCGGGGATGGCCTCGGCGCACACCTTGGACTTGATCTTCAGGATGTCGAACATCAGCAGGGTGCGTTCGCTGCCGATGCCCAGGCGACCGGAGCGGAAGGCGTCGAAGGCCCACTCGTTCAGGTGCTTGGGCAGGGAAAGCGAGCGCAGCGCGTCGGTGTGGCCGTTCTGGCTCAGCAGCGTGAGCGTGAACTGCGCTTCGGGTTGGGCGATGCCGTCGATGGTGGCGCCGCCCAGCGCTTGCAGATCGAAGGTGTCGCCGAAAGGCTGGTTCAGGTCGTTGTCGAGCGACACGCGGAAGGCCTCCGCGCGGGCCCGGTGATCGCCGACCCTCAAGGTGAAATGGTAGGGCGCGCCGAACTCGTACACCGCCTGGCCGGAGCCGTCCTCGCGGCGGTCCAGCGAGATGGCTGTCTGCTTGGTCTCGTAGCTGAAGCTCAGCGTGACCGGCGTGAACTCGGGGACCGTGGTGCCGTCGTCGAAGACGCCGCTCTGGGTGACCCAGCCCGACAGGCGGAAGGTGACCAGCGCGGCCTGGGCCGACATTGCCAGCAACAGCGCGGATGCGGCTGCCACTGCCCGAACGACTTGCTTGCTCATGGGGTGCTCCCCTGTGTTGTGACTGATCACCGGGCCCGACTGCCCCGGCTGCGGCATTAGAAGGGCCCGGCCATGGCGCCACAACCCCACGATTGTTCAGCCGTGCAGCATGGCTTTCCGCCAAAAACTGCACACCCGAACAAACCCCTGCACTTGCGTGGCGGAGAGTCTTCGGGCCTGAAACGCAAAAGGCCGCCGGATCACCTCCGGCGGCCCCTGCAGCAAGCGGGATGCCCGGTGTCAGTGCAATCTGCCGGCGGCCGCGGGCGAGGCCGGCATCCGGGCGTCGATCGCGTCCAGCACCTCCTCCGGCGCCTCGGCTGCGGAATCGGTCTCGCCGTCGAGCTGGCGCTGCAGGCGGGCGGCGTCCAGGTCGCCGGTCCACTTGGCGACGACGATGGTGGCCACGCCATTGCCGATCAGGTTGGTCAGCGCGCGGGCCTCGGACATGAAGCGGTCTATGCCGAGGATCAGCGCCAGGCCGGCAACCGGCACCCCGCCAACCGCGGAAAGCGTGGCCGCCAGCACGATGAAGCCGCTGCCCGTCACGCCTGCTGCGCCCTTGGAGGTCAGCAGCAGCACGCCGAGGAGCGTGATCTGCTGCGTCAGCGTCATCGGCGTGTTGGTGGCCTGGGCGATGAAGACCGCGGCCATGGTCAGGTAGATGGAGGTGCCGTCGAGGTTGAACGAGTAGCCGGTCGGGATGACCAGGCCGACCACCGACTTGCGGGCGCCCAGGTTCTCCATCTTGGCCATCATGCGCGGCAGCACCGATTCGCTCGACGAGGTGCCCAGCACGATCAGCAGTTCTTCCTTGATGTAGCGCACGAACCTGAAGATGCTGAAGCCGTGCAGCCGGCTGATCAGGCCCAGCACCAGGAACACGAAGATCAGGCAGGTCAGGTAGAAGGTGCCCATCAGCTTGCCCAGCGAGAACAGCGAACCGATGCCGTACTTGCCGATGGTGAAGGCCATGGCGCCGAAGGCACCGATGGGGGCCACCTTCATGATGATGCCGACGATGTCGAACAGCACGTGCGAGGACTTCTCGATGAAGTCGAACACCAGGGTGCCGCGGCCGCCGAACTTGTGCAGAGCGAAGCCGAACAGCACCGAGAACAGCAGCACCTGCAGGATGTCGCCCTTGGCGAAGGCGTCCACCACCGAGGTCGGGATCACGCCCATCAGGAAGTCGACCGTGCCCTTCATCTTGCCGGGCTCGGTGTAGGCGGCGATCGCCTTGGTGTCCAGCGTGGCGGCGTCCACGTGCATGCCGCTGCCGGGCTGCACGAAGTTGACCACCAGCAGACCGATGACCAGCGCCAGCGTGGACACGATCTCGAAGTACAGCAGGGCCAGGCCGCCGGTCTTGCCGACCTTCTTCATGTCCTCCATGCCGGCGATGCCGACGACCACCGTGCAGAAGATGATCGGGGCGATGATCATCTTGATCAGCTTGATGAAGGCGTCGCCCAGCGGCTTCATCGCCTCGCCGGCGTGGGGTTGGAAGTGACCCAGGATCACGCCGATCACGATGGCGGTGACGACCTGGAAATAGAGCGACTTGTAAAGCGGCTTGCGGCTGCTGCTGCTCGGCATGGCGACCTCGTCCGTCCGGGTGGAAGAGGCGCGAGTCTGCGCCGGGCGCGGCGGCCTGGCGTCCGTAGTACCCCGTAAAAACCCTCGGACGCTTATGCCGTCCTGACGCAGGGTCTTGCGCCCCTACCGGATGGGCGCCGCGATGCGCTCGAAGCGCGGCTTCCACCAGCCCAGGATGTCCGCCGAGACGACGATGTGGTGGGCGCGGCCGATCAGCAGCTTGCGCTGGACCGGGCCGATGAAGCGCGAGTCCTCGCTGTTGTCGCGGTTGTCGCCGAGCATGAAGTACTCGTCGGCCTGCAGCCTGAGCGGGCCGAAGCTGCGCCGCGCGCCCACCGGGGGAAGGAACTGAACCGTGCGCTCGCTGCCCGCGACGGCTTCGGTGGCGCGGATGGCCGGCACCACCATGCCGGAGCCCAGCGGCTCCTCGGCTTGCTGCTGGTCGCTGTATCGCGCGGCTTCGCCGTTGACGTAGAGCACCTCGTCGCGCAGCTCCACCACGTCGCCCGGGATGGCGACGATGCGCTTGATGAGTCGCTCGCCGTCGCGCGGCGAGCTGAAGGTGACCACATCGCCGCGCCGCGGGTCGGCCAGGCGCAGCAGCGAGATGTCGGTCAGCGGCAGCTTGGCATCGAAGGCCAGGCGGTTGACCAGCACCACGTCGCCCTCGACCAGCGTCGGCCGCATCGAGCCGCTGGGGATGGGGTTCCAGTCGGCCACGGCCGTGCGGACGAAGCCGAAGCACAGCAGGAAGATCAGGAAGCCACGGTTTTCCTTCACCCACTTCTTCATGGGGCACCTCGCGAGGGATGAGCCGGAACGGGCGATTCTGCACAAGCGTGCGCCGGGCCGCGGGCCATGCGACGAAGCGACCGTTGCCGCCGACGGACTGCACCTGGGAATGCACCCGGCGCTGCCGGCGCACGGCGGCGCTACATTCGACCCGCCGCTGAACGACTGTCATGCCCGCCCGCCGCCCGCCCACCAGCCTGCCCCAGGACGCCAACGAGGTCCTGCGCCTGGCCGCGCAATCGATGTTCGACATCTTTGCCCGCACGGCGCTGGGCATGATGGTGGTCGATCGCCAGCACCGCATCGTCTGGATCAGCGAGGGCTACAAGCACTTCCTGCCGGCGCTCGGCTTCGAGCGCGAGCAGGATTTCGTCGGCCGCCCGGTCGAGGAGGTGGTGCCCAACACGATGATGAACCAGGTCATCGACTCGGGCCGGCCCATCGTGCTGGACCTGCTGACCAACAAGGCCGGCACCTTCCTCGTCAGCCGCCTGCCGCTGCGCGACGAGCAGGGCGAGGTGCTGGGCGCCGTCGGCATGGTCTGGCTCGACGAGTCGCCCGACCACTCGCAGGGCACCATGCAGCCGCTGATGGCCAAGTTCAGCCGGCTGCAGAAGGAACTGGAGGAGGCGCGGCGCGAGCTGGCGGCCCAGCGCCGCCCGAAGTACACGATTGCCAGCTTCATCGGCTCCAGCCCCTTGGTGATGGAGGTCAAGCGCCAGGCGCGCCGGGTGGCCGGCACGGATTCCACGGTGCTGCTGCTGGGCGAGACGGGCACCGGCAAGGAGCTGATGGCGCAGGCCATCCACGCGGGCGGCCACCGCGCGACGGCACCTTTCGTCGGCGTGAACATCGCCGCCATCCCCGAGACGCTGATGGAGGCCGAGTTCTTCGGCGTCGCGCCTGGCGCCTTCACCGGCGCCGACCGCAAGGGACGCGCAGGCAAGTTCAAGCTGGCCGACGGCGGCACGCTGTTCCTCGACGAGATCGGCGACATGCCGCTCGCCCTGCAGGCCAAGCTGCTGCGCGTGCTGCAGGAGCAGGAGGTCGAGCCGCTGGGCAGCAACCGCGTCGAGCGGGTCGACGTGCGCATCATCGCGGCCACCAGCCGCGACCTGCAGGCGATGGTCGCCGAAGGGAGTTTTCGCGCCGACCTGTACTACCGGCTCAACGTGCTGCCGATCCGGCTGCCCGCCCTGCGCGACCGGCTCGGCGACCTGGACGCGCTGTCGGACCACCTGCTCGACGACATCGCCCGTCGCACCGGATTGCCGGCGCCCAAGAGCCTGACCGCCGACGCGCTGGAACTGCTCGCCGCCCAGGCCTGGCCGGGCAACATCCGCGAGCTGCGCAACGTGCTCGAGCAAGCCTGCCTGATGACCGACGAGCTGGTGCTCGCCGCGTCGCAGTTGCAGCCGCTGCTGGCGCCCGCACCGCGCTCGCCGAACCCGTCTGCGCCGGACAAGGCCAAGCCCCTGCACCGCGCCGTGGCCGCGCTCGAGGCCGAGGCCATCCGCGCGGCCCTCAAGGCCACCAACGGCAACAAGCTGGCCGCAGCAAAGATGCTCGGCATCGCGCGGGCCACGCTGTACGAGAAGCTGGGGCAACTCGACCTGCCCTGTTGAGGCGGCCCGCCGGCGCTCGCCGCACGCACCGTCTTCGAACTTGCCGCCGGCGCCCAACGCCGCCACGCACCATGCATCGCCACGGGCTCTCGGCGCTTGCGCCGGCGCGGTGCATGAACCCCTTTGATCGGCGTCAAAAGCCTGGCACGCCGCATGCTTGACATGACCTGTCATAACAGGCAGGGCTTGCAATGAATGCAATGCGCTCCCCTCGCCCGGCAACGAAGCCGGGCGCGGTGGCTGAAGTGGTCGAGTTGGCATCGCTGCCGCGTCACGCGCAGATCCGCGAGACGATCCGGCGGCGCATCCTGGACGGCAGCTACGCGCCGCACTCGCAGATGCCATCCGAGAGCCAGATGATGGCGGCGTTCGACGTCAGCCGGATCACCATCCGCCAGGCCCTGGGCGACCTGCAGAAGGAGGGCCTGATCTTCAAGGTCACCGGCAAGGGCAGCTTCGTCGCCAAGCCCAAGGCCTTCCAGAACCTTTCGCGCCTGCAGGGCTTCGGCGAGGCGATGGGCCACTCCGGCTACGAGACCTTCAACCAGGTGCTCAGCCTGAAGACGGTGGCCGCGCCCGAGCTGGTCGCGCGGCGGCTGCAGCTGGAGGCGGGGGCGGCGGTGTACGAGATCCAGCGCCTGCGCTACCTCAACCGCGAGCCGATCTCGGTGGACGTGAGCTACTTCCCGCCCGAGCTCGGCCGGCGGCTCGCTGAAGAGGACCTCGCGGCGCGCGACATCTTCGCCATCATCGAGAACGACTACGGCCGCCAGCTCACGCATGCCGACGTGCAGATCGAGGCCATCTCGGCCGACGAGACCCTTTCGCGCCACCTGCGCGTGCCCGAGTCGGCGCCCCTGCTGCGCATCGAGCGCCTGACGCATTCGGACGAGGGTCCGATCGACTTCGAGTTCCTCTTCTACCGCGGCGACGCGTTCCAGTACCGGCTGCGCATCGAGCGAAGTTGACGCTCGCATAACGCCAGCCGGAATCCTTCCTTCCCATCCATCTCCCCGGGCTTCAAGGTCGCGGGTTCAGCGGAGCTCACATGAAATTCATCGAACTGGAATTCGACCTCGTCGTGATCGGCGGCGGCACCGGCGGCCCGATGGCCGCGGTGAAGGCCAAGGAGCGCGACCCGAAGTTGCGCGTGCTCTTGATCGACAAGGCCCACGTCAAGCGCTCGGGGGCCATCTCCATGGGCATGGACGGCCTGAACAACGCGGTGATCCCGGGCCACGCGACGCCCGAGCAGTACGTCAAGGAGATCACCGTGGCTAACGACGGCATCGTCGACCAGGAGGCGGTGATGGCCTATGCCGCCGGCAGCTTTCCGATGATCGAGGAGCTGGACCGCTGGGGCGTGAAGTTCGAGAAGGACGAGACCGG
>CAMLGG010000220.1 GCA_946479475.1 uncultured Ideonella sp. | reverse complement strand
GCTTGCCGGTGCGCTTGCAATGGTCCTTCACGCGCCAGTAGGCGTTGTGGCTGATGCACCCGGTCTGGCAGATGACGATGTCGGCGCTGTCGAGGGTGGTGTCCAGCCGCGTGACTTTGTCTTCCTCGCCGCCGTCGTGGTGCAGGAAGCGGCCACCGACGCCTTCGACCAGGCGGCGGTAGGCGGGCAGGCTGGCGGGGCGGCCGCCCACGCAAAGCACCGAGCGTTCTGCCAGCGACTCCTCGATCCGCTCGGCGATCTCCGGCGTCTCGGCGGGCCGCGCCGCAACCTGCGCGCGCGAGGCCTGGATCGCCTCGTCGGCGCGGTGCCGCTCCCGCTCCAGTTCATGGCGGGTTTTCAGCCATGCGCGCTCCAGGTCCTGGATGCGCTCGATCTGCCGGGCCACCTGGCGGGTGAGTTCCTCGCGCGTGCGCAGCGTCGGCACGGCGGCTTCGAGGGCGGCCAGGTCTTCCTGCAGGGTGGCGATGAGGGTGTCGCGCCCGAGCAGCTCCGCACGCAGGCGGACCAGCTCTGCGCTCTTCTCCTCGGCCCGCCGCGCAAGCTCGGCCGATTGCACGGTCCAGCGCTGCTGGGCGGCCGCCAGCTCGCGCGCCAGCACCTCGTTCTCCTGCTGCAGGGCGTCCAGGCGCGCCAGGTCGGCGCGGTCCGCAGCGCCGCACTGGTGCTGGATCATGTGGATGTCGGCCAGCACCTCTTCCTCCAGCGCGGCGTCGCAGCGCGGGTGGCTCAGGGTTGCCCATAGCGCGCCGGGCACGTCGCGGCCGCCGGCTTGCTCGCGCCACCAGGCGGCCAGCGCGTCGGGGCTCTTGAGCGCACGGGCCCGGCGCAGGGCGGCCGCGTAGCGGCGATCGAGCTCCTTCTCCACCGCCTCGGCGATGCGGCCGCGCTCGCGGCATTCGGTGTTGATGCCGCAGTGCAGTTCGTAGTCGGTGGCAATGGCCCTGCCGCCCAGTTCCCTGTCCACCAGCCGGCGCAGGGCCGCCATGGGCAGGCAGACGCCGACGACGGGGCAATGCGCATGGCGGCTCAACTCCCACAGGCGCCGTCGGCGCGAACCCCGCGCATCGGGCAGGGGCGGCGTGGGCGTGCAGCCGCATGCGGCTGCGATGCGCCCGGCGAGGGGGATGTCGTCTCGGTCCTGGGCGTCAGCGGAAGTCGCCGGCGCGGCCGGCAGGGCTCGGGGCATGCAGGGGCTCCTGGGTCGGGGCGTGCACGGGCTGGCCGGGGATGCTGGCTGGTGCGGACGGATGTCGATACGGCGACCGCATCTTAATGCGAGCGATTCGCATTTGCATTTGTTAGCCCTGGCGCGCGGCGGGGTTCTTGCCCGGCGCGGGGCGGCTCACACGGGCGCGTCCTCGACGAGTTGCTCGGCGATCTGCACGTTGTTGCGACCCGCTTCCTTGGCGCGGTAGAGCATCACGTCGGCCTGCTTGACCAGTTCCTCCACCGTCATCGCATCGTCCTGGCAGAAGCTCAGGCCGATGCTGGTGGTGACACTCAGCGTGTGCTGCCCGACCACGAAGGGCGTGGCCATGGCCTGGACGACCTTGTTCGCCACCGTGGCCGCCACTTCCGGCCGGGGGACGCCTTCCATGACCACCGTGAACTCGTCGCCGCCCAGGCGTGCGACCGTGTCGGTGGAGCGCAGGGTCTGGGACAGGCGTTCGGCGAACGCGCGCAGCAGCGTGTCGCCCGCGTCGTGGCCGAAGCGGTCGTTGATCTGCTTGAACTTGTCGATGTCGAGGTACATGAGCGCCATCGGCGTGCGGGTGGCGCGGCAGCGTTGCATCGCCTCCTCGACGCGAAGCTCGAAGCCCGCCCGGTTGAGCAGGCCGGTCAGCGGGTCGATGCGGGCCAGCTCGATCAGGCGCCGCTCTTCCACCTTCTGGCGGGTGATGTCGGTGATCACCGCATGGAAGCCGAGCACCGTGCGGCCGTCGGACGACCGCTGCGGGATGTAGTGCGTCTCGTGGCAAAGGGCACTGCCGCTGTCGGGCACCTCGCTCTGGAACGTCACCGACTCGCCGGCCAGGGCGCGCCGGATGTACGGCTCGACGTGGCGGTAGGCGGCATCACCGAGCAGCTCGCGCACGGTCTTGCCGATCAGCTTTTCGCGCGGCTTGCCCAGGCCGCGTTCGTAGGCGAGGTTGCAGAAGCTGTAGCGCTCCTGCGCATCGACGTAGGCCACGCGCATCGGCAGGGCATCGGCGACGGTGCGCAGGCGGGCCTCGCTCTCCTGCAGGGCGCGCTGCGACTCGCGGAACGACGTGACGTCGCCCATGAGTGTGTAAAGGCCCACGACGGCGCCGGATTCGTCGCGGTCGGGCACCAACGAGATGTGCACGTGACGGTGGCCGTACGGCGTGCGGATCTCCCTGTCGAAGGCCACCTGCTGCCCGGACAGCGCGGTCTGCAGCTGCGGCTGGATCTCGGCCCAGGCGCGCTCGTCGGGCAGTTCGCTCAGGCGGGAGCCCACCTGGGGGGCCGCCTCGGGGCCGAACCACTCCTGGAAGGTCTGGTTGACGAAGCGGAAGCGCAGGTCGCGGTCGAGGTAGGAGATCAGCACCGGCAGGTTGTCGGTCACCATGCGCAGGCGATGCTCGCTGTCGCGAAGGGCCTGCTCGGCCGCCTTGGCGGCGGAGATGTCGCGCATGAGGGCGGAGAAGGACTCCACGCGGCCGTCCTTGTTGCGGTGCGCGATGACGATGTGGCTGACCGGGAACTCGCGGCGCTGCTCGTCCCAGACCATCGACTCGCCCACCCAGACGCCCTTGTCCAGCGCGGCCGGCCAGACCTCGGTCATGAACCTTTGCAGCGTGTGCTCGGGATTCAAGTCGGCCAGCGTCAGCTGCTCGATCGGCTCGTCGAGCGAACGGCCCGTGCGCTGGCGTGCCGCGGGGTTCATGTAGGTGATGCGGCCCTGCGTGTCCAGCTGCACGACGTAGTCGGTGGTGGCGTCGAAGATCGCCGTCAGGGCGCGCATGGCCTGCTCGGCGAGCCGGCGCTGCGTCACGTCGCGGCCGACGGAGTGCAGCCGGGGCCGGCCGGCCGAATCGTGCTGCACGCTGTTGGTCCACGAGACCCAGCGCACCGTCCCGTCGGCAGCCTGGGTGCGGTTCTCGATGGTGGCCGTGGCGCCGGTCGCCAGCCTTTGCGCGATGGCCTGGCGCACCGCTTCCCGGTCGGCCGGGGCGACGTGGTCGAACAGGTTCCGGCCCACCATGGCCTCCGGCGCCAGGCCGTAGTGCCTCGCATAGGCCGGGTTCACGTAAAGCAGCTTGCCGTCCGGCGCGGCCAGCGACACGAGCTCGGACTGGTCCTCGAGGATGGCCTTGAGCTGCTTCTCGCTGGCCACCAGCCGACGCAGCACCGGCCGCACCTGGCTGTGCTGCGCAAACAGTGCCATGGCGACGATGCCGGTGAGGGCGAGCGCGAGCAGGTTCAGCCGTGACTTCAGCGGCGAGTACAGCATCTCGACGTCCGTGCGGATCGCCAGGCCCAGGCCGAAGTCCTTGATCGGCGTGTACGCCGAGAGGACGTTCGCGCCGCGCCTGTCCCTCATGAACTGCACCCCCTGCTCGCCGAGCAGGGCCTTGGCCACCGGCAGGCTCGGGCTGCCGGCCGCGTCGAGCATGGGCAGCTCGAAGCCGGAAGGCCGGTAGCGGTTGGGCGCGCAGGCCAGCTTGCCGCCGTCGCGGCCGCAGATCGCCACGTCCGAGGTGGCGGCGGACGCCCGGATGTCGGACAGCAGGCGCTCGAACAGCGGCATGCGCTGCTCGGTGTGCACGCGGCCGACCACCCGGCCGTCGACCAGCACGTCGGTGTCCGTCAACAGGAGGTAGCCCTCGCTCCAGGCCAGGACGGAGGGCTGGTCGGTGTGGGCCAGACGCTGGATCACCTGCAGCCCGGCCGGCGCAGGCGAGCCGGCCTGAGCGACCAGCGTGCCGTCGGCCGAGCGGATCTCCGCTTCCGTGAGGTCCGCGGTGAGGAAGCTCTCGGCGACCTTCTGCAGGAAGTCGACGGCAACCGGGTCGCCCGGCGTCCTGCTCAGCGTGGCCAGCGCCTGGCGCGCCGCCGGCCGGCTGGCCACGGTCCGCGGGAACCAGAGGCTCACGTCGAGGGTGTGGGCGAGCGAGGTGGCGTTGGTCTTGGCCACCAGCAGCATGTCCTTGGAGACCGAGCGCTCGAAGGTGTCGCGCATGACCGCGAAGCCGGCGACCCCGCCGGCCAGGGCCACCAGCGTGATGACCGCGATCGAGCGTCGCTTGATGCGCTGTTCGCTGCGCTGCAGCTGGCTGGCGTCGAACGCCTGCGCGGCCTCACGCAGCATCCACAGGCCTGCGGCGAGGACCGACAGGCCGGCGGCGGTCGAGGGCAGCATGCGGTTGAAGTCGGCGATCCGGTACAGCGTCTCCAGGCCGAGGAAGTAGCCCGCCAGCCCGCCCAGGCCGATGGCCGCGACGGCGAGGATCAGGCCCAGCAGGGCATGCTGGCGCGCGGGCGTTGCCGGGCGGCGCTCCAGCCAGAAGGCCAGGCCGGCCAGCAGGAAGCCCAGGCTGGCGTTGGGCGAAAAGCGCCCGGGGTGGGGAACGGCCGGACTCGGCAGCATGCCGCTGCGAACGATGTCGATGCCGAGACTGAGGTCGAAGGCGTTCTCGGCGAGGTAACCCAGGGGCAGCGCGACGAGTGCCACGATCGACAGCGTCGACAGCGTCGACAGGGTCGACAGCCAACCCTTCGTCCCCGATCTCCACGAGGCATGCCACAGGCAGATTCCGGCAGCGACGAAGAGCAGCGGATTGACCAGGCCGAGGTGCTCGGAGCCGGGGACGAGCCCGGTGATCGCCTCGATCCGGATGGCCCAGTGCACAGCCAGGACCGCCCCCGCGAGCGCGACGCCCGCGCCGACGGCGCCTGCGGTGGACAGCGAAGACCTGGGCATGGGGTTTCGAGCGGGGCGGTTTGCGTGGCAAGGACGAGGCGGCCGCAGGGTACTGCGGGCCGGGCCGGCCCAAACCCCGGAAAAGGGCGCGTTGCGTATCCCAGTTGCAGGTGGCGGGATCCGGCCTCTTTTCGACGTTAAGACGCTTGACATTGCGCAAGGGGTGATCCGGGCGGCCTTCCTAGCATCCCGCCCCATGACCGATCGCAGGGAGGACTGCGTGCCATGGAGCTCCGACAGACGATCCTGATCGTCGACGACACCGCCGAGAACCTTTCGCTGCTGGGCGAGTTGCTGCGCGGCGACTACACCGTTCGGGCGGCCAACTCGGGCGCCCGTGCCCTTGCGCTGGCCGCCCGGGCGCCGCACCCGGACCTGATCGTGCTCGACGTGATGATGCCCGGCCTGAGCGGGTTCGATGTCATGCAGCGCCTGCAGCAGTCGCCGCAGACGCGCGACATCCCGGTCATCTTCGCCACCGCGCTGGACTCGCGGGAGGACGAGGGCAGGGGGCTGTCGCTCGGCGCGGTCGACTACATCACCAAGCCCCTGCATCCGCCGGTGCTGCTGGCGCGGGTCCGCGCCCACCTCGAGCAGAAGCGTGCCCGCGACCGGCTGCGCCAGGACAACGAGCGGCTGGGCGACGAAGTGGTCCGCCGCAAGCGAGAGGGCCAGGCTGCGCAGGACGTGATGATTCGTGCCCTGGCGCGCCTGGCCGAGACGCGCGACAACGAGACCGGAGCCCACATCCTGCGCACGCAGGAGATGGTGTTCGAGCTGGCCCGCCGCGCGAGCACGCACCCGCGCTTCGCCGGCGAGCTGGACCCGCGCAGCATCGAGCTCATCGGCAAGTCGGCCCCCCTGCACGACATCGGCAAGGTCGGCGTGCCGGACCGCATCCTTCTCAAGCCCGGCCGGCTCACCCCCGAGGAGCGCGCCGTCATGATGACCCATGCGCGCCTGGGCGCCGAGGTCATCGACCGCGCCGTCGAGGATGTCGGCGGGCAGGCACCCTTCCTGCGGCACGCGCGGCAGATCGCGCTGCATCACCGCGAGCGCTGGGACGGCCAGGGCTATCCAGACGGCCTGGCCGGCGAAGCCATCCCGCTGGCGGCGCGGCTGATGGCAGTGGCCGACGTCTTCGACGCCCTGATCTCGCGGCGCATCTACAAGCGTCCCCACCCGCCGGAGGAGGTGCTGCAGACGATGCGGGCCGAGCGCGGTCGGCACTTCGATCCCGACCTTCTCGACCTGTTCCTCGAGGGCAGCGACGCCTTCGTGGACATCGCCCGCCGCTACCCGGAGCGTCCCCCTGCGGCACCCGCCGCCGGCGGCAACTGCCTGCACTGAGATCCCGTGGAGCCACGGGCCTACGTCGCCGACGACCGCCGCTATGCGCTGCGGGTGGCGGCCGTCTACGCGGTGGTCGCGTCCTTGTGGATATTCGCCTCCGACTCCGTGCTGGCCTGGCTGGTGCACGACGCCCGGAGCATCGAGTTCTGGCAGACCGCCAAGGGCTGGGCCTTCGTCGCGGCCACGGCCTTCGGGCTGCACCTGCTCATGCAGGAGCGCAGCCGGCAGCGGCGCATGCGCCACCAGCAACTGCAGCGCGAGCAGAAGCTGAACTACTTCGCGCTGATGAAGAGCATCGCCGAAGGCTCGGGCGACGCCATCTTCGCCAAGGATCGCGAGGGCCGCTACCTGTTCTGCAACAGGGAGGCCAGCCGGGTGATGGGCAAGCCGGTCTCCGCGATCCTGGGCGCGGACGACCGCACGCTGTTCCCACCCGAAGAGGCGGAGCTGATCCGCCGCAATGACCGCGCGGTGATGGAAAGCAACCGCCTCAGCACCAGCGAGGAGGCCTTGAGCACGGCCGACGGCGAAGCGGTCTACCTCGCGGTGAAAGGCCCGATGCACGACGACGAGGGGCGCGTCGTCGGCACCTTCGGAATCTCGCGTGACATCACCTCGCGCAAGCGCTGGGAGGCGGCCCTGCAGGCCTCGGCCCAGCTGGTGCAGGCGGTGGAGGATTCGGTGCTCGACCACCTCGCCGTGCTGGACGTGCGCGGGAACATCGTCGCCGTCAACAAGGCCTGGCGCGATTTCGGCAGCCGCCGCAGCGGCCCGCCCGGCGAGGCGGCACGGGCCGGTCCGGGCGCCGACTATCTCGAGGTCTGCCGCCAGTCCTCCTGCGCCGGCGCAGCCGCAGGGGTCGACGTGGCGGCGGGCATCGAGGACGTCCTGGCCGGCCGGCGCCAGCTCTTCACGATGGAGTACCCGTGCGAGACCGCGCAGGGCCTGCAGTGGTTCCAGATGAGCGTGACGCCGCTGGGCGTGCCCGAGGGCGGGGCGGTGGTGGTGCACGCCGACGTGACGCAGCGCCGCCAGGCCGAGGCCGCGGTGCGGGCTAGCGAGGCGCAGTACCGCTCCATGGTCGAGGCCCTAGAGGAGGGCATCCTCGTGCACGACTCGTCCGGCGTGCTCCTGGCCTGCAACGCGCAGGCCGAGAAGTTCTTCGGCGGCTCGCTGGCCCGGCTGCGCGAGCCGTCCTTCCTGCGTTCCTGGCGCACCGTCTACCCGGACGGGCGCCCCATGCCGCCGAACAACCGCCCGATGCAACGCGCGCTCGCCAGCGGCCGGGCGCTGCGCAGGCAGCTGGTCGGTGTCTGCCTGCCGGATGGCGCACGCCGCTGGATCAGCGTCAACGCCGAGCCGGTGGTCGAGCCCACCGGCAGCCGGGTGGCCTCGATCGTGACCTCGTTCAGCGACGTCACCGAGCAGCACCTGGCCGAGCTGGAGCTCGAGCGCCACCGCCACCACCTCGAGGACATGATTCAAGCACGCACCGGGCAGCTGCTGCAGGCCAACGAAGCGCTGGGCGAAAGCGAGCGCCGGCTGCGGGACGCCAATGCGGAGCTGAGGCTGGCCAAGGAGCGGGCGGAGTCGGCCAGCCGGGCCAAGAGCTCCTTCCTGGCCAACATGAGCCACGAGATCCGCACGCCCATGAACGCCATCATCGGCCTGACCCACCTGTTGCGGCGCGATGCGGCCGACGCCGTCTCGGTCGAGCGCCTGGGCAAGGTCTCCGAGGCGGCCGGCCACCTGCTGCAGGTCATCAACGACATCCTGGACCTTTCCAAGATCGAGGCCGGGCGGCTGGAGCTGAGGACGGTCGACTTCTCGCTGCGCGAACTGGTTTCGCGGGCCCTCGGCATGGTGTCCGAGCGGGCCGAAGCCAAGGGCCTGATCCTGCAGGCGAGCGTGGGG
The DNA here is from genome assembly GCA_946479475.1 of uncultured Ideonella sp. Next base: position 638 of record CAMLGG010000220.1, on the reverse strand, counting down.
GCGGTGCCGGACGTCCTGCACGGCGATCCGACCCGCCTGATGCAGGCCCTGGCGAACCTGCTGAGCAACGCCGTGAAGTTCACCGCCGAAGGCCGGATCGATCTCAGCGTCGGCTCCGACGGCGTCGGGTCGGACGGGTGGCGCCTGCGGTTCTGCGTGCGCGATACCGGCATCGGCATCCGGCCCGAGGCCCTGGCCCAACTTTTCGACCCCTTCACGCAGGCGGATGCCTCCACGACGCGCCGCTTCGGCGGCACCGGCCTGGGGCTCGCGATCACCCGGCGCCTGGTGGACATGATGGGCGGCGCGGTGAGCGTCGACAGCCAGCCGGGTCGCGGCAGCACCTTCTGGTTCACCGTTCTCGTCCGCGAAGGCAGCCTTGCGCCGCAGCAGCCCGCGGTACCCGCGGGCGATGCCGACGCGGCGATGGCGCTCAGATCGCGCGGATCCACGAGCGTCCTGCTGGTCGAGGACAACCCGGTCAACCGCGAGGTAGGCACCGCGCTGCTGAAGGCGGCCGGCGTTTCGGTCGAGACCGCCTCCGACGGGCAGGAGGCGCTCGACCGGCTGCTCGGCCGCGACTTCGACCTGGTCCTCATGGACGTGCAGATGCCGGGCATGGACGGGCTGGAGGCGAC